>DASSUT010000071.1:0-4164 GCA_035706725.1 Gaiella sp. | reverse complement strand
GGGCCGTAGCCGGAGACGATCGTGCTCACCGTCACGTCGCCGAGTGGCAGCCCCTCGAACGAGTCCCCCAGACCGAGCAGCCGCCCGTCGAGCGCTTTGTCGGCCTGCCCGAGTGAGACCTCTTGCTCGTTCGTGTCGCGGCCCGAGACGGGCTCGGTTCCGGGAGGCACCAGCTTTGGTCGCTGGAACGAGACGTTCTTGCGCGGGAGCGTCTCGGCGACCGAGATTGTCGCCGCGTCGATCGTCTTGCCGTCGGCGAGCGTCTCCACCCGCACGGGCTCGAGCGTCGTGGCGTCGACGGCGACGCGCTCGACATGCCCGGGGGTGCTCGTACGCCCGGCGATCGCGAAGCGCAGCCATTCGACTCTCCGACCATCGAGCAGACCCGAGCCGTCGCGTGTGGCTTCACCGCTCTCCAGCGCCTCGCGGTAGCCGGTCACGAACCCTGCCAGCGCCGGCGTCAGCGAGGGCCGCGGCTCCGAGATCTGCCGGGGCGTCGTTCCGTTCTTGCCGCTCGCGTCGCAGCTGACCCGCGCTTTCGTCGCCTCGACCGGGTGCGCGGCAATCCACGCGCAGGTATAGACGCGCCCCGCCTGCGTCCAGGCGCCTTGCGGCGTCTCGAGCGTCTCGATCGTCACGGTGTCCCCGATCCGCTGAACCGATCGCAGCAGACCCCGCTCGCCGTCGAACCAGATCTCGGTGGTGTGCTCGACCGGCGACTCGGCGCCCGTCCGCAGATCCACCACCGACGCGCCGGGAATCTCCGCGGTCTCCACGACGTGGATCACCTCGCCCGAGCCGATTGCGGCCAGCGCCCGGTCGACCAACCCACCACGACCGCTCCACGGGGAGACGAGCGCAACCGCCACCGCCACCCCCAAGACGGCGGCGACAGCAACGAGTCGCACCGGCAGGCGTCCCGACCGACGCTCCAGCTGCGTCCGTTGCGTGGCGGCGACCGCGTCCGCGATCGCAAGCAGATCGGGCCGGTCAGAGAGCAGCTCGACAACCTCGAGATCAAGGAGCGCGCCCGGCGCAACGGTCCTCACGGCGCAATCCCCTGCCGATGGAGATCTGCCTGCAGCGCCTCAAGCGCCCGAGCGAACCGCATCTTGCACGCCGCCTCGCTCGCGCCCACGCGCTCGGTGACTTCCGCCCACGAGCGTCCCTCGAGCAGCTTCATCACCGCGACCTGCCGCTGCTTTTCCGGCAACCGTCGCAACGCGTCACCGATCGCACGCGCCACGTCGACCCCGAAGTCGAGATCGTCGACCGGCGCCAACCGTGCCGCGTCGAGATCGGAGATCGTCTCATGCCGACGCGCCGCGACACGCGCCCGATCGACCAGCCGACGCTGCGCAACCGTGTACAGCCAGGCGAGCACCGGCGTCGCACCAGGCTTGAACTGCTCGAGCCGCGCGGCCGCTTCGACGAACACCATCTGAGCCAGTTCTTCGGCTTCGTGATCGTCATGTGTTCTGTGCCGGAGATAGCGATAGATGCGGTCGTAGTGACGGCGGAACGCCTGCTCGCGAACGTCGCCCACCACCTGCTTCTCGTCCGAGCCCGCCGAAAGTAACGTCGATGTGTCCTCATGCCTGGGCACCGCTACAACCACGGGAGCGGCGAGTTCATCGGCGACTCAGCTCGCGACGAAGCGCGATCGCGCTGACCCGCACGTCGTCGCGAAAGCGCCGCCGCCGCCTCGGTTCCCCCAGCGCGAGAAACGAGGCGAGCCGGGCGGCCTCGCCCTCCTCGAGCGCGACCGCCGCGACGGCGCGTTCCTCGTCCCAGATGCTGAGCCGGACATGCCGTCGAGCGACGAGATACCGCGACACCCGCAACCCCACGGGCAGCCGCTCGATCAGCGGATCACCACGGAAATGTGCGACCAACTTCAGGCGCTGTGGCGCCGAGCACCACGGGCAGAAGCGGAACCGCTGGTCGAGCTCACCGTCACAGCGCTCGCAGCGCATCACCGACCTCCTTCGCCTGACCCGGGGCGACCACCTGACTCTCGTGCGAGCTCGACGAAAGTAACGCGGCAGATTGCGACCGGGGGCACCGCTACAGACAAAACGGACCCGAGCGCGTGCCGTGGAGCGGCAGCGGTGCAAGGCACGGGTACCGCCCCCCACCAAGGCCGTTGACGTCAAACGGCGCGTGCAGCGGCCTGCCGAGTATGTCGCGCGAGACGATCGTGCGAGCCTCCCGCCCGCGCACCAGATGCTCTGCCGGCAGCTCGACGAGCACGAACCCGTCTTGCGGGTGGGCGACGATACGGTCGCCGTCCGCGAACGTGACCTCCACGCTTGCGACGTCGTTTCGGACCCAGCCGACGAGGAGCACGTCGTCCGCCGTCGGCACGAAGCGGAACGCGAACGCCCCGAACGGGTAGCCCTTCGGCATGCAGGGAACGAAGGCGAGGCTGCGGCCTTCGTACTCGAGCCATGCGCAGCGGCCCTCGTAACGAGTGGGCGCCTCCCAGACGAGGGCCTCACCGTGCCGCGTCCGGATTCGAGCTATGGCCGTGCGTTCGTCGACGATGGCCTCGGGCGGAGCGCTGCCGGTCGACTCGCTCGGACGGCCGGTGTCCTCGGCAACGATCTGCCCGTTGCTGTCGAGCGCCACGACCGCGATGAGCTCGTGGCCTGAGGCCCTCCGTGCCTGCGGCAGGTCGTAGACGAAGAAGCCAGCGCCGATCGGCTCCGAGACCCAGCTCACGTTCGGCCGGACGACGTCTCCGTCGGCGAAGCGAAGCTCGATCGAGTGGACGTAATCGGCGTTTGCGAATCCACTAACCCTCGTGAAGCTCGTGCGCGACGGCTCGGGCCGAAGCTCACGAGCGGGAAGAGGGCCCGCTGCCATCCAGGTAACGCTCAGCGGCACCGTGCCGAGTTGGTCGCAGCCGCCGGAGGCATTCGTCCAGGTGAGGCAGAAGCCACCCGCTCGCGTCGGCGCGACCCACAACGTGTGCGGGCCGTCGCTCAACACGGCGGTCGTCACCTTGCGCGCTTCCCCCGGCAGCGCCTCCGGGTCCATGCCCGCAGGAGCTCCCTCGGTCAGCGAGCGAAAGTCCTCGACCACCCGCGGCGGCGCCTTCTCCGCCTTCCAGAAGTCGAGCACGGGCAAGTCGATCCCAAGCGCCGGCGCCACCAGGGCGAACGCCACCACGAGAGCGAGAGCGACCAGCACCAGCCGCAGCCGGGGCGCCCGCCGCCGAGCTGCTCGGGCGTTCGCGCGCCGCTCGACATCGCTCCAGTCTCCCCGTGCCGATTCGTCGAGCGGCACCAGCTTTGCGAGCCCTTCGGCAAGCACCGGGTCGAGCTCGATCGCCGTCATCTCGCCTCCTTCGCCAACTCCGCACGCAGGTTGCGATGCGCCTGATTGAGCGTCGCCGACACCGTTCCAACCTCCACCTCGAGCGCGTCTGCGATCGCCGCGTAGTCCAGATCGGCGTAGTAGCGCAGGAACACCGCCAGCCGCTGCCGCTCCGGCAAAGCCGCGATCCTCGTACGCAGCCCGCTCTCGTCCTCGCCCGAGCCGTTCTTGGCGGCAACGTCCGGTGGCTCGCCGAGCAGCTCCACCGGCGCACGTCGCGCACGCTTCGCCCGGTTCACGACACACCGCCACACCCACGCCTCGACAGAGCCTGAGCCCTCGTACAGATCAGCAGATCGCCACGCGTCCGCGAACCCGTCCTGCACCGCTTCGCGCGCCAGCTCCCGATCGCCAGCGATCGCGCGCGCGACCTGCTCGAACCGAGGAAACCGCTCCCGGTACAGCACCTCCACCGCTCGCCGTGTTCGACCCCGACCCATCACCTCACCGATCACGCGCGACCGCATTCTGTTTAGTCCCCGGCATCGTTTACTCGCTCGGCGTCCGCGGCCCCGCAGGCGGGGCTATTTGCGTGGGGCGACAGTGAGAGTCTCAGGCAAGCGTCGAGCCCGGGCGACCGCAGCGGCGCGATAGAACGCAATCCTCAGGGGCTCAGCCGCTCTGTCGCTCGGGCGGCGCCGTCGTGTCGCGGGCCATGCTCCAGACGATGATCTGCGGCGGCGCGGAGCACGTCACCGCCATCTTGAAGTTAAATCGCGTCGGCCTCAGATCGCGTGCGCTCCTCACCAGCTGTCCATTCAGGTTGACCAACCCGCGGGCCGC
>DASSUT010000070.1:0-7054 GCA_035706725.1 Gaiella sp. | reverse complement strand
GCGGAACGGCGTCTCGTACGCGAAGCCGACGAGCCCCGTGATGTAGTCCCAGTTCTTGGCGGGGTTGAGGTCGTTGTTCGGCGACCACTGGTTCCCGCTCATGTACAGCGTCTGCGCACGTGGCAACGCGGCCACCGTGTTCGCCCCGGCGCCGGCGCCACCCGCCGTCAACGCCGCAAGCGCGGCGAACGCCGCTAATGCGACGAGCGCGCCGACGCCTCTTGCCCTACGGCTCGACATGACATTCCCTCCTTTTGACCTCGGCTGCGGCTGCGCCTACCGAGCAGCGAGAAAGCGGCCGACGCCAGCCCCGCGACGGACGGCTCACGCCGTCCCCGAGGAAGCCATCCGGGGCCTCCGGCGTCGGAGTCAACAAGCGCACGCCCGCACTTCATCACTTATCCGGTTAAGTGTCAACCGGAATTCCCAGGATCGCCCTCGCGTAGTTCACCGCACGGCGGGACCGCGATCCCGCGGAGGCGCCGTGCTGCCCCGCGTGGTCAGCGCACCGGCCTCTGTCTCGAGGTCGCCGACAGGCTCCCGCTCGATCGCCGCGAGCAGGTGGCGCGCGACCGCGACCCCGTACGCCTCGATGTCCCGCGTGATCGCCGTCAGGGGTGGGTGCACGACCTGGCTGATCAGCGAGTCGTCCCAGCCGATGATCGACACGTCGTCGGGGACCGTGAGGCCCATCCGCTGCGCCACCCCGAGGCCCGTGACCGCGAGCAGGTCGCTGTCGAAGACGATCGCAGTCGGTCGCCGTGGCGACGAGAGGAGCCGCCGCGTCGCCCGGGCGCCGCTCTCGGCGGAGTAGTCCGACTCGACGACCTCCGCGTCGAGTCCCAGCTCGTCCGTCACACGCCGGAACGCCTCCGCGCGCTGCGTGGTGTGCACGAACTCTCCGACGCCGGTGACGTGCGCGACGCGCGTGTGGCCGAGCGCGGCGAGGTACTGAACGGCCTCGACCACGACCTGACCCTCGTCGTGCCAAACCGCTGGTATTACGTGGTTTTCGAGCGGTCCGCCGACGATCACCGCCGGGAGCCCGAGGGCCTTCACCGCCTCGATCCGGGGATCCTCGACGCGCAGGTCGACCATCGCGACCCCGTCGACCCGGTGCTCGCCCCACCAGCGCCGGTACACCGCGATCTCCTCGTCCACGTCGCCGACGAGCTGGATCGTGAGGGCGATCGAGTGGGTCGCGAGCTCGAGCTCGACGCCCGCGATGAACTCCATGAAGAACGGCTCGAGCGCGATCGTCCGCGCGGGCCGCGCGAGCACGAGCCCGCACGCGTCCGCCCGTGCCGCCGAGAGCGCGCGCGCCGCGCGGTTCGGGTACCAGCCGAGCTCCTTCGCGATCGCGAGGATCCGCTCCCGGGTTTCGTCGGAGACGCCCGGCCGTCCGTTCAGCGCATAGGAGACGGCGCCCTTGGAGACGCCGGCGCGCTCCGCGATGTCGCGGATCGTGACGCGGGAAGAGCGCCGTTCGGACGGCGCGCTCGGTTCCACTTGGCTACGGGCGACTTGAGACGTATGATCTCCTTGACCGGTTCAGCATATGGAGAGTACACCGACACCGAGACTTCGTCGCTTCCCGCCGGGGTTCGTCTTCGGAGCGGCGACCGCCGCCTACCAGACCGAGGGCGCCGCGCACGAGGACGGGCGCGGCGAGTCCATCTGGGACCGGTTCACGGCACTGCCCGGCCGCATCGTGAACGGCGACACCGGGCTCGTCGCGTGCGACTCGTACCACCGCTTCCGGGAAGACGTCGCGTTGATGCGAGAGCTCGGACTCGACGCGTACCGCTTCTCCATCGCCTGGCCGCGCGTGCTGCCCGACGGCCGCGGCGCCGTCAACGCGGCCGGCCTCGACTTCTACGACCGCCTCGTCGACGAGCTGCTCGCCGCGGGCGTCGCGCCGTTCGTCACGCTCTACCACTGGGACCTCCCGCAGGCGCTCGAGGACCGCGGCGGATGGCCTGCACGAGAGACCGTGGACGCGTTCGCGGAGTACGTGGAGGTCGTGGTCTCCCGCCTCGGCGACCGCGTCTCGCGCTGGATCACGCACAACGAGCCGTGGGTGGTCTCGTGGCTCGGCTACGGGCGCGGCGAGCATGCTCCGGGCCGCCGGAGCGACCGCGACGCGCTTGCGGCAGCTCATCACGTGCTGCTCTCGCACGGCCGCGCGGTCGAGGTGATCCGGCGGGAGCGGCCGCTCGCGCAGGTCGGGATCACGATCGACGTGATCCCCATCCACCCCCTGACGGGGTCCCCTGCCGACGTCGCCGCGGCGCGCGAGGAGGACGGGTTCCGCAATCGCTGGATCCTCGACCCGGTGCTGCGCGGCTCGTATCCAGAGGACATGGAGCGCCGCTTCGAGCGGATCCTCCCTCCTGTGCTCGACGGAGATCTCGACTCGATCGCGGCGCCGCTCGACTTCCTCGGCGTGAACTACTACCGCCGCCATGTCGTGCGGGCGGGGCCCAACGGATTGGGCCCGGTCGTGGTCGAGGTGCCCGACGGGGAGCACACGTCGGTCGGCTGGGAGGTCTACCCGGAGGGGCTCCACGAGCTCCTCCTCCGCCTGCGGGACGACTACGACCTGCCGCCGCTCTACGTGACCGAGAACGGCGCGGCGTTCGGGGACGTCCGGCGGAACGGGACCGTGGACGATCCCGACCGCACCTCGTACCTCGAGCGCCATCTCGACGCGGTCGGACGGGCGGTCGAGGACGGCGTGCGGGTCGACGGGTACTTCGTGTGGTCGCTGCTCGACAACTTCGAGTGGGCCCGGGGGTACGGGCCGCGCTTCGGTCTCGTCTACGTCGACTACGGGACGCTCGAGCGCGTGCCGAAGCAGAGCTACCACTGGTACCGCGACTTCATCGCGACGCAACGCCGGGCCGCCTCCGCAACGCGGTAGCGGATACCCCCCTTCGTCGGCGAAAACCGAGCAGGCCTAGGACGCAGGGGGCCCCCCGATACCCGAAGGTATCGGGGCGACCGAGGACGACGGCATGCGAAGCGTTTGCAGCCGCGCGAAGCGTGGTCGGATTTCCCGGAGAGACCACTAGACCACCTCCCGGAGCCAGCCGCGCACCGCGGCGCCGACCTCCGCGCGCGCCGATCGCAGGCCGTGGTCGCCCGGCACCGCGACGACCGTGCGCAGCGCCCCCGCGGGCGGCATGCCGAAGCGATCGCGGGCTCCCTGCACGACGAGCACCGGCACGGAGACCGCCTCGAGCTCCGGGAGGCGGCTCGCCGACGCCGTCCCGTTGCGGCGCGGCGGCGGCACGAGCGGGAACGCGAGGCACAACACGGCGGCCGCGCCCAGCGCCTCGGCCGTGCGGCACGCGACGCGGGCACCGGAGGATCGCCCGCCGACGACGAGCGGCAGGCCCGCGGGCTCGTCGTCCCGAACCGTGTCGACCACGACGCTCCAGGCCGCGTCGAGCTGGGTGGCCGGGGGAGGGCTCCGGCGGCCGGCCACGCGGTACGGCTGCTCGACGAGCGCGACCGCGACTCCTTCGGCGACAGCCGCCTCACCGGCTGCGACGAGATCCGGGGCGCCGACCCCTCCTCCGGCGCCGTGGCCCAACACGAGCAGCGCGCGCGGGCCCTCGGCTGCGTGCCGGTGCACGCGGGCCGGCCCGAGCGGGGTCTCCACCTCCCGCACGGTCTGCCTCGAGCCCTGTGTCATCCCGCCTGGAACCCGAGCAGCGCCGCCTCGACGAGCCAGGGCAGCGTGACGAGGTTGTAGCCGCCCTCCAGCACGGCAGCGACGCGGGGCGCGAGCTGCGAGACGCGGCGCGCGAGCTCCGTGAAGCCGTCGGCGGTGAGCCGCATGTGAGCGAGCGGATCGTCCTCGTGCGCGTCGAAGCCCGCAGAGACGAGCAGGAGCTCGGGGTCGAACGCGCGCACGGTGGGCTCGACGAGCTCGGAGAACGCGGCCGCGTACTCGTCGTTACCCGCCCCGGCGTGGAGCGGGATGTTCAGCGTCGTGTCGTCGCTCGTGCCGGGACCCCCTGTGCCGGGGTAGAACGGCCACTGGTGGAGCGAGACGAACAGCACGGAGTCGTCGGCGCGGAAGATCGCCTCGGTGCCGTTCCCGTGGTGGACGTCCCAGTCGACGATCGCGATCCGCCCGAGCCCGAGCGTGTCCTGCGCGTGACGCGCGGCGACCGCGACGTTGTCGAGGAGGCAGAACCCCATCGCGCGGTCGGGGAGCGCGTGGTGCCCCGGGGGGCGGACGAGCGCGAACGCTTCGCGCTCGGCCGCCGCGATTGCACAGCCGGCGGCGAGCATGGCGGCCTCGAGCGAGGTGGGGCCGCCGATCGTGTCGCCGTCGAGCCACGTCTCGCGGTCGAGCGACGCGAGCGTCTCCAGGTATCGAGCGTCGTGCACGCGCTCGACCTGCTCGTACGTCGCCGGCGTGCCTTCGCGCGCGCCGCCCAGCGCGTCGAGGAGGACCGCGATCCGCTCCTCGTTGTCCGGGTGGTGGTGGCTCCGCATCGGGTGGAGCCGCGCCAGCGCCGGATGGGAGATCAGGTCGATGCGGCCTCCTCGAGGCGCCCGGCGAGACGCCCGAGGCCGAGCGCGTCCGCGGCGGCTGCGCCCGCGCGCCAGTCGGGCTGACGGTCCGGAAGCGGGGGCAACGGTGCGGTCGCGTCGAGCGTCGCGACGCGCCTGTACGTCCTCAGCGCCTCCGCCTCCTGCGAGAACCGCCCGGCGGCGAGGAGCGCCTCGAGGCTTTCGTGCTCGCCGAGGAGCGACGCGGCGGTCTTCGCACCGACGCCGCGAGCGCCCGGGATCTTGTCGGACGGGTCGCCGCGGAGCGCGATGAAGTCCGGCACCTGGGAGGGCTCGACGCCGTAGCGCTCCCTGACCTCGGCCGGGCCGATGCGCGCGAGCTCGCTCACGCCCCGCACGGGCTGGAGGATCGTGACGTCGTCCGCGGCGAGCTGGAACGCGTCCCGGTCGGAGGTCGCGACGAGCGACGTGCCGCCCGCCCGCCGTTCCGCCGCCACCGCGGCAGCCAAGAAGTCGTCCGCCTCGTACCCCGGCGCCTTCGCGCACGCGACCCCCGCGGCCTCGAGCAGGCCCGGGGCGAGGTCGAGCTGTTCCAGCAGCTCGGGGTCGAACTCGCGTCCTGCCTGGTACCCGGGCAGCGCCTCGTGACGGTACGTGGGGACGAACAGCGTGTCCCAGCCGACGAAGACGGCGCGTGGACGCTCGGCCGCCCAGAGGCGCAGCAGCATGGAGACGAGCCCCGTGAGGAGGTTCCCTGCGTTCCCGTCGGAGCGGCGGATCGACCGCGGGAGCGCATGGAACGCGCGGTGCGCGAACGAGTCGCCGTCGACGACGAGGAGCGGCCGGGTCTCCGTGTCGGACGTCAGTCCGGCACCTCCGGCGCCGGCGGGCCGCCCGAGGAGGCGTCCGAGTGGAGTCGGACACCGAGGGAGTGCTCGAGCTCCGTGATCGCATCGCGAAGCCGCTCGGTCGCGACGCGCGCGGCGTCGCCTCGCTCGCGACCGGCGAGGTCGTCGACCGGGATCGGCGGCCCGTACGCGACGCGAAGCGGCGCGAACGACCGCAGGCGATCGGTGCCTGCGATCCCCGCGGGGACGAGCGGGACGCCGGCCTCGAGCGCGATGCGCGCGGCGCCCGTGTGCCACCGGGGCGCCCTGGTCTTTCGGACTCCTTTCGCGCGCCGTGTTCCCTCGGGGAACATCACGACCGCGTGCCCCGCGCGACACAGCGCGACCGCAGTCGCGAGAGCCTGCAGGTCGGCGGCCCCGCGGTCGACCCGGAAGCCTCCCCCGCCACGGACGATCCACCCGAGCGGCGGCCAGAACAGCTCCTTCTTGGCCATGAAGCGGAGGTACCGGCGTGGGAAGAGCGGGATCCCGAGCGGCCACGGATCGACGTTCGACGCGTGGTTCGCTGCGAGCACACATCCGCCGTCGGGGACGTGCTCGCGCCCGGTCGAGCGCAGGCGATAGACGAACCGCAGCACCGGCCACGACACCGCGCCTATCGCGAGGTACAGCACGCTGGGCCTCGGCGGGCGCGGCATCGGCGCGCAGGATACGCACCGCCCGAGGCGAAGCGGCGCCGAATCCGGTCGTTACGCTGTCACGTCCATGCCACGTCTCGTCATCGTCGAATCCCCCGCCAAGGCGCGCACGATCGCCGGCTACCTGGGCCGCGACTTCGTCGTGGAGTCCAGCGTCGGCCACATCCGCGACCTGCCGCGCCGCGCGTCGGACGTGAAGAAGGCCGACAAGCCGCGCTTCGGGACGCTCGGTGTCGACGTCGAGCACGGGTTCGAGCCGCTCTACGTCGTCGACGAGGACAAGAAGCGCGTGGTCTCCGACCTCCGCAAGAAGCTCGCCTCGTCCGACGAGCTCCTGCTCGCGACCGACGAGGACCGGGAGGGCGAGGCGATCGCATGGCATCTCCGCGAGGTGCTGAAGCCCAAGGTGCCCGTCCGCCGCATGGTCTTCCACGAGATCACGAAGGACGCGATCGAGCGCGCGCTCCTCGACACGCGGGACATCGACGAGCGCCTCGTGGACGCGCAGGAGACGCGGCGCATCCTCGACCGCCTCTACGGGTTCGAGGTCTCGCCCGTGCTGTGGAAGAAGGTCATGCCGCGGCTCTCGGCGGGCCGCGTCCAGTCCGTCGCGACCCGGCTGGTGGTCGACCGCGAGCGGGAGCGGATGCGCTTCGTGGCCGCGCGCTACTGGGACGTCGTCGGGACGTTCGAGCCGGGGACGTTCGACGCGCGCGTCGTCGCGGTCGACGCGCGTCGCGTCGCACAAGGCCGGGACTTCGGCGCGGACGGACACCCCACCTCGCCTGACGTCGTCGTGCTCGACGAGGGCCGCGCCCGGGCGCTCGCCGACGGGCTCGAGGGGCGGCCGTTCACGGTCGACGCCGTCGACGAGAAGCCGTACACCCGCCGGCCCGCGGCGCCGTTCCGCACGTCGACGCTCCAGCAGGAGGCGAGCCGCAAGCTGCGCTTCTCGTCTCAGACGACGATGCGGCTCGC
>DASSUT010000069.1:0-4140 GCA_035706725.1 Gaiella sp. | reverse complement strand
TCGAAGACGTTCACCGCGCAGCTCAGCCTGCTGTTCCTCGTCGCGCTCAAGCTCGCGCAGGTGCGCGAGACGATGGCGCCCGGCGAGCTCGAGTACATCGTGAACGCGGTCTACTCGTTGCCCGACAAGATCAGGCAGTTCCTCGAGGGCGACCACCCGATCGACGAGATCGCCCGCCGCTTCCACGATCGCCCGTTCTTCCTCTACCTCGGGCGCAACATCGGCCTCCCGGTCGCGCTCGAAGGCGCGCTGAAGCTCAAGGAGATCTCGTACATCCCGACCGAGGCGTACTCGGCGGGCGAGATGAAGCACGGGCCGATCGCGCTCCTCGACGAGAACACCCCCGTCGTCGTGGTCGCGACGCGGATGGAGCAGGTCTACGACAAGCTCGTCTCCAATATCCAGGAGGTGCGGGCGCGCGGCGCGCACGTGATCGCGGTCGCCTCGGACGGGAACGAGGACATCCAGCACCACGCCGACGACGTGATCTTCGTCCCGAAGGCGCCCGCCTTCCTCTCGGCCGTGCTTGCTGTCGTGCCGCTCCAGCTCCTCGCCTACCGCATCGCGCGGCTCCGCGGCCTCAACGTCGACCAACCGCGGAACCTCGCGAAGACCGTCACCGTCGAATAGCTCGGCCGGGGCGTGGCTCCATCCTCGCCCCCCGTGGTTTAGCATCGCCCTGCCGTTCGACAGCCACACAAAGGGGAGAACACTCGATGCGACGCCGTCTCGCTCTTGCCGTCGTCCTGCTCGTCTGCGCCCTCGCGGGCGCGCAGGGCGCTGCCGCCGCCCCGTCCGACCTCTTCTTCTCGGAGTACGTGGAAGGGTCGTCGAACAACAAGGCGCTCGAGATCTACAACGGCACGGGTGCGCCGGTCGACCTGGCCGCGGGATCGTACAACGTCCAGATGTTCTTCAACGGCTCCGCGAGCGCGGGCCTGACGATCAACCTCGCCGGCACGGTCGCGACGGGCGACGTCTTCGTGCTCGCGCAGTCGAGCGCCGATCCGGCGATCCTCGCGGTCGCCGACCAGACGAACGGCGCCGGCTGGTTCAACGGCGACGACGCGGTCGTGCTGCGCAAGGGCACGACGGTGCTCGACGTGATCGGCCAGGTCGGCTTCGACCCCGGAACGGAGTGGGGCACCGGTCTCACGAGCACCGCCGACAACACGCTGCGCCGCAAGCCGGCGATCGTCGCCGGCGACACGAACGGCTCCGATGCGTTCGACCCGGCGGTGGAATGGGACGGCTTCGCGACGAACACGTTCGCAGGGCTCGGCGCCCACAACGGGGTCGTCGTGACGTGCCCGCCGTCGGTGTCGGCCGTCGAGGGAACCGGCGCCACCGCGACGGTGTCCGCCGCCGACGCCGACGGCACGGTCACCTCGCTGGCGCTCGGGTCCGTCACGCCGACGCCCGCGTCGGGCTCGATCTCCCTGACGGGGGTCACGCCGGCTGCGGCCGACGGCGGCACCGCCACCGGGACGCTGACCGTCGACGACAACGTCCCGACGGGGTCGTACACGGTCGAGATCGACGCGGCGAACGACGACGCGACGCCGCAGACCGGGTCCTGTACGACGACCGTGAACGTGCAGCAGGTCCTGCGGGTCGCGGACGTCCAGGGCCCGGTTTCCGACCTCGCGGACGGGCCGACGTTCCGCTCGCCGCTCGCGCCGCCGACGGGCAACAGCGCGTCGAGCACGCAGTACTTCGTGCGCGGGGTGATCACGCAGAAGACGCTCGCGCGCGCCTCGAACGGCGATCTCCAGAACGGGTTCTTCCTGCAGGACACGCTCACGCGGTCGGACGACGACCCGACCACCTCGGACGGGATCTTCGTCTTCCTGGGGCGCTTCACGTCGCTGATCGGCGGCTACGTGCCGCGCGTCGGCGACGAGGTGATCCTCCAGGCGCGGGTCTCGGAGTTCTTCTCGTTCACCGAGTTGTCGAGCGCGTCGCTCGTCGAGGTGGTCAACCCCCTGCTCGACGTGGACGCCGTCGCGCCGGCCTTCGACGCCGATCCCCCCGACGATCTCGCCGACGCGGGTCGCTACTGGGAGCGCCGTGAGGGCATGCGAGGACGCGTGCCCGCCGGGGCGATCGTCACGGGTGGGCGCGACGTGTTCGCGTCCACCGCAGACAGCGAGGTATGGCTGATCCGCGGCGACTCCGCGGTCGCGCAGCGGAGCAACCCGTATGCTCGGCGTGCCTTCCGCGACGCCCATCCGCTCGACAACGTGCCGGGGCTCGTCGACGACGGGAACGGCTACCGGATCCTGCTCGGCCCGCTCGGCGTCAAGGCGACCGCCGGAGACAGCCTGACGCTGCTCGAGCCGGCCCGGGTGTTCGACACCCTCGGCGCGGCGGTCGTCGGTGGCGTGGACTTCTCGTTCGACAAGTACCGCATCAACCCGGCGGAGCAGCCGGAGCTCTCCGCGGGTGCCGATCCGTCTGCGAACGAGCCGCCCGCCGCGTTCGACCGGGGAGGCGCGTACTCGATCGCGAACTTCAACGTCGAGAACCTCTACGACTACCGCGACGACCCGTTCGACGGCTGCGACTTCGCGGGGAACGCCGGCTGCCCCGGCGTCTCGCCGCCGTTCGACTACGTCCCCGAGAGCGCCGCGGCGTACGAAGAGCACCTCGGCGCTCTCGCATCCGAGGTCGCCAACGACCTGCACGCCCCGGACATCCTGCTCGTGCAGGAGGCCGAGGACCAGGACCTCTGCACGGTCTCCGGAGGCGAGCTCCAGTGCGGCGCGACGGACAACGCCGACGGCAGGCCGGACACGCTGCAGGAGCTCGCGCTGCGGATCGCCGCCCTCGGCGGCCCCGCGTACGACGCGGCCTACGACCGCGACGGGGCGGACGACCGCGGCATCGTCGCGGCGTTCCTCTACCGCACAGACCGGGTCGAGCTCCTGCCGGTCGCTGCGAACGACCCCGTGCTCGGCTCGACGCCCGGCGTCTCGTATCGGGGCGACGCGCTGCCCTACAACGCCGACGTCTCCAACCCGAAGGCGCTGAACGCCGATCTGCCTTCCGACGTCGACACGTCCACCGGCGTCGACGGGTCGAACGTCTACACGCGCGCCCCGCAGGTCGGGCACTTCCGCGTGTGGCGCAACGGGGTCGGACTCGGGGCGTGGGTCGACCTCTACGCGATCTCGAACCACTTCTCGTCGGGCCCGGACACGCGGGTGGGGCAGCGGACGGAGCAGGCGGGCTACCTCGCCGCGATCGTCGCGGCGCTCCAGGCCGCCGAATCGGGCGCCCGGGTCGACGCGGGCGGTGACCTGAACGTGTTCCCGCGGCCCGACGACCCGCTCGTCCCGGCGAGCGACCAGCTCGCGCCGCTGTACGACCTCGGCCTCGAGAACCTCTTCGACACGCTCGTCGCCGAGGTGCCGGCGTCGGCGTACACGTACGTGTTCGAGGGGCAGGCGCAGACGCTCGACCACCAGTTCGTCACGCCCCGCCTCGGCGACGAGCTCGAGCGCGTCCGGGTCGCGCACGTGAACGCGGACTGGCCCGCGGACTTCGCGGGCGACGGCCCGCGCGGCGCCTCCGACCACGACCCGCTCGTCGCCCGGTACGACCTGCCGGCGACGCTGGCGCAGCTCCAGGCGTTGCTCGACTACTACGAGCAACAGGGGCTCGTCGACACGAAGACCGCCGGGCAGCTGCGCGGCCACCTCGACCAGGCCGCGGCGAAGCTCGCGCAGGGGAACCGCACCGCGTACCGCTCGCAGCTGCAGGCGTTCGTCGACCAGACCCGGGACAAGACCCCGCAGAGCGTCGGCCCGGCCGCCTCGGCGCAGCTCGTCGCCGAGGCGCAGCTCCTGCTCTCGGCCTGACCGGGAAGCCGCCGGCGCCCGTCGAGCACGGGCGCCGGCGGTCTCCGGGCCGGGACGAGGTCACTACGCTGCACGCATGGACGCACCGCCGCACTCGACCGCGCGAGTGCGGGTGACGAGGCTTCCCGACGGCTCCTCGGAGGGCGACAGGCTCGCGGTCGAGGAGCCGCTCGAGATTCGCGTCGAGGGGCGTCCGGTGGCGGTGACGATGCGGACTCCGGGGCACGACGAGGAGCTCGCGCTGGGGTTCTGCCTGACAGAGGGGCTGCGCGCCGCG
>DASSUT010000068.1:0-18433 GCA_035706725.1 Gaiella sp. | reverse complement strand
TGCCGGGCGCGACGAGCGCGGCCGTCTCGAGCGCGCGCGGCAGGCCGCTCGCGATCACCCGGTCGAGCTCGACGTCCGCGAGCAGCGCGCGCGCCGCCTCCGCCTGCTCTCGGCCAACGGCCGTCAGCGGGACGTCGTCGGGCGGGACGAGGCGGCCGGACTCGTCGACGTAGGACACCGCGCCGTGGCGCATGAGGTAGAGCCGCCGTCTCACGCCGTCCTCCTGCGCAGCGTCGCGGCGCCGAGTGCCACGGAGAGGCCGATGGCAGCGGTGATGACCGCGATGTCGATCACCGCGCGCGCCGAGACGGTCGCGTCGACGGTGATGCGCTGCATGGCGTCGACCGCGTAGGTCAGCGGCAGCGCCCACGAGATCCACTCCAGCACCGCTCCCATCTGGTCGCGCGGGACGAGCAGGCCGCACAGGAGGAACTGGGGCAGCACGATCGCGGGCATGAACTGCACCGCCTGGAACTCGGTCCGCGCGAAGGCGCTGACGAACAGCCCGAGCGCGCAGCCGAGGACCGCGTCGACGACCGCGACGACCACGAGCAGCCACACGGGCCCCGCGACGTCGAGGTCGAGGGCTCCGAGCATCAGCGCGGACGCGAGCGCGGCCTGGACGACGGCAACCAGGCCGAAGGCGACGAGGTAGCCGACAAGCAGATCGAGCCGCCCGAGCGGCATCGAGAGCAGCCGCTCGAGCGTGCCCGACGTCCGTTCCCGCAGGGTGGTCACCGATGTCACGAGGAACATCACGACGAACGGGAAGAGCGCGAGGAGCGCGGGGCCGATCCGGTCGAACGTCGAGGGCTGCTCGTGGAACACGAGCTCGAGCAGCCACAGGAGCACGAGCGGGACCACGAGCATCAGCCCGACGGTGCGGGGATCCCGCCGGAGCTGCTCGAGGACACGGCGAGCGGTGGCGGCCGTCCGCGCGGCGCTCATACCGGCGCCGGCTCCCGGCTGCCGACCAGCGCGAGGAATGCCCCCTCGACGTCCGAGGTGCCCGTCCGCGAGAGCAGCTCGTCGAGGGAGTCGTGCGCGATGATCGCGCCCTCGCGCATGAGCACGAGCTCGTCGCAGCGCGTCGCCTCGTCCATCACGTGGCTCGAGACGAGGAGCGTGCGACCCGCGCGGGCGAGCCGGTGGAAGAGGTTCCAGAGGTCGGCCCGCAGGACGGGGTCGAGGCCGACCGTCGGCTCGTCGAGCACGAGCAGCTCCGGCCGGCCGAGCAGGGCGACTGCGAGCGAGACGCGGGAGCGCTGGCCGCCCGAGAGCCGTCCCACCGGACGCCCGGAGTCGTCCGAGAGGTCGACCTCTCGGAGGACGCGGTCGACGTCGCCTGCGGGCGCACCGAGCACGGCCGCGAAGTAGCGGAGGTTCGCGCGCGCATCGAGGTCGTCGTAGACGGACGCGGCCTGCGTCGCGTACGCGACGCGAGCCCGCAGGGGCGTGCTGCCGGCGTCCAGGCCGAGCACGCGGATCGTGCCGCACTCGACGACCTGGACGCCGACGATCGACCGCATGAGCGTCGACTTGCCCGAGCCCGAGGGGCCGAGGAGGCCGATCACCCGGCCCGCGGAGAGGCGGAGCGTGAGGCAGTCGAGCACGGCTCGGTCGCCGCGCACGACGCGGAGGCCGTCGATCTCGACCGCGGGCCCCGTCGCGGCGCTCGTGCTCACACGAGGTCGGCGAGCAGCCTGAGTGCCTCGGGCTGGCGCGCCTGGAGGATCAGCGTCCCCACGCCGCACTGGCGGAACGCCGCGAGCCGGTCGGCGATCCGCGCGCGGTCGCCGACGAGCGCGACCTCGTCCACGAGCGCGTCGGGCACGGCCGCGATTGCGTCGTTCTTCTTGCCCGCGAGGTACAGGTCCTGGATCGTGCCCGCGGCCTCCTCGTACCCGTAGCGCGACGCGAGGCGCGTGTAGAAGTTCTGCCCCTTCGCACCCATGCCGCCGACGTACAGGGCGAGCAGCGGCTTGAGGAAGTCCCGCCCGGCACCGACGTCGTCGGTGACGACGACCGGGACGTGCGCTGCGAGGTCCCAGCGGTCGGGCCTGCCGCCGCGGCGCGCGAATCCCTCCTCGAGCATGGGCCCGTGGGTCTCGGCGAAGCGCTCGGGCGAGAAGAAGATCGGGAGCCAGCCGTCCGCGATCTCGGCGGCGAGCGCGACGTTCTTCGGCCCGATCGCCGCGAGGTAGATCGGCACGTCCGCCCGCGGCGGGTGGACGATCAGCTTGAGCGGCTTCCCGAGCCCGGTCGCGTCCGTGCCGGAGTACGGCACGTCGTAGTGCTCACCGTGGTGCTCGAGTGGCGCGTCGCGGCGCAGGATCGCGCGGACGATCGCGACGTACTCGCGCGTCCGCGTGAGCGGCTTCCCCCAAGCCTGGCCGTGCCAGCCCTCGGCGACCTGCGGCCCGGAGGTGCCGAGGCCGAGCAGCACCCGTCCGCCCGAGAGGAGGTCGAGAGTCGCGACCGTGGCCGCGGTCGTGGCCGGCGAGCGCGCCGGCATCTGCATGATCGCGGTGCCGAGCAGGATCCTCTCCGTCCTCGCGCCCACCCAGGCGAGTGGCGACACCGCGTCCGAGCCGTACGCCTCCGACGTCCAGACGGAGTGGAAGCCGCAGCGCTCCGCCTCCTCGGCGAGCCCGGCCCAGAAGAGCGGGTCGTCGTACCCGAGTTGCAGCCCGAGGCGCACCCGGCGATCCTACTCGGGTGACGAGCCCTCTCTTTCCCGCGGAGTACCTCGAGGCACGCTCGCGCTATCGCGCGTTCATGGAGGAGCACGTCTGTCCGAACGAGGCGGCGATCGGGCGCGAGGACGATGCCGCGCTCGCGCTCCTCGACGAGCTCCGGGGCCGAGCCCGCGAGGCAGGGCTCTGGGCGCCGCACGTGCCGCCGGAGGCAGGCGGGACGGGGCTCGGGTTCCTCTACTACGCGTGCCTCAACGAGGAGATCGGCCGCTCGGCGTACGCGCAGCTCGTCTTCGGCTGCCAGGCGCCCGACGCGGGCAATGCCGAGATCCTCCACCTGTTCGGCACCGACGAGCAGAAGGAGCGCTTTCTGCGACCGCTCGTCGCGGGCGACGTTCGCTCGTTCTTCTCGATGACCGAGCCCGAGGTCTCCGGCTCGGACCCGACGACGCTTCGGACGCGCGCCGTGCGGGACGGCGAGGAGTGGGTGATCGACGGGCACAAGTGGTTCTCGAGCGGCGCCGACGGCGCGGGCTTTGCGATCGTGTTCGCGGTCACGGACCCCGAGGCCGAGCCGCACCGCCGCGGGACGATGATCGTCGTCCCCGCCGACACGCCCGGCGTCGAGGTCGTGCGCCCGGTCCCGGTGCTGGGCCACACGGGACGCGGCTGGAGCACCCACTGCGAGGTCACCTACACCGCCGTCCGGGTCCCGGTCGCGAACACGCTCGGCGGGGAGGGGGACGCGTTCCTGCTCGCGCAGAAGCGGCTCGGCCCGGGCCGGATCCACCACGTGATGCGCTGGCTCGGGCAGATGCAGCGGGCGTTCGAGCTCATGTGCCGGTACGCGAACGAGCGGGAGGCGTTCGGCGGTCCGCTCGCGGACAAGCAGACCGTTCAGAACTGGGTGGCGGACTCCGCGGCGGAGATCCAGGCGTGCCGCCTGCTCACGATGGACGCCGCACGGAAGATCGACGAGGGCTCCGAGGCACGCGTCGAGGTCTCGCTGCTCAAGTTCTACGCTGCCCGTGTCTTGTGCGACGTGATCGACCGCGCGATCCAGGTACACGGCGCGCGCGGCTTGACCGACGAGACGCCGCTCGCCGTGATGGCGCTCATGGCGCGCGGGGCGCGGATCTACGACGGGCCTGACGAGGTGCACCGCATGGTCGTCGCGCGTCGCATTCTCCGCTCGTACTCGCGCGGCGAGGGGTGGACGTTCTCGTAACCTGACGGCGGTGGCCCGTCGTCGCTCAGAGCCCCTTCTTCTCGAGCTCGACCTGTCGCGCGGCGTCCTCGAGGCACCTCCGGCGGGACCGGCACGGGCGTTCGGCGTGCGGCACGTCCCCGTCCTGCACGCGCTCGTCGCCGCGCTCGGGCGCGCCGCGGACGACAGGCATGCCGCCGGGCTCGTCGCCCACGTCGGCCAGCGCCCGATCAGCCTGGCGCACTCCTCGGAGCTCCGCGACGCGGTGCTGCGGTTCCGCGCGTCCGGCAAGCCAACCGTGGCCTGGACGGAGACCTTCGGCGAGCTGAGCGCGGGCAACGTCGGCTACCACCTCGCGACCGCGTTCGAGGAGATCTGGCTCCAGCCGAGCGGCAACGTCGGATTGACCGGCATCGCGGCCCGCGCGGTCTTCCTCCGCGACGCGCTCGACCGGCTCGGCGTCGACCCGCAGCTCTCGCAGCGCTACGAGTACAAGACCGCGGCCGACACGTTCCTCCGCTCGACCATGACCGACGCCGGACGCGAGATGGCGCGCAGGCTCGCGGAGTCGGCCACGGAGACGATCGTCTCGGACGTGGCCGCCGCCCGGGGCCTCGACCCGGAGTCGCTCAGGGCGATCGTCGAGCGGGCTCCGCTCACCGCGCCCGAAGCGCTCGACGCAGCGCTGGTCGACCGCCTCGGGTACCGCGACGAGGTGCTCTCGGCGCTCCAGAGGCGCGTCGGCGACGCCCGGCTCCTGTACCTCGACCGCTACGGCCGTGGCCGGGAGCGCCGGGCGGCTCTGACGCACGCGGTGACCGGACGGCGGCGTCCCGCGGTGGCGGTCGTCCGCGCGTCGGGCCCGATCCACCTGGGCCGGGCGGGCGCATCCCCGTGGCCCGGCTCGAGCGTCGGCTCGGACACGCTCGGGGCGACGCTGCGTGCGGCCGGGCGGGACCAGTCGGTCAAGGCCGTCGTCCTCCGCGTCGACAGCGGCGGCGGGTCGTACGTGGCGAGCGACGCGATCCGCCGGGAGGTGCTCGCACTCCGCGACACGGGCCGTCCGGTGGTCGCCTCGATGGGCACGGTCGCCGCCTCGGGCGGGTACTACGTCGCGATGCCGTCCGACGCGATCGTCGCGAGCCCCGGCACGCTGACGGGATCGATCGGCGTCCTCGCGGGCAAGCAGGTCGTCCGGGACGCGCTCGCGCGGGTCGGCGTCAGGGTCGACAGCGAGGCCGTGGGCGCCCACGCCGAGATGTTCTCGACGCAGCGCCCGTTCACCGACGAGGAATGGGCGCGGCTCGAGGAATGGCTCGACCGGGTCTACGAGGACTTCACGGAGAAGGCGGCGTCCGACCGCGGGATGGACGTCGAGGCCCTGCGCAGCGTCGCGCGGGGACGCGTGTGGACCGGCGCCGACGCGCTCGCGCACGGTCTCGTCGACCGGCTCGGCGGGCTCGAGGACGCCGTCGGGCTCGCGTGCGAGCGGGCAGGGCTGAGGCGCGACGACGCCGACGTGCGCACGCTCCCGCACATGACGCTTCTGAGCCGGATGCGCCCGCCCCGGTCGAGCGAGCAGCCGACCGCGGCCTCCGTGGCGCTCGGCGACCATCCGCTGCTCGCCGGCGCGTTCGCGGCCCTCGGCCTGCCGCCCTTCGCCGGCGTGCTCACGCTGCCCGTCAGTTGGCAGCTCAGCTGACGGAGAGCGAGGGCGGCATCCCCACCTGCTGCTGGTCGGCGGTGCGCGGCCCGGGGATGCTCGGAAAGCGGAAGTCGACCGGCGCGCGGCCCGGCTGGACGACCCACGCGTGGCCCGTCTCGCGGGAGGTGAGCGCGACCCACGCCGCGTCCGCGACCTCGTCCGCGCCGAGCAGCGGGAACCCCGCCTGCTCGAGCGCTGCGCGCGCCGTCCCCGCGACCATCGGGGTGTCCGCGAAGCCCGGGCAGAGCGCGTTGATCGAGATCCCGCGCTCCGCGAGCGCGGGCGCCGCACTGCGGACGAAGCCGACGACCGCGTGCTTCGTCGCCGCGTAAACCGGGTCGTCGGGAACCGCCGTGAGACCCGCGAGCGACGCCGTGCACAGGATCCGCCCACCGTCTTCCATCACCCGTGCGAGGCGGCGGACGCCGAGCACGACGCCGTCGAGGTTGACTGCCGTCGCGCGGCGGTACCCCTCCACGGTCAGCTCCGCCGGGTCGGCGGGGCCGCCGAGGACGCCCGCGTTGAGACACGCGACGTCCACGGCCTCGACGTCCTCCCAGGCGTGCGGATCCGAGACGTCGAAGCCGGTCGTGAGGTCGAGGACCTCGACGTCGAAGCCCTCCGCGCGGAGCCGGGCGACGAGCGCCGCGCCGATACCGGACGCGCCGCCGGTGACGAGCGCGGTCTTCACGGCACGAGCACGACCTTGCCGGTGGAGCGCCGGTCGGCGACGAGCCGCAGCGCCGCGTCGACCTCGTCGAGCGGGAATGTCGCGCCGACGACCGGAGCGATGTCGCCGTCCGCCCAGCGCCCGAGCAGCTCGTTCGCCGCGGCGAGCACGACGTCGGGGCGGAGCCTCATGAGCCGCCCGAGGTAGAAGCCGCACGCGGCGACGTTGCGGCCCACGAGCAGCGCGGGATCGAGCGGCTGCCAGGCGCCGCCCGCGAAACCGACCGCGACGACGGCGCCGAGCGGGCGAAGCTGCCTGAGCGCCGCCGCGAACACGTCGCCGCCGACCTGGTCGAGGATCACGTCGAACGGCTCGAGCTCCTCGATCGCGTCGTACGTCACCGCTTCCGCGCCGAGCTCGCGCACGACCCCGAGCTTCGCCTCGGAGCCGACGGCGCCGACGACCTCGGCGCCGAGCGCCCGCGCCGCCTGCACACCGGCGGTTCCGACGCCGCCCGCGGCCGCCGTGACGAGCACGCGAGACCCTTCGCGCACGGGCGCCTGCCGGCTGAGTGGGATCCAGGCGGTGAGGTACGAGAGCAGGAACGCGGCGCCTTCCTCGAAGGTCGCGCGCTCCGGCAGGTCGAACAGCCAGTCCGGCTCCGCCAGCGCGAGCTCCGCGTAGCCGCCGCCGCCCGCGCGGACGAACGCGATCACGCGCCGGCCGTCCTCGGTCTCCCCGGCGACCTCCGAGCCGGGCACGTGCGGGAGCGGCGGGGGCTGCGGATATCGCCCCTCGCGGATCAGGACGTCCGCGAAGCTGACGCCCGCCGCGCGGACCCGCACGAGCTCCTGCCCGTCGCCGGGTACCGGCTCCGGCAGTTCGCGAACCTCGAGACGCCGCTCCTCGTCGAGCACTGCCGCCCTCATCGTCTAGCGACCCGTGAAGGTCGGCGGGCGCTTCTCGATGAATGCCGCCACGCCCTCGGCGCCGTCCTCGGAGCGCAGACAGCGGACGAACGCGTCCGCCTCGCGCCGCAGGCCCTCCTCGAGCGGGAGGTCGCGCGTCGTGCGCGCGAGCTCGCGGAGCACGGCGACTGCGTGGGGAGAACGTGCCGCGATCCGGTCGGCGATCGCGAACGTCGCCTCGTCCAGCTGCCCGGCCGGCACGACCTGCTCGACGAGACCCCACGCGTACGCGGTCTCCGCGTCGAGGAAGTTGCCGGTCAGGTTGAGGTACATCGCGCGGCCGTGGCCGACGAGTCGCGGGAGGCGCTGGGTGCCGCCGCCCCCCGGGATCAGGCCGAGCTGGATCTCCGGCTGTCCGAGCGTCGCGTCGTCCGAGCAGATCCGGATGTCGCAGCACATCGCGAGCTCAAGCCCGCCGCCGAGGCAGTAGCCATGGATCGCCGCCACGAACGGCGTGCGCGACGCGTCCATGCGGTGGCCCACCTTCTGGATGCCGCGCGCCGAGCCGCCCTCGCCGGCGGACTCCCGCAGCGTGGGGAACTCCTTGATGTCGGCCCCTGCCACGAACGCGCGCTCGCCGCCGCCGCGCAGCACGATCGCGCGCACGCCCTCGTCCGCGTCGAGCGCGTCGATCTCCGTCTCGAGCTCCTCGAGCAGCGCGGACGACAGCGCGTTCATCGGCGGGTTGTCGATCGTGACGAGCGCCACGGCTTCCCGTCGCTCGGTCGAGATGTACGTCATGGGGGGTTTCTAGCGTTTCTCGGTCGCGACCGCGGTCGAGAAACGGTCGCGGAGCGCGGTCTTGCGGAACTTGCCGACGGCGGTCTTCGGGATCTCGTCGACGAACTCGACGCGGTCCGGCAGCCAGAACTTCGCGAAGTCCGGCGCGAGGAACTCGCGCAGCTCGTCGGGTGTCGCGGCCGCCCCGTCCCGCAGCACGACGACCGCGAGCGGCCGCTCGGCCCACTTGTCGTCCGGGACCGCGATCACCGCGGCCTCGGCGACCGCGGAGTGGCCCATGAGCGCGTTCTCGAGCGCGACGGTCGAGATCCACTCGCCGCCCGACTTCACGAGGTCCTTCGCCCGGTCCTGGATCTCGACGTACCCGTCGGGCCGGATCGTGACGATGTCGCCGGTGCGGAACCACCCGTCGTCGGTCCACCGGTCGGCCGCCTCCGGTGCCTCGTAGTAGGACGACGAGACCGACGGGCCGCGCACCTCGAGCTCGCCCATGCTCTGCCCGTCCCATGGGACGAGGCCCTCGGCGCCGCGGGCGCGGATCTCGACGAACGGGATCGGAGGGCCCTGCATGGCGCGCCTGTCGTACGCGGCGGCCTTGTCGAGCCCGAGCTCCTGGCCCGGCGCGCCCGAGACGGTCCCGATCGGGCTCATCTCGGTCATCCCCCATCCGTGCGAGATGTCGAGACCATGGCGCTCGCCGAACGCCGCGATCATCGCGCGGGGCGGCGCCGACCCGCCGACGGTCATCGTGCGCATCGCCGAGAGGTCCCAGCCGTCCGGCTTCGCGTCGAGCGCCTGGAGGATGCCGAGCCAGATCGTCGGAACGCCTGCGGAGACCGTCACGCGCTCGGTCTCGAACGCCTCGAGGAGGCTCTCCGGGTCGAGGTGCGGGCCGGGGAACACCTGCTTCGCCCCGATGAGCGTGCAGCTGAACGGGAAGCACCACGCGTTCGCGTGGAACATCGGGACGACGGGGAGCACGGTGTCGCCCTGGTTGAGCGCGAGCAGCGCCACCTGGGTGAGGGCGTGGATCGCGATCGCCCGGTGCGAGTACACGACGCCCTTCGGCTTGCCGGTCGTGCCGCTCGTGAAGCACATCGCGGCGGCGAGGCGCTCGTCGACATCGCGGTAGGAGAACGCGCTCTCGTCGGCCGAGGAGAGGAGCTCCTCGAAGTCGAGCGCGCCGTCGGGCGTCTCGCCCACGCCGACCGCGAGCACGTGCTCGAACCCCACCCGGTGGACGAACTGCTCCGCCAGCGGCCACAGCACCTTGTCGACCACGAGCACGCGGTCGCCGGCGTGCGTCGCGATGTACGTGTTGTCGTCGGGGTGGAGGCGGAGGTTCATCGTGTGCGTGACGAAGCCGCCGGCCGGAGCGCCGACGTAGGTCTCGAGGTGCTCGTGGTGGTTCCACATGAACGTCGCCACGCGGTCGCCGTCCTCGAGCCCGAGCGAGCGGAGCGCGACCGCGAGCCGCTTCGCCCGCGCGGCGAAGTCGCCGTAGCCGTAGCGGTGCCAGCTTCGGTCGGGGAGCCGGGAGACGATCTCGCGGTCCCGGTAGAGCTCGTCGGCGCGGCGCAGGATCGCCGGCACGTTGAGCTGGTAGTCCATCATCAGCCCCTCCATCACGTCCCTCCCCGGTCGAGCAGATGGCTCGCGACCTCGGCCCGGAGCTGGGCCGAGGACGCCTCCCACGACTGGATCCCGAGTGCGCGCTTGTAGAGCCGATGGAGCACGTGCTCCCACGTGAAGCCGATACCGCCGTGCGCCTGGATCGCGCGCTCGCAGGCGATCACCGCCGCGTCGGCCGCCTCGGCGTGTGCGGAGGCGGCGGCCACCGCCGCGTCCGGCTCGTCGCCGGCGACGCACCACGCCGCCCACCACGCGAGCGACCGGGCCAGCTCGAGCTCGGTGTACGAGCTCGCGAGCGGGTGTGAGACGGCCTGGTAGGAGCCGATCGGGCGGCCGAACTGCGTGCGGTCCTTCACGTACCCGACCGCGAGCTCGAGCGCCCTGGCGCCGACGGCCGCGGCTTCGAGCGCGAGGATCGTGAGCGAGCGGGTGCGCAGCGCGGGCAGCACGTCCGACGAGCAGAGCGCACGGTCGGGCTCCCCGCCCGAGACGACGCCGAGCGGGCGGGTCGCGTCGTTCGTCGCGAGCACCTCGCGCCCCGCCCCGACGAGCTCCCAGACCGTGTCCCCGCCGACGATCGCGACGTTCGTCGCGGTGTCGAGATCGGGCACGAGCGGGCCGAGCGCGACCGCCCAGCTCGCCTCACCGGCGGCGACCGCCGCACGGTCCTCGGCGGGGAGGAACGGCACGAGGCACGACGTCGACCAGAGCGGGGCATGGAGCAGGGCGCGCCCGGCCTCCTCGTGGAGCACCGCTTCCTCGAGGAAGGTGAGGCCCGCGCCGCCGTCCTCCTCGGCGACGGAGGCGCCCGTCCAGCCGAGCTCGGCGAGCTGCTGCCAGGTCGGCTCGGGCGTCGCGTCGAGAAAGCTGCGCGCCTGGGCGCGGAGCTCGTCCTGGAGCGGCGTGAAAGCGAGGTCCACGGCTATCTGGACCTCGGCAGGCCGAGCACGCGCTCGGCGACGATGCTCCGCAGGATCTCCGACGTACCGGCCTCGATCGTGTTTCCGCGGCTTCTGAGCTGCTGGACCGTCCAGTAGCCGCCGTAGGGCGCGTTCGGCGGCAGGAGCTGCGCGTCGGCGCCGAGGAGCTCGAGCGCGAGCTTCGTCACACGCTGGTTCGCCTCCGACCACTGGAGCTTGAGGATCGACCCCTCGGGGCCGGGGACGCCGGTGCGCTCGAGCGCGGTGAGCGAGCGGTATGCGGTCACGCGGAGCGCCTGGAGCTGGATCCACTCACGTGCGATCGCGTCGCGCTGCGTGGGGCTCGCGCCGCGATCCTGCGCGAGCGCGAGCAGCTTGCGCACCTGCACCTCGAGCCGGGCGACGAGCGCGAAGCCGAGCGTGCCGCGCTCGTGGAGGAGCGTGGTCATCGCGACGCTCCACCCGTCGCCGATCTCGCCGACCACGTTCTCGACCGGCACCTCGACGCCCTGGAAGAAGATCTCGTTGAACTCGGCCTCGCCCGTGATCTGCGTGAGCGGGCGCACCTCCACGCCCGGGCTTCGCATGTCCACGATGAGGTACGTGAGGCCGTCGTGGCGCTCCGACGCGGGGTCCGAGCGGGTGAGGAGGATGCAGAAGTCCGCGATGTGCGCGTACGAGGACCAGACCTTCTGGCCGTCGACCACGAAGTGGTCGCCGTCGATGCGCGCGGAGGTGCGGACACCGGCGAGATCCGAGCCGGCGCCCGGCTCCGAGAACCCCTGGCACCAGATCTCGTCCGCGGCGAGCAGCGGCTGGAGGTAGCGCGCCTTCTGCGCCTCGGTGCCGCGGGAGATGATCGTCGGCCCGGCCATCCCGAGCCCGATCACCCCGATGTGCGGCGGAGCCTCCGCGCGGGCCTCCTCCTCGAGGTAGATCGCCTGGAAGCGCGGCGAGAGGCCGCGGCCGCCGTACTCCGCGGGCCAGGAGATCCCCGACCAGCCCCCCTCGTACAACGCGCGGCTCCAGGCGCGCACCTCCGGGCCGTCGAACGGAAGATTGTTTTCGAACCACGCGCGCACCTCGTCGCGGAAGCGTGCCTCGCCCTCGGAGTCGCGGAAGTCCATCGCGCGCGATGCTAAACGTAACGGGGCTGCAACATCGGTCTGGGGGTGGCCGACTACCATCGGGCCCACGGGCGCGCCGCCCGTCGGCCCGCTCACCGTCCCACGTCGACGCGAGGAGCCCACATGTCCGCACCGGAGAGCGAGCCCAAGGCGCCCGAGGAGACCGCGGCGCCGCCCCCGACCGACGCGCAGGGGGAGCGGTGGGGGCCGAAGCCGCGCGCACGCCTCGAGGAGGCGCTCGTCGAGATCAAGCGCGTGATCGCCGGGCAGGACGAGATGCTCGAGCGGGTGCTCGTGTGCCTCGTCGCGGGCGGGCATCTCCTGATCGAGGGCGTTCCCGGGCTCGCGAAGACGCTGACGATCAAGACGACGGCGGCGGTGCTCGGCGGGACGTTCAAGCGGATCCAGTTCACGCCCGACCTCGTCCCCTCCGACCTCGTGGGCACACGGATCTACCGGCCCGACCAGGCGGGCTTCGAGACCGACCTCGGCCCCGTCTTCTGCAACTTCCTGCTCGCGGACGAGATCAACCGCGCCCCGGCGAAGGTGCAGTCCGCGCTGCTCGAGGTCATGCAGGAGCACCAGGTCACGATCGGGCACGACACGCACCTCGTGCCGGACCCGTTCCTCGTGATGGCGACCCAGAACCCGATCGAGTCCGAGGGCACGTATCCGCTGCCCGAGGCGCAGGTCGACCGGTTCATGCTCAAGGTGCTCGTGGGCTACCCCGAGCGCGACGAGGAGCTCACGGTCGTGAACCGCTCGCTCGACGATCCCGTCGACGTGCGCCGCGTGCTCTCGCTCGACGAGCTCCGGCACCTCCAGCGGGCGGTGAAGGGCGTCTACGTCGATCCGGGCCTCGTGAGCTACTCGGTCAGCCTCGCGGCGGCGACCCGCGAGCCGGCGGCGTACGGGCTCGACCACGTGACGGGGCTGGTCGCGTACGGCGCGAGCCCGCGCGGGCCGATCGCGCTCGTCCAGGCCGCCCGCGCGCGCGCGCTCGTCCATGGGCGCGACTACGTGATCCCGGCCGACATCCGCGCGCTCGCGAAGGACGCGTTGCGCCACCGGCTCGTGCTCACGTACCAGGCGCTCGCGGAGGAGCGGTCGGCCGACGACGTCCTCGACGCCGTGCTCGCCGCGGTCGAGCAGCCGCGCCTCGAGCTCGGGAGACCCGCGGCGGCGTGATCCCGTGATCCGAGTCCTCAAGGCGCTCGGGACGGAGCCGACGCCCGAACGGCCCGGGCCGGGCCCGCTTCCCGAGTCGCTGCTGAAGGCGCTCGAGCTCACGATCGCCCGGCGCGTCGAAGGGCTGCTTGCGGGCGACCACCGCTCGGCCCTGCTCGGGCGCGGCACCGAGCTCGCGCAGGTGCGCCCGTACGTCCCGGGTGACGACGTGCGGCTGATCGACTGGAACGTGACCGCGCGCACCACGGAGCCGCACGTTCGCGTGCATCTCGCCGAGCGGGTGCTCGTCACCTGGATCGTGCTCGACACGACGCCCTCGATGGCGTTCGGCACCGCGGACCGGCGCAAGACCGACGTGGCGCTCGGCGCGACGCTCGCGATCGGGCACGCCGCGACCGTGCGCGGAAACCGCGTGGGGCTCGTCGGCTTCGGGGGCGGCGAGACGCGGATCGTGCCGCCCCGCCAGGGACGGGTGGGGCTCGTCGGGCTCCTCATGGCGCTGCGCGACGGCCACGAGCCCGCCGGAGCGCTGTCTGACGGCGACCGGACGCTCACGCCGCTCGCGGACGCGCTGCGCAAGCTGGGCGGAGCCGCGCAACAGCGCTCGCTCGTGGTCGTGATCTCGGACTTCCGCGGCGAGCGAGACTGGCGCGGGCCGCTGCTCCAGCTCGCGGGCCGCCACGAGGTCGTCGCACTCGAGGTGCGCGATCCGCGCGAGCAGGAGCTCGAGCCGGCCGGGACGCTGTGGCTCGTCGACCCGGAGAGCGGGAGGGAGCTGCGCGTCGACACCGACGACCCGAGGCTCCGGGCGCGGTTCGCGGAGGCGGCGGCGGAGGAGCGCGAAACGCTCGTGCACGGGCTCGCGTCACTCGGCGTTGCCCACGTGACGCTCTCGACCGACCGCGACTGGCTGCGCGACCTCGCGTTGTTCGTGCGGAGGCGCCGGGCGTGACCTTCAGCTCGCCGACCGCGCTTCTCGGGCTGCTCGCGATCCCGCTGCTGCTTCTGGTCTACGTGCGCGTCGGACGACGCCACCGCCGCGCGGCGGGGCGGTTCGCGAACCCCGCGCTCATCCCGAGCCTCGTCTCGTCGGCGCCGGGCTGGCGACGGTACGTGCCGCTGGCGCTTGCGCTCGCGGCGCTCGCGCTCCTCGTCGTGGGCATGGCGCGGCCGCACGTCGTTCGCGACGTCACGCGGCACGAGGCGACGATCGTGCTCGCGATCGACACGTCGCGATCGATGGCGGCGACCGACGTGCGCCCCGACCGCTTCACCGCCGCACGCGACGCCGCTGCAGCGTTCCTCGACACGGTGCCGGACTCATACCGCGTGGGCATCGTGTCGTTCTCGACCGCGGCCAGCACCGTGCTGACGCCGACCGTCGACCGCGACGCTGCGGCGGCCGCGCTGCGGGAGCTCCGGCTCGGCTCGGGGACCGCGATCGGGAACGCGATCGAGCGGTCGGTCGAGCTCGCGTCCGCCAACGGGCAGCAGCAGCGACTTCCCGCCGGTCAGCGCTCGCCCGCCGCGGTGCTGCTCCTCTCGGACGGTGCGCAGACCGCGGGCGGGGCGACACCCGCGGAGGGCGTGCGTGCGGCCCGTCGCGCCGGCATTCCGGTCTCGACGGTCGCGCTCGGGACCGGAGAGGCGGCAGTGCAGGTGCCGCTCCCCGGAGGGCTCAAGCAGCGCGTGGTCGTCGCGCCCGACGTCGACACGCTGCGCCAGATCGCGACCGAGACGGGCGGGACGTTCTCGCAGGCGCCGAATGCCGAGGAGCTGCAGAAGGTGTACCGCGATCTCGGCACGCGGCTCGCGAAGGACCCGAAACGCGTCGAGGTCACGTCTGCCTTCGCCGCCGGCGGCGCAGTGCTCCTGCTGCTCGGAAGCGCGCTCTCGACGCTGTGGTTCCGAAGGGCGCTGTGAGGGGCCTGCGGATTGCCGCCGTGGCGGTCGTCTCGACCGTCGTCGCCGCAGGCCTGGGCGCAGGGACCGGCCGTGCCGCGGACGAATGCAGGGGCCTCCAGGTCTGCCTGCCGGTCACCGGCCCGTGGGTCGCGATCCCCGCGCCCGCGCCCGGCGAGACGGCAACGGCCGTCTGGGAGCTCCGCTGCCCGCTCAAGGGATACATCGTCGCGGGCATCGACGCCCGCGTGAACGACCGCGCGATCGACGTGAGCTTCCGAGGCGAGAACGGCGCGCCTGTCTCGCCGGGCGTCACGACCGAGCGCGCCGTGCTGTTCACGGCCGTCTACACCGGAACGGCCCGTCGACGGACCGCCTTCCAGCCCTTCGTCGGCTGCGTCCCCTCGGCCGGAGGCGGCGGGCGTGCGCTCACCGCGACCTCGCGCAGCGCCGCGTTCCCGCCCGTCCGTCCGATCGACCGCCGTGTCGCGCGCAAGCGGCTCGTGTCCGGGGGCACCGTCACCGTCGTCGAGCGCTGCCCCGCGGGAGCGCGGCTCCTCGGCGCCGATCACTCGTACGCGTTCTACGTCGACGCCCAGCCGGGCCGGAGCCTGCTCGACGCGGTCGACGTCCGCCGCACGGTCGCGGGGAGGAGGGTCACCGCACGCGCGACGATGGCGCCGTCCGTGCCGCGCAGGCTGCGTGTCGAGCTCCAGCTCCACGCGCTCTGCACGCGGGTGACGCGATGAGCTTCGAGGCACCCCTTTACCTCGTCGGGCTGCTGCTCGTGCCGCTCGCCGCGGTGGCGTACTGGCTGCTCCAGCGGCGGAAGTCGCGGTACGCGATCCGCTACCCGAACGTCGAGGTGCTCGCGCAGGTGGTGGGCGCGAGGACCGCCTGGAAACGCCACGTCCCGGCGGTGTTCCTGCTTGCGGCGCTCGCCGCGCTCGCGATCGCGTTCGCGCGGCCGACCGTCACCGAGCAGGCGCCCGACGAGCGCGCGAGCGTCGTGCTCGTGGTGGACATCTCGGGCTCCATGCGCGCGCAGGACGTCCAGCCCACGCGCCTCGCCGCCGCGAAGGAGGCGATGCTGAGCTTCCTCACGCATGCGCCGAAGACCCTGCGCGTCGGGATCGTCGCGTTCTCGAACGAGCCGCAGGTGATCGTCTCGCCGACGCTCGACCGCACGGAGCTCCAGCAGGGCATCCAACTGCTCGAGCCCGCCTTCGGCACCGCGCTCGGCGACGCGCTCGCCCGCGCGGTCGAGCTCGCGCGCACGACCACGGCCGTCAACGCCCGCGAGACCGCGGCCCCGGTAAAGGACGAGCGAGGCCGCGCGCTCGCGTCGATCCTCCTGCTCTCCGACGGCTTCCAGACCCGCGGGCTGCTCAGCCCCGGCCAGGGCGCCCAGGCCGCGCGCAACGCTGGGGTTCCGGTCTACACGATCGCGCTCGGGACCGAGGGCGGCACGATCGTCGACCGGGAGCAGGTGATCCCCGTGCCGCCCGACCGCGAGACGCTCGCCGCGATCGCGCAGTTCACGGGCGGCGAGGCGTTCGACGCAGAGACCGCGGGCGCGCTCAAGCAGGTCTATCGAGGGCTCGGCTCGCGGGTCGGCCGCCGCGACCGCCCGCGCGAGGTGACCTCCGCGTTCGTCGCAGCCGGCGCGCTGCTGCTCGTCGGGGCGGTCGGCGCGGCGCTCGTCGTCGCGCCGCGGCTGCCGTAGCGCGGCCGACCCGCGCCGGGTAGACCACTAGGATCCTCCGCCAATGCTGCTCTCCGTCCGCGACGTGACGCTCCGGTTCGGCGGCATCGTCGCGCTCGACGCGGTGTCGTTCGACGTCGAGCAGGGGGCGGTCTCCGGCCTGATCGGGCCGAACGGCGCCGGCAAGACGACCGCGTTCAACGTGATCACGCGGCTCTACGACCCGGACTCGGGAACGGTCGAGCTGAACGGCGAGAACCTGCTGCGCACGCCGCCGCACGGGATCGTGCGGCGGGGGATAGCGCGCACGTTCCAGAACATCAACCTGTTCCGGTCGATGACCGTGCTCGAGAACGTGCTGGTCGGCGGGCACGCGCTCGGGCGGAGGGTCGGTGAGCCCGAGGCGCTCGAGGCGCTCGACGTCGTGGGCCTCGCTGACAGGGCGTTCCTGCCGGCCGCGACGCTCCCGTACGGGACGCAGAAGCGCGTCGAGATCGCGCGTGCGCTGATGGCGCGTCCGACGCTGCTCCTGCTCGACGAGCCCGCAGGCGGGCTCAACCACGAGGAGGTCGACGAGCTCGGGACGTTCGTGCTCCGCCTGCGCGACGAGCGCCACCTCACGATCCTGCTCGTCGAGCACCACATGAGCCTCGTGATGCGGATCTCGGACGACGTCACCGTGTTGAGCTTCGGGCGCAGGATCGCCTCGGGGCCGCCCGCGCAGGTGCGGGCCGACCCCGCCGTGATCGAGGCGTACCTCGGGGTGGACGAGTGACCGCGCTGCTCGAGCTCGAGGACGTCGAGGCGCGATACGGCCCCGTTCAGGCCCTGCGCGGGATCACGCTCGAGGTCGGCGAGGGCGAGATCGTCGCGGTGCTCGGCGCGAACGGCGCGGGGAAGACGACGACGCTGCGGGCGGTGTCGGGGACCGTGCGCCGCTCGGGACGCGTCGAGCTCGCGGGAAAGCCCCTTCGCGGGGGGCCCGAGGCCGTCGCGCGAGCCGGGATCGCGCACGTTCCCGAAGGGCGCGGCACCTTCACGGAGCTCACGGTCGAGGAGAACCTCAGGCTCGGCGCGTACACGCGCCGCGACCGGGGGCTCAAGGCGGACATCGTCCGCGTGGCGCAGTGGTTTCCGTGGATCCTCGAGCGCTCGGGCCAGCGGGCGGGGACGCTGTCGGGCGGCGAGCAGCAGATGCTCGCCGTCGCGCGCGCCCTGATGGCGCGGCCTCGGCTCCTGCTCCTCGACGAGCCGTCGCTCGGCCTCGCGCCGATGGTCGTGCGGGAGATCTTCCGGATCGTGGGCGAGCTCAACGAGCGGGAGGGCCTCACCGTGCTCGTCGTCGAGCAGGACGCGCGGATCGCGCTCCGGAGCGCCGCCCGCGCGTACGTGCTCGAGGTCGGCCGCGTCGCGGTGGCCGGCACGAGCGAGGAGCTCTCCGAGAACGAGTCCGTGCGCCGGAGCTACCTCGGGTACTGATGGCAGACTTCTGGCAGCAGGTCGTCGCAGGGCTCGCGTCGGGCTCGATCTACGCGTCGCTCGCGCTCGCGCTCGTGTTGATCCACCGCGCGACCGGCGTGATCAACTTCGCGCAGGGCGAGATGGCGACGCTCTCGACCTACATCGCCTGGACGCTGACCACGAACCATGGCTGGGGCTACTGGCCCGCGTTCGCGTTCACGCTCGGCGTCTCGTTCGTCGGCGGCGCGGCAGTCCACCAGACCGTGATCCGGCCCAACGAGAAGGGGTCGCTGCTCCGCGTCGTGATCGTCACGATCGGCCTTCTGATCCTCATCAACGGGCTCGTGACGCTGATCTGGGGGGGCGAGGTGCGCGCGGTGCAGAGCCCGTTCCCGTCCGGCACGACGGAGATCGCAGGTGTCGCGATCACGACGGCCGACATCGGGACGATCCTCGTCGTGCTCGCGACCGTCGTGGTGCTGTGGCTCATGTTCCAGTACACGAAGATCGG
>DASSUT010000067.1:0-3254 GCA_035706725.1 Gaiella sp. | reverse complement strand
CCGTCACGGTTCGCGCGTCGGCCGAGGTGCAGGGCGCGGCGGTCTACGAGGCGATGCGAAGGCGTCCCAGCGAGCGCTGGCATGCGCTCGCCGATGCGCGGATCCCGACGCTCCTCGTGCTCGCGACGGAGCCCCCCGAGGCCGCCGCGCTGAACGAGCGGCTGCTTCCCCGCTTCCTCGACGGCGTTCCCCAGGCAGAGGTCGTCCGGCCCGGATGCCGGCACCAGGTGTTCGCCGACCTCGGGCCGCGCGCAGGGGAGCTCGTCGCGGACTGGCTCCGCGGCCAGGGTCTCCCGTAGCCCTCGCTACGATCGCCGGCATGCACACGAGCGCGGAGATCCGCGAGGGATTCCTCTCGTTCTTCGAGGAGAAGGGCCACCTGCGCCGCCCCTCCGCGTCGCTGATCCCGCGCGCAGACGACCGCTCGACGCTCCTGACGAGCGCCGGCATGCAGCCGCAGATGCCGTTCTTCCTCGGCCTCGAGCCGCCGCCGGCACCGCTCACGACCACTGCGCAGAAGTGCTTCCGGACACCGGACATCGAGGAGGTCGGCCTCGACACGTACCACCTGACGTTCTTCGAGATGCTCGGCAACTTCTCGTTCGGCCAGTACTTCAAGGAGGGCGCGATCGAGTACGCGACCGAGTTCGTCCGCGACCGCCTGAAGCTCGACTGGGACCGCCTGTGGGTCTCGGTCCACGCGGGCGACCCCGAGCTCCGGCTCGGCCCGGACGAGGTCGCGATCGAGCTCTGGAAGACGATCGGGATGCCGGCCGAGCGCATCGTGCCGCTCCCGTCGAGCGAGAACTTCTGGTCGGTGGGCGGCCCTGGGCCGTGCGGGCCCGACTCGGAGATCTACTACGACTGGGGTGAGGACACCGGCTGCGGCGAGCCGGACTGCCTGCCGGGCTGCACGCGGTGCGAGCGCTTCCTCGAGTTCTGGAACCTCGTGTTCATGGAGTACGAGCTCCATCCCGACCGGACGCTGACGCCGCTTCCGCAGCAGAACATCGACACGGGCCTCGGGCTCGAGCGCACCGCGCGCATCGTGCAGCAGGTGCCGTCGGTCTACGACACCGACGGCTACCAGCTGATCATGGCGTGGATCGCCGCGGAATCCGGCACGGCGTACGGAGACTCTGCCGCCGCGACGAAGGCCCACCGGATCCTCGCCGACCACGGCCGCGGGATGACCTTCCTCGTCGGAGACGGGGTGCTGCCGGGGAACGAGGGGCGCGGTTACGTGCTGCGCCGGATCATCCGCCGGGCAGTCCAGCAGGCCCGCGCGATCGGGCTCGAGCGCCTCCACCGCTTGACCGGCGTGGTCGTCGAGCAGATGGAGTCCGCGTACCCGGAGCTGCGCGAGAACGCCGAGACCATCGACCGGGTGGTGCGGCAGGAGGAAGAGCGCTTCACGGAGACGCTCGAGCGGGGCATGAAGCTGTTCGAGGAGCTCGAGACCGAGAGCGCGATCACCGGTGAGCAGGCATTCACGCTCGCGGCGACGTACGGCTTCCCGATCGAGCTCACCGTCGAGCTCGCCGAGGAGCGCGGCCAGCCGGTCGACCTCGACGGCTTCCAGGCCGAGATGGGCCGGCACCGGGAGATCTCGCGCGGCACGGGGGAGAAGGGCACCGTCCAGCGCGCGGCGGACTTCGCGCGCGAGGCCGGGTTCGAGACCGTGTTCGTCGGGTATGCGAAGGTCGACGCGCTCACCCAGATCGGCGCCCTCGAGGACCTCGGCGACGGGACGTTTCTCGCGAAGCTCCGCGAGTCGCCGTTCTACCCCGCGGGCGGCGGGCAGGTCACCGACGAGGGCTGGGTCGAGCTCGACGCCGACCCCTCGATCCGGGCGGAGCTCGTCGAGGCGTACCGGTTCGACGCCGACCAGGCGCTCCTCTTCCGCGGCGAGGGCTTCTCGGCCGGCGACCGCGTGCATGCGGTCGTCCCGTGGAGCGTCCGCTTCCCGACGATGGCGAACCACACCGCCACGCATCTGCTCCACGCGGCGCTCCGCGAGGTGCTGGGCGAGCACGTCACACAGGCAGGCTCAGCGGTGCGGCCCGAGAAGCTCCGGTTCGACTTCAGCCACGGCGCGCAGCTCAGCGCCGAAGAGCGCGAGGACGTCGAGCAGCGCGTGAACCGCGCGATCTTCGGGAACCTCCCCGTGCACACGTTCGAGACGACACTCGACGAGGCGCGGTCGCTCGGCGCAATGGCGTTGTTCGGCGAGAAGTACGGGGACGTCGTCCGCGTCGTCGAGGTGCCCGGCACGAGCACGGAGCTGTGCGGCGGGACACACGTCCGCACGACGGCCGAGATCGGGCTCTTCACGATCCTCTCGGAGAGCTCGGTCGGCGGCGGCGCGAGGCGCATCGAGGCGGTGACCTCGGGCGAGGCCTGGGCCGCGCTGCGCGAGCGGGCCGAGGAGGGGAACGAGCTCCGCGCGGAGCTCGAGGGCGTGCGAAAAGAGCTGAGGCGGAAGCCGACCGCTGCGGCGGCCGCCGCGACGCCGGAGCCGGAGCTCCGCATCGAGGCGGTCAACGGCGTGAACCTCGTCGTGGACGCGGTCGACGGTGTCGACTCGGAGGAGCTGCTCGCGCTCTCCGACCGCTTCAAGCAGCGTCATGCCCCCGCAGCGGTCGTGCTCGGCTCGGCGGCGGAGGGCAAGGTGAGCCTGGTCGCGAACTTCGACCCCGCCGTCGCCGAGCGGATCAGCGCCTCCGACGTGATCCGCGGGGCGGCGCCGCTCGTCGGAGGCGGCGGCGGAGGGCGCCCGACGATGGCGCGCGCCGGCGGCAAGGACGCCGCGCGGCTTCCGGAGGCCCTCGCGGAGGCCGAACGGCTGATCCGCGCCGCGTTGTAGCGGGTCGGATGCGCGTGCTGGCACTCGACTTCGGCTCGGCGCGCACCGGCGTGGCCGTCTCGGACGCGACCGGCACGCTCGCGAGCCCGATCGGGGTCGTCGAGCGCGCGGCGACCGATGCCGGGCTCGAGCGAATCGCGGAGCTCGTCGGCACGCAGGGCGCAGAGCTGGTGGTCGTGGGCCTGCCGCTGACCCTGCGCGGCGAGCACGGTGCGCAGGCGCGCGAGACCGAGGCATTCGTGGAGGCGCTGCGACGACGGGTGTCGGTCCCCGTTGAGACCTTCGACGAGCGGTTCACGACCGCGCTCGCGCAGCAGACCGCGGGTCGGGCGCCGGAGGACGCCGTCGCCGCCGCCCATCTGCTGCAGGGCTGGCTGGAGCGCGCGCG
>DASSUT010000066.1:0-3913 GCA_035706725.1 Gaiella sp. | reverse complement strand
GACGTGCTTGACGACGCTCCACGCGAACAGGAGGTCGTCCCACGTGGCCGCGTCGGGGTCGCCGCACACGACGTCCATCGCGTCGAACGGATCGCCGTCGACGTCGCGATCCTGGACGAGGAGGCCGCCGAGGACGCGTCTCAGGTCGCGCTCGCTCGTGACGAAGCTGCGCCGCTCGCCGTCCGCGAGGACCCGCATGGCCTCCTTCTCGCCGAGCTCCTCCAGCGCCGCGTCGGCGTAGCCCGGCGCGAAGAGCACCTCGAGGAACTGCTTCGCGAGCACCTTGCCGAGCGCGGCCGTGACGGGCCTGTTCAGGACCACGACGCCGCCGTAGGCGGAGACGGGGTCGGCCGCGAGGGCCTTCTCGAACGCGTCGTCGATCGTCGGGCCGAGCGCCACGCCGCAGGGGTTGCCGTGCTTCACGATCACGGCCGCGGGGCCTTCGAGCTCGAGCATGAGCAGACGGGCGGCGGACAGGTCGCCGAGGTTGTTGAACGAGAGCGGCTTCCCCTGAACCTGCTCGACGCGCGCGAGCAGGTGCGTCCGGACGCCGCGCTGCACGTAGTACGCCGCCCGCTGATGCGGGTTCTCGCCGTACGACAGCTCGGCGAAGCGATCGAACACGGGCAGGTACGTCTCGGGGAAGACGTCGTCGCGGCCGAACCACCCGGCCACGGCGGCGTCGTAGGTCGCGGTCGTGCGGAACGCGCGGCCGGCGAGCTCGCGGCGCGTCTCGTCCGACACCTCGGCGCGCGCGCGGAACTCCTCGAGCAGCGGCCCGTAGTCCTCGGGCCGGCAGAGCGCGACGACGTGGGCGTGGTTCTTCGCCGCGGCCCGGAGGAGCGCCGGGCCGCCGATGTCGATCTGCTCGATGACCTCCTCCCACGAGACATCGAGCCGGCCGACCGTCTTCTCGAACGGGTAGAGGTTCACGCAGACGAGGTCGATCGGCGCGATGCCCTGCGCCTCGAGCTCGGCGAGGTCGGCCGGCACGTCGCGGCGGGCGAGGATGCCGGCGTGGAGCGCGGGATGCAGCGTGACCACACGGTGCCCGAGGAGCTCGCCGAAGCCCGTCAGCTCCTCGACGGGCGTGACGGGGATCCGCTCCTCGGCGAGCGCGCGCGCCGTTCCCCCGCTCGCGAGCAGCTCGATCCCGAGCCCGTGCAGCTCCCGGGCGAACGCCGCGATCCCGGTCTTGTCGTAGACCGAGAGCAGAGCGCGCTTGATGGTCATGCCGCGACGAGCTCCCGGACGACGTCGGGCAGGAGGCGATGCTCGACTGCCTGGACGCGCGCGCGGAGCGTGTCCGCGGTGTCGTCCGGGTCGACGGGGACGCGCTCCGCGCGGATGACGGGGCCCGTGTCGACGCCCTCGTCGACCCAGTGGACGGTCGCGGCGGTCTCGGAGACGCCTGCGGCGAGGACGTCCTCGATCGGATGTGCGCCCGGGAACTCGGGCAGCGGCGCACAGTGCGTGTTCACGACCCGGCCGCCGAACGTCTCGAAGAACGCGGGGCGCAGGATGTGCATGTACCCCGCCAGCACAGCGAGCTCGACCCCTTGGTCGCGGAGCCACCCCGCGAGCGCCACGTCGCGCGCCTCGCGGCTCGGGTAGTCGGCCAGCTCGAACGTGCGGGTGGAGATCCCGGCCTGCTCCGCTCGCCGGAGGGCGTTCGCATCGCCCCGGTTCGACGCAACCGCGACGATCGGCAGGCCCGCGTCGATCAGCGCCTGGAGGTTCGTCCCCTCACCGCTCACGAGCACACCGATCACGAGGCCACGATCCGTCCGATCACGCGGTCGTCGCCCGGCTCGGCGACGACGGCGCAGAAGCCGATCCCGAGGTTGAAGACGCTGCGCAGCTCGTCCTCGTCGACGTGCCGCGCCAGCCAGCGGAACACGGGCGGTCGCTCCCAAGCGTCCCAGTCGAGCTCGACCTCGAGCCCTCGGGGCAGCACCCGGCGGAGGTTGCCCTCGATGCCGCCACCCGTCACGTGGGCGAACGCACGGGCATGGCCGCGCAGCCGCCGCACGTCGTCGAGGTAGAGCCGTGTCGGAGCGAGCAGGTCGGGGCCGTCGTAGTCCTCGACCTCCAGGACGCGCCGGACGAGCGTGAACCCGTTCGCGTGCACGCCGTCCGAGGGAAGACCGACGACCACGTCGTGCTCGCGCACCGCGGAACCGTCGATCAGGCGCTCCCGCTCCACGAGGCCGACGCAGGTCGCGGCGAAATCGAGCTCCTCCTCGCGGTAGACGTCCGGCAGCTCGGCGGTCTCGCCGCCGACGAGGGCGACCCCGGCGGCCCGGCAGACCTCCGCGGCGCCCTCGACGAGCTCCGCGACCTGCTCGAGGTCGATGCGGCTCGCCGCGACGTAGTCGAGCAGGAAGAGCGGGTCGGCACCGGTGGTGATCACGTCGTTGATGCAGTGCGCCGCCATGTCCGCGCCGCAGGCCTTGAGCGCACCGCGCGCGCGGGCCACGATCGGCTTGGTGCCGATCGAGTCCATCGACGCGGCGAGGAAGCGGCGCTCGTCCAGCGGGTAGAGGCCCGCGAACGCGCCGAAGCCGGTCGCCCCCGTCGACTCCACGGCTGCGCGCAGGCGCTCGACCACCGCGTCCGCGGTCGCGAGCGAGACGCCTGCGGCGGCGTACGTGTGGTCTTCCGACGGCACGCGTCGAATCTAGCGCCTCCACCGGAACCCGTTCGGGGGATGCCGAGCTTTGACCGGGACGGGTGGGGCGGCGCCGGAACGCCGCCCCACGGCCTTCAGCTGCCGATGCTCCGATACTCCTCGAGCAAGCGCTCGCGCCGGTCGAACTCGTCGCCCTCGGCAACCACCGCCCGGCGCGTAGCCCGGAGGGCGGCGATCAGGGTGTCGAGCGCGTGGAGCGACTGTCCGCGCCACGGCTCCTCGACGAACAGCTTCAGCGCGAAGCAGCCTCGTCGGTCGCCGAGCTCGAAGCGGATGCGCGGCTCGAAGTTCTCGGGACAGCAGCTGCACGTGTCGCCGCACGAGGGGTCGGAGCGGAGATCGCACCCGCTCGTGTCCTCGACGAACGCGAACACATAGGCCTCCGTCGAGCTGACGCCCGGGAGGTCGAGGTACCACCGGTCGTCGACCCGGGCGCGGTATGGGAGTCCCATCGTGCTCCCCTTCCTCGAGATCCGTTCCAGGCAGGAGCGGACCTACGTCGGTAGGACGCGGACGCGAAGCTGCTGTCGCGTCGCAGAGAGCACGCCGTTCACCTCGTTTCTCGGGTCGAGCGGGACAGAACCACGGAGGGTAGCTGCGGGCGCGGCAAGCTCCGCGTCTATGCCCGGACGGCGGCCTCGAAGCGGTGCTTCGCGACGCGCTCGCCCGGCACGACCGTCGGATAGCTCCGGGTGAAGCACGCGCGGCAGACCGACTCCTCGCGGAGCCGCGTCGCCCACTGCATGCCCTCGAGCGACAGGTAGCGCAGGCTCGTCGCGCCGACGTGCTCGCGCATCTCCTCGACCGAGCGGTGCGCGGCGGCGAGCTCGTCCTCGTCCGCCATGTCGATCCCGTAGAAGCACGGCGAGACGACCGGCGGCGACGAGATCCGCACGTGGACCTCTGCAGCCCCCGCGCCGGTGAGCATCTCGACGAGCGCGCGCATCGTGTTCCCGCGGACGATCGAGTCGTCGACGATCACGAGCCGCCGGGCGGCGATCTCCGCGAGCGGGTTGAACTTCAGCTTGATCCCCTGGCGCCGCAGGGCCTGGTCGGGCTCGATGAACGTCCGCCCGACGTAGCGGTTCTTGATCAGGCCCTCCTCGTACGGGATCCCGGACCGCTTCGCGAACCCGATCGCGGCCGGCGTGCCGGAGTCCGGGATCGGCATCACGAGGTCGGCGTCGACGGGAGCCTCCTCTGCGAGGCGCTCCCCCATCC
>DASSUT010000065.1:0-3550 GCA_035706725.1 Gaiella sp. | reverse complement strand
GCGGTGCTCCTCCTCTATCTCGCGCTCGTCGCGCGCGGGATGCGGGTCGCGCTGATCGCCCAGGACGGCTTCTCGAAGCTCCTCGCCACCGGCCTGAGCTTCGGGCTCGCCCTCCAGACCTTCATCATCGTCGGCGGCGTGCTCCGACTCGTGCCGCTGACGGGGATCACGCTTCCGTTCGTGTCGTACGGCGGGACCAGCATCGTCGCGAACTTCGCGATGGTCGCCCTGCTGCTCCTGGTCTCGAATCGCGCGGTGGTGACGTCGCGGTGAATCCCCAGCTCACCCGCGTGGCGCGTGTCGCGATGGGGCTCATCGTCGCGCTGATCGTCGCGACGACGTACTGGCAGACGTGGGCGCGGCCCGGGCTTGCCGCGCGCCAGGACAACGAGATCCAGCGTGTGCGCGAGTTCGAGGTGCGACGGGGGCTGATCCTCGCCCCGGGACGGGTGCTCGCCCGCAACAAGGCCGAGAAGCGCGGCGGGAAGACGTTCTACTTTCGCCGCTACCCGCAGGGCGCGCTGACCGCGCACGTCGTCGGGTACTCGACGATCTCGCGCAGCCGGGCCGGGCTCGAGAAGTCGCTGAACGGCGAGCTGACCGGCACCGATCGCGCGCTGTCGGACCTCGTCGACCAGCAGCTCGACCGGCTCTCCGGCAAGCCGATCGTCGGTGACACCGTGGTCACGACGCTCGACCTCCGCGCGCAACGGGTCGCGCTCGATGCGCTCGGCCGCAACTGCGGCGCGGTCGTGGCGCTCGACCCCCGGAGCGGGAAGCTGCTCGTGATGGCGTCCTCGCCGTCGTACAACCCGAACCTCGTCGAGCGGCGGTTCGGGGAGATCGACAAGATCACCGCGAATTGTCGCCCCGCCGCGCCGCTGATCAACCGCGCGACGCAGGGGCTCTACGCACCGGGCTCGACGTTCAAGGTCGTGACGGCCTCGGCGGCGCTCGAGTCGAACCGGTTTTCGCCCGACTCGACGTTCTACGACCCGGGGTACTGCACGGTCTACGGGAAGCGGGTGAACAACTTCGACACCGAGGCGCCGTTCGGAAACCTCTCGCTGGCGCAGGGCCTCAAGTACTCCGTCAACTCCGTCTTCTGCAACATCGGGAAGGCACTCGGCGCCAAGCGCATCCTCGACCAGGCGAAGAAGTTCGGCTTCTACGAGCGGCCCCCACTCGAGACACCGGACGGCGAGCGCTACCCGAGCGGGCTGTACCGGAACCACGAGCTCTGGTACCCGAAGCGCGACTCCGACGTCGACGCCGGCCGCATGGCGTTCGGGCAGGAGCGGATGCTCGTGACGCCGATGCAGATGGCGATGGTCGCGGGCGGGATCGGCAACGCAGGCATCGTGATGCGCCCGTGGGTCGTGGACAAGATCGTGTCCCCGCAGGGTAAGACGATCGCACGCACGAAACGGGAGCAGCTCGACCGCGCGGTCGGGCCCGTGCACGCGAAGGAGATCGAGGACATGATGGTCAGCGTGGTCGAAGGCGGGACGGGGACCGCCGCGCAGATCCCCGGTTTCCGTGTCGGCGGGAAGACCGGGACGGCGGAGACCGGACGGGACGGAGTCAACACGACCTGGTTCATCGCGTTCGCCGGCCGCGAGGGACGGCGGCCGGAGGTCGCGATCGCGGTCGCGCTCGAGAACCAGAGCTCCACCGGCGGCGTCACCGCTGCGCCGATCGCGAAGCAGGTCATGGAGGCAATCCTGCGTCCGACGGCGAACCCCTAACCCCTAACCTTCGGAGACCCATGTCGACCATCGACGAAAAGCGCGGGACGATCTTCGCGGGCCGGTACCGGCTCGAGCGCAAGCTCGGCTCCGGCGGGATGGCCGACGTGTGGCTCGCAGAGGATCAGGAGCTCGGCCGCAAGGTCGCGATCAAGATGCTGCACGAGCGGTACGCCAACGACGTCCAGTTCGTCGAGCGGTTCCGCCGCGAGGCGACGCACGCCGCGGGGCTCTCGCACCCGAACGTCGTCGCGATCCACGACCGCGGGGAGGCCGAGGGCTCGTACTTCATCGTGATGGAGTACGTCGAGGGGCGGACGCTCAAGGAGCTGATCGTGACGCGCGGGATGTGCCCGATCCCGGTCGCGATCTCGTACACCCGCCAGGTGCTCGCGGCGCTCCGCTACGCGCACCGCAACGGAATCGTCCACCGCGACATCAAGCCGCACAACGTGCTCGTGGACAACGAGGGGCGGGTGAAGGTCGCGGACTTCGGCATCGCGCGCGCCGGCTCGAGCCAGATGACCGAGGCCGGCTCGATCATCGGCACGGCCCAGTACCTCTCCCCCGAGCAGGCACGGGGCGCGCCGGTCGACGAGTCCTCGGATCTCTATTCGACCGGGATCGTGCTCTACGAGCTGCTCACCGGGAAGGTGCCGTTCACGGGCGAGACGCCCGTCGAGATCGCGATGAAGCACCTCTCGCAGATCCCCGAGGCACCGTCGACGCACCGGCCCGAGATCCCCCGCGATCTCGACCTCGTGGTGCTGCGCGCGCTCGCGAAGGAGCCGACGGATCGTTACCGCAACGCGAAGGAGATGGACCGAGACCTCGAGCTCGTCGGGCGCGGCGAGGCGGTCGGCCCCGAGACCGAGGAGGCGGCGACGATGGTGCTGCGCGGCGAGACGACCGCCGCCACCGCCGTCGCGGCCCCCATCCGGCCCGCGGGAGTCGGGGGCAACGAGCGGTACCGCTCCTACGAAGGCGAGGTGCGCCGCGGGCGCCCGCTCTGGCCATGGCTGATCGCGCTCGCGGCGGCGATCGCGCTCGGGATCGGTGGCTGGCTGCTCTACGACAACGTCCGCGACCAGATCGACGCGAACGAGCCGGTCGCGGTCGACGACTACCAGGGGATCCTCGAGCACAAGGCGGTGGCGCTGATCAGCGGCGACGGCTTCGAGCCGAACGTCCGCCGGCTGCCGAACAACGACGTGCAGAAGGGCTACGTCTACGACCAGGAGCCCGATCCCGGCTCGCGCCAGGCGAAGGGCAGCATGGTCACGATCCTCGTCTCGAGCGGGAAGAAGAACGTCACCGTCCCGACGCTCGTGGGCAAGTCGCGCGACACGGCGGTCAAGGAGCTGACGAGCCTCGGCCTCGACGCCGACGTCCACGAGGTGCCCTCGGACAAGCAGTCGGACACCGTGACCGCGCAGGATCCGCGGCCGGGGACCGTCGTCGTGGAAGGCGCGTCGGTGCGCGTGAACGTCTCGAGCGGCCCGAAGCCGGTCGCGGTCCCTGCCGTCATCGGGCAGAGCTACGACACCGCCGCCGCCCAGCTTCAGGCGGCCGGCTTCACGGTGGGGCGCGCCGACGTCGACAGCAGCCAGCCCGCCGGCGAGGTCGTCGACCAGGATCCGCCCGGCAACTCGACGGCTTCCCGCGGCTCGTCCGTGACGCTGTCGGTCTCCAAGGGCCCGAAGACCGTCACGGTGCCGGACGTCTCGCTGCAAACGGTCGCCGACGCCCGCGCGACGCTGCGCGCGGCGGGGTTCCGTTCGACGGTCACACAGCAGGAGACG
>DASSUT010000064.1:0-7124 GCA_035706725.1 Gaiella sp. | reverse complement strand
CTCCGACGACCGCCTTCTTCGGCGGCGTCAGAGGCGCAGGCCTTGCCTTCGCCGGTGCCTTCTTCTCGACAGGCTTCTTCGTCGTGGTCGGCGGCGTCAACGGCGCGGGGGGCGTCGTCGCCGTCGTCTCCTCCACGACGCAGTAGCCCTGAGCGTCGAGGACGTACCCGTCGGGCACGGCCTCCTGGACGCCCTCCACGTTCGGGCACATGTCCGTCGGCGAGGGCGGGGCCACGCAGCTGCCCGGGACGAGCCCGAACGTGTGCTCCCAGGTGGTGTTCCCCGTGATCGTGTACCCGTCGTTCGCCGACGACGTGACGGTCACGTGCTCACCCGGGGCGACGGTGCCCTCGATCGTGTAGGTGAGGCCCGTCGTGGCCGTCGGGACGACGGCCGCTCCCGCCTCGCACGTCGGATCCTGGAACGTCACGCCGGGCGTGACCTCGATCGCCTCGGGCGGCGGCGGGCCGCAGGTGTCCGGCACGTTGCCGAATGTGTGCGTCCACTCGTGCGTTCCGACGAGTACGTAGCCCTCGTCGGCGGTTGCCTCGACCTCGATCTCGTGCCCGGGCGCGACCGTGCCCACGACGGCGTACCTGACGCCCGTGACGGTCGGCAGCTCGACCTTCGCCCAAAGCTCACAGGTCGGATCCCGGAAGGTGGGTGCGGTTGCCGTGACCTCGATCGGCCCCTGCGGCGCCGGGCACTCGGAGATGTCACCGTCGTGGCTGTCCGCGGCCCACCGGATCGCGATGCTGCGACCCTGCGCGTCCGCGAACGCCCACGGGAACGTCCCCGTGAAGCCCTCTGCCAGGGCGTTCGAGTCGACCACGATCGGGTTCTGCCCCGTCTGGAGGCGCTCGTCCACGCCGGGAGTCCCGACGTACTTGCAGACCACGACCTGATGTTCGCCGTTCGGGCCCACGACCTTGTCGCCGGCCAACGCGACGACCACGAACACCCCGAACGCGGCCATCAGCGCACCGAGCCCGATCACGGCCACTGTGCGTCTCATCGGAGTCCCCCCTCCTGCGGCGCCGGCGGCCCCAGCATGGACCGCGCGGCGGTCGCATGTCGTTCTCGTCCGTATCGTGCGGCGCCCGTCGTGCACGCGCATGCGTCGAACCCCGTCTCCGATCCGCAGGAAGTACGGATTCCGGCGACCGGAGCGCCACAGGCGGCCGATACGCTGACCGACCGTGACGGAGACGCGGCAGCACTACGGGCTCACGCTCGGGATCCTCACCCTCGCGACGACCGCCTACGCGCTCCAGCAGACGATGGTCGTGCCCGCGCTGCCGGAGTTCCAGCGCGATCTCGACGCGTCCACCACGTGGGTCACGTGGGTGCTCACCGGGTTCCTGCTGTCGGCCGCGGTGCTGACCCCGATCCTCGGGAAGCTCGGCGACCGGTTCGGCAAGGAGCGGCTGCTCGTGGTCTCGCTCGGAATCTTCCTGCTCGGCTGCATCGGCTGCGCGCTCGCACCCAACATCTGGATCCTCATCGCCGCGCGAATGGTCTCCGGGGCGGGCGGCGCGGTGTTCCCGCTGAGCTTCGGGATCATCCGCGACGAGTTCCCGCCGGACAAGGTGAAGGTCGGGATCGGCCTGCTCTCGGCGGTGTTCGGCGTCGGCGGCGGTCTCGGGCTCGTGCTGTCCGGCGTGATCGTCGACAACGCGAGCTGGCGCTGGATGTTCGTCGTGGGAGCGGCCGTCACCGCCGTCGCGATCGTGCTCGTCCGCAGGTTCGTGCCGGAGTCGCCCGTCCGTTCCTCGTCGCGCATCGACGTCCCCGGCGCGATCCTGTTCTCGGCGGCCCTGACGACGATGCTGCTCGGCCTGTCGGAGGGCGAGAGCTGGGGCTGGACGTCCCCCGCCGTACTCGGCCTGTTCGTGCTCTCGGCGATCTCGTGGGTGGCCTGGGTGGTGCTCGAGCTCCACGTCGACCAGCCGCTCGTCGACATGCGCGTGCTCGCCGAGCGGCCCGTGCTGTTGACGAACGCGACCGCGCTGATCTCGGGCTTCGCGATGTTCGGGTCGTTCGTGCTCGTCCCCCGGTTCGTCGAGGCGCCGACGGGGCTCCCGTCGGAGGTCGCCTCCGAGCTCGGCTACGGGTTCGGCGCGAGCGCGACCACCACGGGGCTCTACCTGCTGCCCGGATCGCTGCTGATGCTCTTTGCGGGGCCGTTCGCCGGGGTTCTCGGTCGCCGGGTCGGGTCGAAGTGGCCGCTCGCGATCGGCATGGCGCTCGTCGCGCTCTCGGCCGGCGGGCTCGCGGCGCTGCACGGGGAGCCGTGGCACATCGTGGTCTCGATGGCCGGGCTCAGCGTCGGCGTCGGCTTCGCGTTCGCGGCGATGGCGGCGCTGATCACCGAGGCCGTGGCGCCGACCGAGACCGGCATCGCGACCGGGATCAATACCGTGATGCGGACGGTGGGCGGCGTCATCGGGGCACAGGTGGGCGCGGCGCTCCTGACGGCAGACACCGTCGCGGGCACGGCGGTTCCGACGGAGAGCGCCTACGTGAGCGCGTTTGCGATCTCCGCGGTGGCGGCGGCGGTCGCCGCGGTGATCGCGGTGTTCGTCACGCCGATGCGTCGGCGACGACGCGTGGCCGTTGCGGTCGAGGCGGGCTGAACCGGCCCGAAACTAGAGGCTTGATGCGGGTTGCAGGCACGCACGGATGGGGGCCTGCGCGCGGCGCATCGCCGCCGTCTCCGTTGGCATGCAGGCGTCCAGCCTGCACGCCGCCCGAGCCGACGCCGCTGCTTGGCGCATGCCCTCCCCGCACGCACCTCCAACCCACATCAAGCCTCTAGGAGATCGTCCAGGTGTCGGCGCCGTGCAGGAGCGCCGCGAGGTCGCCCGCGCCGCGCTGCTCGGTCGTCCCGCGCACCTGCTCGTGCACGAGGTCCTCGTAGACCGGGCGGCTCACCGAGCGGAACACTCCGAGCGGAACGGCCGAGGCCGACTCCCACGTGAGCCGCGCGAGCGCGAACGCGAGACCGGGATCGTCCCGCAGCGGGTCGTGGCGCAGGAGGCCGCCGGCCGACGCGTCGACGATTTCGAGCGTCCCGTCCGAGCGCATGCGCACGCCCTTCTCGCCCCACCGCACCTCCTCCCCGGCGCGGAGGTAGAGCCGGTTCTCCTTCTCCTCCCGCACGACGTCGAAGGCGCCGTCGTTGTAGATGTTGCAGTTCTGGAGCACCTCGACGAAGGCGGCGCCTCGGTGGTGGGCGGCCGCGCGGAGAACCTCGAGCGACCCCTGCTTGTCGGTGTCGATCGTGCGGGCGACGAACGTCGCCTCCGCTCCGATCGCAACCGAGAGCGGGTTGAACGGCTGGTCGACCGAGCCCTGCGGCGTCGACTTGGTCACCTTGCCGCGCTCCGACGTCGGCGAGTACTGCCCCTTCGTGAGCCCGTAGATGCGGTTGTTGAACAGCAGGATCGTGATGTCGACGTTCCGGCGGAGCGCGTGGATCAGGTGGTTGCCGCCGATCGAGAGGGCGTCGCCGTCGCCGGTCACGACCCACACCGAGAGATCCGGCCGGGCGGTTGCGAGACCCGTCGCGATCGCTGGGGCGCGCCCGTGGATCGAGTGCATGCCGTACGTCTCCATGTAGTACGGGAACCGGGCGGCGCAGCCGATGCCGGACACGAACACGAGGTTCTCGCGCGGGACCCCGAGCTCCGGCAGGAAGGACTGGACGCCCGCGAGGATCGCGTAGTCCCCGCAGCCGGGGCACCAGCGGACCTCCTGGTCGGACTTGAAGTCCTTCGCGGTCAGCTGGACGAGGCCGTTGCCGTTGCCAGACGTCATGAGCCCTCCGCCAGCGTTGTGATGGCGTCCTCGAGCTCGGCCGCGGAGAGCGGCCTGCCGCGGACGCGCGTGTACGAGACCGCGTCGACGAGGAACTGCGCGCGGAGCAACAGCGCAAGCTGGCCGAGGTTCATCTCCGGCACGAGCACCTTCGGGTAGCGGCCCAGCACGTCGCCGGTGTTGCGGGGGAAGGGGTTGAGGTGGTGAAGGTGCGTGCGCGCGACGCGGACGCCCTTCTTCCGCGCGCGCCGCACCGCCGCCGCGATCGGCCCGTAGGTCGAGCCCCAGCCGACCACGAGCAGGTCCGCGTCGCCCTCGGGATCGTCGACCTCGAGCTCCGGGATGTCCGCCGCGATCCCCGCGACCTTCTGCGCACGAAGCCGCACCATCAGGTCGTGGTTGTCGGGGTCGTACGAGATCGCGCCGGTGACGTCCGCCTTCTCGAGACCGCCGATGCGGTGCTCGAGGCCGGCGGTGCCGGGGATCGCCCACGGCCGCGCGAGGGTCTCGGGGTCCCGTCTGAACGCCTCGAAGGGACCGTCGCCGGGCTCCGCGAAGGTCGTCGAGATGTCGGGCAGGTCGGCGACCTCCGGGATCAGCCACGGCTCCGACCCGTTCGCGAGGTAGGCGTCCGACAGCAGGTAGACGGGCGTGCGGTACTTGAGCGCGATCCGGGCCGCCTCGATCGCGGCGTGGAAGCACTGCGAAGGACTCGACGCGGCAACCACGGGAACCGGGCTCTCGCCGTTCCGGCCGTAGAGCACCATGAGGAGGTCCGCCTGCTCGGGCTTCGTCGGCATGCCGGTCGACGGGCCCGCGCGCTGGATGTCGAGGACCACGAGCGGCAGCTCGAGCGCGATCGCGAGGCCGACCGTCTCGGCCTTGAGCACGACGCCGGGCCCGGCCGAGGCCGTGACGCCGAGCGCGCCCCCGAACGAGGCGCCGACTGCGGCGCCGACCGCCGCGATCTCGTCTTCTGCCTGGAACGTGACCACGCCGAACTCCTTGTGCCCCGCCAGCTCCTCGAGGATCGACGACGCAGGCGTGATCGGGTACGCGCCGAGGAACAACGGCAGGCCGGCGAGCTTCGACGCCGCGATGAGGCCGTAGGAGATCGCCGTGTTGCCGGTGATCTGGCGGTACGTCCCCGGCGCGAGCGGCGCGGGCGCGACCTCGTACGAGACCGCGAAATCCTCGGAGGTCTCGCCGTAGTTCCAGCCCGCCCGGAACGCGCGCGTGTTCGCCTCGACGATCTCGGGACGCTTGGCGAACTTCCGCTCGATGAACCCGATCGTCCCCTCCACCGGCCGGTGGAAGAGCCAGGACATGAGCCCGAGCGCGAAGAAGTTCTTCGAGCGCTCCGCCTCGCGCGACGTGATGCCCTCGATGCCCTTCAGCGCGCCCACTGTCATCGTCGTGAGCGCGACCTCGTGGACGTGGTAGTCGTCGAGCGAGCCGTCCTCGAGCGGGTTCTCCTCGTACCCCGCCTTGTTCAGCGTCCGGTCTCCGAACGCGTCGGTGTTGACGATGATCGTCGCGCCCTTGGGCAGGTCGCCGAGGTTCGTCTTGAGCGCCGCCGGGTTCATCGCGACGAGGACGTCGGGCCGGTCGCCCGCGGTGAGGATGTCGTGGTCGGCGAAGTGGACCTGGAAGCCCGAGACGCCCGGGAGCGAGCCGGCGGGGGCCCGGATCTCCGCGGGGAAGTCCGGGAACGTCGCGAGGTCGTTGCCGAGCGTGGCCGTCTCGCTCGTGAACCGGTCGCCGGTGAGCTGCATCCCGTCGCCCGAGTCACCCGCGAAGCGGATGATCACGCGATCGAGTTGCTCGACCTTCTTCGTCGCCACCGAGTGCAGGGTAGCGCGAGCAGCTTCCGGTGTCGGCATGTGTCGACCTGAAGTCCGACACCAGGGCTCAGACCCGCCGGCGCACGAGGCGGATGCCCCAGGCGGTCCCGGACGCGAACAGCTCGTCCGGATCCACCTCCCCGGCCCAGCCGAGAAAGTGGCGCTCGGGGTCGTCGGCGGTGCAACCCTCGACCGCAAGCCGCGTCTCCGGCGGGCGGGCGGCATCCGGTGCTTCGAGCTCCTCGCGCCTCCGCTCGGCCTCCTCGGCCGCGGGCCCCTCCGCGTATCCCTTCGCCATCGGTCCAGTGTGACGCGACCGCGGTGTCCCAGGCGGCGCCATGCGCGAGATGTCTTCGCGGCAGTTGCGACCGCGAATGCGGGCGCCTTCAGGGGTCTGCCGCGCCGCAGGCGGGGACCGAGCGGCAGGAATCCGCGCGAGCGGATTCCTGCTTCCCGAGCAAGCCCAGGTCCCGTACCTCTCCGGTGTTCCACGTCGACCCGAGGCGGCGCCACGCCCAGAGCTTTGCGACCGCGAATGCGGGCGCCTTCAGGGGTCTGCCACGCCGCAGGCGGGGATCGAGCGGCAGGAATCCGCGCGAGCGGATTCCTGCTTCGCGAGCAAGCCTACGTCCCGTACGTCTCGACCGCGCGCTGGAACGCCCGGAAGCTCGCCTTGCGCTTGCCGTCCGCCGTCATGAGGCCGGACTGCCAGCCTCCGAGCCGTTCCTCGTCGGTGAGGAGGAACCACAGGAACATGTCGACCCGCGGGTTCTTGCGCGCCCACGCGACCGCCTGCGTGAGGTACGTCGCCTGCTTGCGCCAGGTGACGCCGAAGATGGTGTCGGGAGGATTGGTCTGGTAGCCGTACTCGGTGATCCAGATCCGCATCCTCCTGCCGTACAGTCGGTCGATCTCCTTCACGAGCACGTCGAAGTTCCCGAGCGTCACCGCGGTCGGCGGCTGACCCCGCTTCCCAGGGGGCGGCTTCGTCGTCGGCGTCTCCGCGGGAGAGCCGTAGTACGGGTGGTGCGCGTAGGCGTCGAACCCCTTCGCGCCGCCGGCCTTCATCGCCCGGAGAAACGCGACCGGCGAGACCGACGGACGCTTCGAGTTCGGGTTGTTGTTGCCGCGCGGCCCGGTCGCGCCGCACGCGACCTTCGACTTGCGATCGACGGACTTCACGCCCTGGACGACCGCGTTGCAGATGCGCGCGTAGTCCCTGCCCGAGACGATGCGCCACTTGCCGCTGACCTTGCGGTACTGCGGCTTCAGGAAGACCGGGTTGTTGGGCTCGTTCCACGCGAGCCAGAGCCCGACCCGTGGCAGCGTGATCCCGTCCGCGTTCACGAACGTCCCGCTGTAGCGCTTCTGGGCGGCGGCCGCGAAGAGGCGGAGGTCGCGCGGATTCGTCGGCGCGACGTTCCAGCCCTTCGCCGCGTTCGCCCAGGGCGGCGTGCCGAT
>DASSUT010000063.1:0-4294 GCA_035706725.1 Gaiella sp. | reverse complement strand
AACGACGTCGAGGCCGCGATGCTCGTCATCGCCGGCACCGCCCGGAGCATGGGTGTCGAGGTGGAATCGTGAGCGCGCACGGGAAGCGGTACAACGAAGCCCGTGGGGCGATCGACCGCGAGAAGACGTACGCGCCCGCCGAGGCGATCTCGCTGCTCAAGAGCCTCCCGCCTGCGAAGTTCGACGAGACCGTCGAGGTGCACTTCCGGCTCGGGCTCAACGTCCGCCACGCGGACGAGCAGCTGCGCGGAACGATCATGCTGCCGCACGGCACGGGGCGCGAGATGCGCGTGGCCGTGTTCGCGGAGGGCGACAAGGCGCGCGAGGCGGAAGAGGCGGGGGCGGACGTCGTCGGCTCGGCCGACCTCGCGGCGAGGATCGAGGGCGGGTTTCTCGACTTCGACGTCGCGATCGCCACGCCCGACCAGATGGGCAACGTCGGGAAGCTGGGGCGTGTCCTCGGTCCGCGCGGGCTGATGCCCAACCCGAAGACCGGGACGGTGACGTTCGACGTCCAGAAGGCGGTCTCCGACGCCAAGGCGGGCAAGCTCGAGTACCGCACCGACCGCGGCGCGAACGTCCACCTGCCGATCGGCAAGAAGAGCTTCGGCGAGCGGCAGTTGCTCGAGAACTACGCGATCGTCGTGGAGGAGATCGCACGGGCGAAGCCCGCAGCGGCGAAGGGTCGGTACATCAAGGGCATCACGCTCACCACGACCATGGGCCCCGGCCTCCACGTCGACCCGACCCGCACGCGCGACATCGCTCTGGAATCCGCTGATGCGGATTCCACAAGCGGGGTGGAGGCTGCTGCTACCGTCTGACGCTCATCACCGACTAGAAGCCGCCGAAGACGACCGGCAGCCCGAGGGCAGAGGACCGGTTGAGGCGCGTCAGGACTCGTGCGGACGTCGCAGGCGTTCGTGCCTCCAGGCCCGCCTCACGAGGTGGGCCTAGTCGTTTCCGGAGGAAACGGCACATGCAGAGAACAGAGAAGGAACGGGTCGTCGCGGAGCTCGCGGAGCAGTTGCGCTCGACCGAATCGCTGATCGTCGCCGACTACCGCGGCCTGACGAACGCCGACCTCGTCGCGCTGCGCGCGAAGGTGCGCTCGAGCGGCGGTCGGTTCCAGGTCGTGAAGAACACGCTCACGCGGCGCGCGGCGGAGGTCTCGGGCACGGAGTCGCTCCTGGCGCTCCTCGAGGGCCCAACCGCGATCGCGTTCGTCGAGACCGACGGCGACCCGGTTGCGGTCGCGAAGGCGCTGGCGGACACCGCGAAGGACACGAAGGTCCTGGCGCTCCGCGGCGGCATGCTCTCGGGTCGGGCGCTCACGGGCGACGACGTCGAGGAGCTCGCGCAGCTTCCGGCGCCGGATGTCGTCAAGAGCCAGCTGGTAGGCGTCGTCGTGGCGCCGCTCACGCAGCTCGTCGCGCTGCTCGCCGCGCCGCTCCGCGACCTCGCGGGGTTGATCGATGCGAGGATTGCCCAGCTCGAGGCAGGCACTTCCGCTGACGCGGACGTGCCAGAAGCGGTGGCCGAGTCGGTCGCTGAGGAAACGGGGGCGACCGACGCGGACGGCGCGGACGAGGACACAACCGAAGACCAGACGGAGTAGCTGGCACTTCGCGCAGCGAAGTGCCCGGGAGTGAAAGGAACAATCATGGCAACCGATACTTCCAAGGTGCTCGAGACGCTCGGCAGCATGACCGTGCTCGAGCTCGTCGAGCTGAAGAAGGCGATCGAGGAGGAGTGGGGCGTCACGGCCGCCGCTCCGGTCGCGGTCGCGGCGCCGGGCGCTCCGGCCGCCGGTGGCGACGGTGCTCCCGCGGCGGAGGAGAAGGACTCCTTCGACGTCGTGCTCACCGGCGCCGGCGACAAGAAGATCCAGGTGATCAAGGTCGTGCGCGCTGCGACCGGTCTCGGCCTCAAGGAGGCAAAGGACCTCGTGGACGGCGCCCCGGGCACCGTCAAGGAGGCGCTCGCCAAGGACGAGGCCGAGAAGCTCAAGGCCGAGCTCGAAGAGGCAGGTGCAGGCGTCGAGCTGAAGTAACGCGGGCACTTCCCTCCGGGAAGTGCCAGGAGCAGTGCTGGCACTTCGCGGCGCCAGCCGCGAAGTGCCTTGCGCCTTGCGCTACACTAAGACGCGGACATCTCCGCCGCGCCTTCGGGTTGCGGTGGAGCATCCGTGTCCGCTATTCTTCGCTGTTCCGCCCGAGCCTGGCTTCGACTCTGCCCGTCTCCATCACTGACCGCCGTTACTAAGGGAGGCTGTTCTTGAGCAGCACCGCCGTCGCGCCACGCGCGCGCAAGTCGTTCTCGCGCCTGAAGCACGTCCTCGACCTCCCCAACCTGATCGACATCCAGAAGGCGTCCTTCCAGTGGTTCCTGGAGGAGGGCCTGCGCGAGACCATCGACGACATCTCGCCGATCACCGACTACACCGGCACGTTGGCGGTCGAGTTCGGCGACTACGAGTTCGGCCCGCCGCAGCACTCGATCTCCGAGTGCCGCGAGAAGGACCTGACGTACCAGGCGCCGCTCTCGATGACCGTCCGCTTCGTGAACACGGAGACGGGCGAGATCCGCGAGCAGCGTGTGTTCATGGGCGACTTCCCGATGATGACCGATCACGGGACGTTCATCATCAACGGCACCGAGCGCGTGATCGTGACGCAGCTCGTGCGCTCGCCGGGCGCCTATCTCATGGAGCCGAAGGACCCGACGAAGCAGGTCTTCACGGCGAACCTCATGCCGTCGCGCGGCTCGTGGCTCGAGCTCGAGATCGACAAGAAGGGCATCGTCTACGCCCGCATCGACCGAAAGCGCAAGCTTCCGATCACGACGCTCCTGCGCGCGCTGCCCGCCGAGGACCCGACCACCGGGTTCGCGCTCGACACGACCTCGAACGAGGCGATCCTCTCGCTGTTCGACGAGGCGGCTCGTCCGTACATCCAGTCGACGCTCGAGAAGGACCCCTCCACCCGCGAGGAGGAGGCGCTCGTCGAGGTCTTCAAGAAGCAGCGTCCCGGTGAGCCGCCGACGCTCGACAACGCCCGGAACCTGCTCCGCGCGCTGTTCTTCGACCCCAAGCGGTACGACCTGACGAAGGTCGGCCGGTACAAGCTGAACCAGCGGCTCGGCGTCGACGTCCCGGAGAGCACGCGTGTGCTCACGACGGAGGACATCGTCGCGCTCGTCCGCAGGCTCGTCGATCTCCCCGGGAAGCTCGGGGTGCCTGAGGACTCGAAGGACTACGCCGCAGACGCCGCGGCGCTGCCGCGCGAGCCCATCCGCGGCGAGCTCGACGAGTACGAGCACTTCGGCAACCGCAGGCTCCGCACGACGGGCGAGCTGATCCAGGAGGCGTTCCGGGTCGGGCTCTACCGCATGGAGCGCGTCGTGCGCGAGCGGATGACGACCGAGGACGTCGACACGATCACGCCGCAGACCATCATCAACATCCGTCCGGTCGTGGCCGCGCTGAAGGAGTTCTTCGGCTCCTCGCAGCTCTCGCAGTTCATGGACCAGACGAACTCGCTCTCGGGCCTGACGCACCGGCGTCGCCTGTCGGCGCTCGGCGCAGGTGGTCTCACCCGCGAGCGGGCGCCGATCGAGGTGCGCGACGTCCATCCGACGCACTACGGCCGCATGTGCCCGATCGAGACGCCGGAGGGGCCGAACATCGGCCTGATGGGCGCGCTCGCGTCCTACGCCACCGTGTCCGAGTTCGGTTTCATCCAGACGCCGTACCGGGTCGTGAAGGCCGGGAAGGTGTCGGACGAGATCGAGTACCTCGACGCCTCGCACGAGGCGATGTTCACGATCGCCCAGGCCTCCGAGCCGGTCGACCCGAAGACGGGCAAGTTCGTCAACGACCAGGTGCTCTGCCGGTCCGCGGCGGGCGAGGCGGTGATCTCGCGCGCGGAGGACGTCGACTACATGGACGTCTCGCCGGCCCAGATCGTCTCGGTCGCGACGGCGCTGATCCCGTTCCTCGAGCACAACGACGCGAACCGCGCGCTCATGGGCGCGAACATGCAGAAGCAGGCGGTGCCGCTGATGATCCCGCAGGCGCCGCTCGTCGGCACCGGCCTCGAGTACCGGGCCGCCGTCGACACCGGCGACGTCGTGCTCGCCCGCAACCCGGGCACGGTGATCGACGTCGACGCCGAGAAAATCGTGATCGAGGGCAGGGGCACGCGCGACGAGTACCCGCTGACGAAGTTCATGCGGTCGAACCAGGGCACCCTCATCCACCAGAAGCCGGTCGTTTCGCTGGGGGACAAGGTCG
>DASSUT010000062.1:0-3169 GCA_035706725.1 Gaiella sp. | reverse complement strand
CGACGCCGCCCGCGAGTACGTGATCCGGCGGCCCGACACGCCGCTCCCGTGGCTCAACTACCTCGGCCAGGACGACCTCTTCGGGCTCTGCACGAACACGGGCGGCGGTTACACGTTCTGGCGCGACGCGCGACTTCGCCGGCTGACGCGCTACCGCTACAACGACGCGCCGCTCGACTCCGTCGGCCGCTACCTCTACGTCCGGGACGGCGACGCGCTCTGGAACCCGGGCTGGAAGCCGACGAAGACACCGCTCGATCGCTACGAGTGCCGGCATGGGCTCGGCTACACCCGCATGGTCGGCGTGAAAGACCGGGTCGAGGTCGAGCTCTGCTTCTTCGTCCCGCCCGGGGACGACCTCGAGATCTGGCGGACGACCGTCCGCAACGCCGGCATGACCACGAAGCGACTGCGCCTCTTCTCCTACGCCGAGTTCTGCCTCTACGAGGCGCTGAACGACATGACGAACTACCAGCGCACCTACTCCATCGGCGAGGTGGAGGTCGAGCGCGACGGCGCGGCGATCTTCCACACGACCGAGCACCGTGAGCGGCGCGCCCACGTGACGCTGTTCGGGTGCACCCACGACGTCGTGGGCTTCGACACGTCGCGCGACGCGTTCGTCGGGGTCCACAACGGCCTCCACGACCCCTCGGTTCCGCTCGTCGGGCGAGCGACCGGGAGCATCGCGCACGGCTGGAACCCGATCGGTGCGCACGAGCTCGAGCTGGAGCTCGCGCCGGGCGAGTCGGAGACGTTCTCGTTCCTCCTGGCGTACGTCGACGAGGGCGGGGTCCCGGCCGGTCTCGAGCTCCTCGACCGCTACACCGAGACCGGTGCCGTCGACGACGCGTTCGCGCGCCTCCGCGCGCGGTGGGACGAGCTGCTCTCGCGCTTCGAAGTGGATTGCCCCGATCCGCACGCGACCCGGATGCTCGACACGTGGAACCAGTACCAGTGCATGGCGACGTTCAACCTGTCGCGCTCGGCGAGCCTCTTCGAGACCGGGATCGGGCGCGGCATGGGCTTTCGCGACTCGAACCAGGACGTCCTCGGCTTCGTGCACCTGACCCCCGACCGCGCACGCAAGCGGATCCTCGACCTCGCCGGGACGCAGTTCTCCGACGGGACGTGCTTCCACCAGTTCCAGCCGCTGACGGGTGAGGGAAACGCAGAGATCGGCGGTGACTTCTTCGACGACCATCTCTGGCTCGTCGTCTCGACGTGCGCGTACGTGAAGGAGACCGGCGACACGTCGATCCTCGTCGAGCCCGTCGGCTACGCCGACACGCCGGGGAGCGGCGAGGACCTACTGCACCACCTCGAGACGAGCGTCGGGTGCACGCTCGCGCACCGCGGTCCGCACGGCCTGCCGTTGATCGGCCACGCCGATTGGAACGACTGCCTCAACCTGAACTGCTTCTCGACCGAGCCGGACGAGTCGTTCCAGACGGCCGGCGACGTGGAGGGCTCGGTTGCGGAGTCCGTGATGATCGCGGGCCTCTTCCTGTACGCCGCCGAGGAGCTCGCCGCGCTCTACCGTCACCTCGGGCGCGACGGCGACGCCGAACGGATCGCAGGCGTCCGCGGGGAGATGCTCGCGGCGGTCGAGGCCGAGGCGTGGGACGGGGAATGGTACGTCCGCGCCTTCGACGCGGCCGGCCGGCCGATCGGCTCCCACGCGTGCGACGAGGGGAAGATCTTCGTCGAGAGCCAGGCGTGGTGCGTGCTCGGGGGCGCCGGCGGATACGACGGTCGTGCCCGCCGCGCGCTCGACAGCGTGCGCGAGCGCCTCATGACGCCGGACGGGATCGTCCTCCAGCAGCCTCCGTACAGCCGCTACCGCGTCGAGCTGGGCGAGATCTCGAGCTACCCGCCGGGCTACAAGGAGAACGCCGGCATCTTCTGCCACACGAACCCGTGGATCACGCTCGCCTGGTGCAGGGTCGGCGAGGCGGAGCGCGCGCTCGAGACGTACCTCGCGATTTGCCCGTCGACGCGCGAGGACCGGATGGAGACGTACCGCTGCGAGCCGTACGTCTACGCGCAGATGATCGCGGGCCCGGACGCGGCCACTGCCGGCGAGGCGAAGAACTCGTGGCTCACGGGCGCGGCCGCCTGGGCGTTCGTGAGCGGGACGCAGGGCCTGCTCGGCATCGTCCCCGACTACGACGGGCTGCGCATCGACCCGTGCATCCCGCCTTCATGGGAGTCGTTCCGCGTCACCAGGCGCTTCCGCGGCGCGGTCTACGAGATACGCGTCGCGAACCTGGCCGGGATCTGTGGCGGCGTCCGCTCGCTGCGGGTCGACGGCAGGGACGTCCCGGGCAACCTCGTCCCGCCCGCCGCCGCGGGTGAGCACGTCACGGTCGAAGCGGTGCTCCGTGCGGAGACGCGGACGGCTTCCGCCGTCCCGTAGAGGCCCCGCAGGCTGCCTCCTGCGTGCGGATCCCGTGCCGCGGACTAGCGTGGCCCCATGACGCCGCGAGCGGCCACCTCCGTCTGCTTCTTCGTCAACGGTGCGCTGGTCGGGACATGGGTCGCGCAGATCCCGTTCGTCCAGGCGCGCTTCGACGTCTCGAAGACCACGATCGGCGTGGTGATCCTCTTCATGGCGGCCGGAGCCTTCGTCGCGATGCCGCTAACCGGGCAGGTGCTCGACCGGCGCTCGAGCGCGGGCGTCCTGCGGGCCGCCGCGGTCGTCTACCCACCGTTTCTCCTGCTGCCGCTCGGCGCGCCCGGCCCGGTCACCCTCGCGGCGGCCCTCGTGGTGTTCGGCGCGGCGAACGGCGCGATGGACGTCTCGATGAACGCGCACGGCGTCGCGGTGGAGCGCTCGCTCGCGCGGCCGATCATGTCGTCGCTCCACGCGTGCTGGAGCTTCGGCGGTCTCGCCGGGGCAGGCGCGGTCGCGGCGGCCGTCGCGCTCGGCGCCGACCCGCGTGTCGAAGGTGCGGTAGCGGCGCTCGTGCTGTGGGGCGTCGTGGCGGTCGCCACCCGCGGCCTCGGCGACGCCTCCCTCGAAGCGGCAGAGGAGCAGCCCGCGGGGTTTGCGCTCCCGTCCCGCGCCGTGGCGCTGATCGGCGCGCTGTGCTTCCTCGTCATGACCACGGAGGGCGCCGTCGCGGACTGGGCCGGGATCTACCTGACCGGAGAGACGGACGCGAGC
>DASSUT010000061.1:0-2368 GCA_035706725.1 Gaiella sp. | reverse complement strand
CTTGTAGCCGCAGTGCTCCGACCAGAGCAGCGAGAACACCGCGAGCTCGAAGTCGTTCGGCTCGCGCTCGAGCAGCGCGACGATACGAGCGAGCTCCCCGTCCGTGAGGCCGAGCCTTCGGTGGAGCGGGTGTTCCGCCAGGGAGCTCAGAAGGCCAGTCTAGATGCTCGACCGGAGCACACCCTCTGGTGCCGCCGCCCGTGGCACTGCACGACTACCGTCGGGCCGTGTCCCGCCGCAACCTCGCGCTCCTGCTCGCGCTCGCCGCGATCTGGGGCTCCTCGTTCCTATTCATCAAGCTCGGCGTCGACGAGCTCGAGCCGGCGGTGGTCGCGTTCGGACGGCTGCTGGTGGGGGCCGGGATCCTGCTACCGATCGCAGCCGGCCGGGGCGGGCTCAGGGTCCTGCGCCCGCACCTGCGCACGGTCGCGGTGCTCGGCGCCTTGAACAACGCGCTCCCGTTCTGGCTGCTCGGCTTCGCCGAGACGCGGATCGACTCCGGCCTGACCGCCGTGATCCAGGCGGCCGCGCCGATCTTCACGGTGCTGCTGGCGTTCCGCCTCGATCCGAGCCAGCGCGTGACGGGCACACGGTTCGCGGGCGTCCTGATCGGCTTCGTGGGCGTCGCGCTGCTCGTCGGGGCGCAGACCGGAGGCCAGGTCGTCGGCGCGATCGCCGTGCTCGGGGCCGCGCTCTCCTACTCGGTCTCGGCGCTCTTCGCCGGAACCCGGGCGCAGACGATTCCCCCGCTCCACGTCGCCGCGGGACAGCTCGGCTTCGGGCTGCTCCTGATCGCGCCGTTCGGGCTGCTCCAGCTGCCCGGCTCCGTCCCGCCGGCGAAGACGATCCTCGCGATCGTCGCGCTCGGGTCACTCGGATCGGCGCTGGCGTACGTCCTCTACTTCGCGCTGATCGCGCGCGCCGGCGCCTCACGCGCGATCCTCGTCACCTACCTCGTCCCGGCGTTCGCGCTCGTGTACGGCGCCGTGTTCCTCGGCGAGGACGTCACCGCGACCGCGCTCGGCGGGCTCGTGCTCGTGCTCGGCGGGACGACCCTCGCGACCGGCGCAGCGCGTCTGCGCGCAGCGCGGCGGAGCCCTGCGTGACGGCCTCGAGCTCGAACCTTCGCGCGTTCCTGGGGCGCCGGCTCCGCCGGGCGGGAGCGGCCGCCGGCCGGGGGCGCGCGTGAACCGGTATTGGCCGCTCCTGTTGCTGCTGGCCTCCGTCTGGGGTGCGTCGTACCTCTTCATCAAGGTCGCGGTCGACGGAGGGCTCGAGCCGGCGCCGCTCATGTGCGCGCGCACCGCTATCGCGGGCACGATCCTGTTCGGCTACCTCGCGCGGACGCTCGGCGCCGGCTCCTCGCTCAGGCTGCTCCGCGGCTCGTGGCGCCAGTGGGCGGTGCTCGGCGTCGTCGGGAACGCGGTGCCGTTCTGGCTCGTGGCCTGGGGCGAGAAGCACGTCGACTCGGGGATCGCCGCGGTCGCACAGTCGACCGTGCCGCTGTTCACGGTCCTGCTCGGGCTCCGGTTCCTGCCCCACGAGCCGCTCACGCGCGGGCGGCTGCTCGGACTGCTCCTCGGGCTCGTCGGCGTCGCGGTACTCGCCGGCGGGCACGCCGGCGGCGGTTGGTGGGCGGTCGCGGGCACACTCGCGGTCGTGCTCTCCTCGCTCGCCTACGGCGCGGGCGGCGTGATCGGCCAGCGCAGCGTGCGCGGCACGCCCGGCCCCGTGCTCGCGACCGGCGCGATGCTCGCGGCAGCCCTTTCTCTGCTCCCGCTCGCCGCCGTGCAGGCGCCGACCGAGACACCCGACACGGACGCGGTGCTGTCGCTCCTCGCGCTCGCGGTGCTCGGCACGGCGTTCGCGCAGCTCCTCATGTACCGGCTGCTGAACCTCTTCGGAGCGCGCAAGATGAGTCTCGTGACGTACCTCATGCCCGGCTTCGCGCTCGTCTACGGCTCGCTGATCCTCGACGAGCAGGTCACTGCCGCCGAGCTCGGCGGCCTCGCGCTGATCCTCGCGGGAGTCGCGCTCGGGTCGGGCACCCTGCGCGTGCGTCGGGCCGCCGCGGCGGAGAGCGCGGGATGACCATCTCGGTTCGGCCCGCGATCCCCGAGGACGTCCCGTACCTCGCGAGCCTCCTGCTGCACGAGGACGTCGCGCCGTTCTTCGCCCCGATCCGGCCGTCGAGCGAGGAGGAGGTCGCGGCCGAGGTCGCCCGCTCGCTCGCGGAGCCCGATGCGTACGGCGTGCTCGTGTTCGTGGTCGACGGCGAGCGCGTGGGCACCGCGACGTGGGAGCAGGTCAACCGGCGCTCGCGCATCGCCGCGGTGGGCGGGTTCGCGATCGACCCCGCGCACCGCGG
>DASSUT010000060.1:0-2918 GCA_035706725.1 Gaiella sp. | reverse complement strand
GCGAGCGACCCGTCGCGGGCCGCGCTGGTCACGAGGAGCCGCGACACGCCGAGCTCGGCGCAGCGGCGCGCGAGCTCCCCAGGGCCCAGCGTCGAGGTCTGCGTCCAGCCGTCGACGGCCACCCGACCGTCGCGGACGTCCACGGCCACGACGAGGGCAGCGCCGAAGCGCGCGACCCCCTGCTCGACGAACCCGGGCGAGAGGGCCGCGGTGCCGACCATGACCCGGTCGGCCCCGGCCGCGAGGGCTTGCTCGATCCCCTCGAACGTGCGGTAGCCGCCGCCGACCTGCACGGGAATCGAGACGGAGAGGGAGATGTCGCGGACGAGGTCCGTCCTCGGGACGCCCGAGAACGCACCGTCGAGGTCGACGACGTGCAACCTCCCGGCGCCCTCCGCCGCATAGCGCCGGGCGAGCTCGATGGGATTGCCGCCGTCGAGCGTGGGCGCGTCCCGCCTCCCGCCGGAGAGTCGTACCGCTCTCCCGTCGAGGACGTCTATGGCCGGAACGACGTCGAAGTGACGTGTTAACACGCTAACATGCTAACATGCTTGGACGATGCGACGCGATGAGCGGTATCAGACGCTTCCCGTGGAACAGGTCGCCGGGCTCGACGATCTGGCCGACGCGGTGGTCTCGCTGCGCACCCGCGACGAGGCACAGCGATTCCTGCGTGACCTCTGCACGCTTCCCGAGCTCGAGGCGCTCGGGCACCGCTGGCAGACGGCGCTGCTGCTCGAGCAGGGAATGCCGTACGCCGAGATCGCAGAGCGCGTCCCGACGTCGACCGCGACCGTCACCCGGGTCGCGCAGTGGCTTCGCCACGGCACCGGCGGGTACCGGATCGCCCTCGACCGTGCACGCCGGAGGCGGGCGAGGAGCTCGTGACCGCGACGTTCACCCGCGCCGGCGAGAACGGCCGGCTGAAGCTCGCCGTGCCCGCGAAGGGCAGGATGGCCGAGCCCGCGCTGCGTCTCTGCGCCGACGCCGGGCTCGCTTTCGAGGTCACGGAACGGTCGCTCGTCGTGCCGTGCGCGAACGCGCCCGTCGACCTGCTCCTCGTCCGGCCGAGTGACATCCCCGAATACGCGCAGGACGGGGTCGTCGACCTCGGGATCACGGGGGCGAACCTCGTCTCCGAGGCGAGCGCGGACGTCGAGACGGTGGCGGAGCTCGGCTTCGCGCGCTGCACACTCGACGCCGCAGTGCCGGTCGACGCGCCGCGGCACGAGCTCGCGGACCTCGACGGGCTGCGCGTCGCGACCGCGTATCCGGTCTCCACGCAGACGCTCCTCGAGGAACGAGGGATCACGTGTGAGCTCGTCCCCGTGTCGGGGTCGGTCGAGGCCGCCCCGCGACTCGGACTCGCGGACGCGATCGTCGACCTGGTCTCGACCGGCTCGACGATGGACGCGAACGGCCTGCGCCCGATCGGGACGCTCCTGACCTCTCAGGCGGTGCTCGTCGGCGGCCGGGCGGCGATCGAGGCTCGTCGCGACCTCGTCGAGCGGCTGGAGCTCATGCTCTCGGGGGTCGTCGCGGCGCGGCGGCGCCGGTACCTGATGCTGAACGCGCACGTCGACGACCTCCCGGCGATTCGCGCGGTGCTGCCCGGGATGGGCGCCCCCTCCGTGCTCCAGCTCGCCGAGGAGGGTGAGATCGCAGTGCACGCGGCGGTCGACGCGGGCGAGATCTGGACGCTGCTCCCGAAGCTCAAGGAGGCGGGCGGCACGTCGATCCTCGTACTGCCGGTCGAGAGGCTCGTGCCGTGAGGGGCGCGCTGCTCGACGACGCGCTGGCAGCCGTGGCCCCGATCGTCGCCGACGTCGGGGCACGAGGCGACGCGGCGCTGCTCGAGTGGACGGAGCGGTTCGACGGCCCGCGGCCCCACGGCATCCGGGTGGCGCGGGAGGCGATCGAGGCCGCCGAGGTCACCGAGGACGTCCGATCCGCGCTGCGCCGCATGATCGACGCCGTGCGGGGGTTCAGCGTGGCGCAGCGCCCCTCGGACACGGTCGTCGAGGCCGCGCCCGGCATCGTGTCGGAGCGCCGCTGGGTGCCCCTCGACTCGGTCGGCCTCTGCGTCCCGAGCGGCCGGTCGCCGCTTCCGTCGTCGCTCGTGATGACCGCCGTACCTGCGCTCGCGGCCGGCGTCCGGCGAATCGTGGTCGTGACGCCGAGGCCCTCGGACGAGATCCTCGTCTGCGCCCGAGAGCTGGACCTGTGCGAGCTCTACGCGGTCGGTGGTGCCCAGGCCGTCGCGGCGCTCGCGTACGGCACCGGGACGATCGAGGCAGTCGACGCGGTGGTCGGCCCGGGCAGCGCGTACGTGACTGCCGCGAAGCTACTCGTCTCGACCCGCGTCCGGATCGACCTGCCCGCCGGCCCGAGCGAGGTCGTCGTCGTTGCGGACTCGACTGCGGACCCTGCGCGCGTCGCGGCCGGCCTCCTGGCCCAGGCAGAGCACGGCGACGACAGCGAGGCCCTCCTGCTCACCGACGACAGCGCTCTGGCGGAGCGGGTCGAGCAGCTTGTGGTGGATCACCACAATGTCCGCGTCGAGCGTGTCGCGTCGCTCGAGGAGGCCGTCGAGCGGGCGGAGGCCTTCGCGCCCGAGCATCTCGAGCTGCACGTCTCGGGCGCGGAAGCGGTCGCCGCGCGGATCCGCAACGCGGGCTCCGTCTTCGTGGGGTGCTCGTCGGTCATCGGCGACTATGCAGCCGGCGCGACACACGTGCTGCCGACCGGCGGTCTTGCCCGCTCGACGGGCGGGCTAGGGATCGAGGCCTTCCTCAAGCCGATCCAGATCGTGACCGCGACGAGCGACGGGGCGCGGCTCGCCGCGGAGGTCGTGGGCCCGCTGGCGCGTGCCGAGGGCCTGCCGCTCCACGCCGAGGCGGTGCCCGCGTGAGGGCCGC
>DASSUT010000059.1:0-4109 GCA_035706725.1 Gaiella sp. | reverse complement strand
TGGCTCTTGCCGCAGAAGCTGCAGAGCAGCTGCTCGTTTCCCTCGCTCGCTCGGGCCACTGATCTCCTCTTTTACTAAGAAAGCACGCGTTCGGCTAGCCGATCGGGGTCGAAGCGCCCCTACCGATGGGTGATGACCCTGTCGATGATCCCGTACTCCGTGGCCTCCTCGGAGGTCATGAAGTAGTCGCGGTCCATGTCGGTTCGCACCTTTTCCATGTCCTGACCGGTGTGGTGGGCCATGATCTCCTCCAACTTGCGCTTGAGCGCGATGGTCTCCCTCGCGTGGATCTCGATGTCCGAGGCCTGGCCCTGGTAGCCGCCCCACACCTGGTGGATGAGGATCTTCGAGTTCGGCAGCGCCATCCGCTTCCCTTCGGCGCCGCCCGCGAGAAGGAGCGCGCCCATGCTCATCGCGATCCCGACGCAGATCGTCGACACGTCCGGCTTGATGAACTGCATGGTGTCGTAGATCGCGAGGCCCGAGTACACGGAGCCGCCCGGCGAGTTGATGTAGAGGAAGATGTCCTTGTCGGGGTCCTCGGACTCGAGGTGGAGCAGCTGCGCGATGATGAGGTTCGCGATCTGGTCGTCGACCTGCGTCCCGAGGAAGATGATCCGCTCGTTGAGCAGGCGCGAGTAGATGTCGAACGACCGCTCGCCGCGAGACGTCTGCTCGATCACCATCGGGATCAGGGGGCTCATCGCTACTCCTCGCTTCCGGGGGTCCACAACTTCGTCTCGCCGGCGGGCTTCTCCTTGTCCGGCGTCCAGATCGCCTCGCGCGCCGCGTGCGTCTCCGGCGCGATCGGCTTGACGTCCGCGGCCAGGCGGTCGAGGGCCGCGCGAAGGCGGAGGTCCTCCCGCAGGCTCTCCTGGTGGCCGTGCGCCCAGATGTCCGCGATCACCTCGTCGACGTCGTCGCCCGACGCCTCGGCCTGCTCGCGGATGAGCTCCTTCACGTCGTCGTCCGAGATTGCGATGCCGGCCTTGTCGGCCACCGCCTCGAGCGCGAGCTCGCGCGCGACAGAGCGGGCGGCCTCGGCGCCGACCTGCGCGGTGAGCCCTTCGGCGGTCTGACCGGTGGTCTGGAAGTACGCCTCGGGCGTGATGCCGCGGTTCGCGAGCGAGCGGACGAACGAGCCGAGCAGCTCGCGGGCGCGCGCCTCGACGAGCGGGCCAGCGGCCCGGATCTCCGACGCACGGACGAGCTCGTCGACCGCTGCCGCACGGAAGTCCTCGTCGATCCGCTCGTCGACCGCGGCCCGGATGCGGCCTTCGATGTCCGCACGGAGCTCGGCGAGCGTGTCGAACTCGCTCGCCGAGCGGGCGAGCTCGTCGTCGGTCTCCGGCAGCACCTTCTCGTTCACGTGCTTGACGACGACGTCCACGGTCGCCTCGGTGCCGTCGGCGAGCGGATAGTGCACCGTGCGGGTGTCGCCCACCCGCGCGCCGACGAGCGCGCTCTCGATCTCGCCGACGAGACGCCCGGAGCCGAGCTCCACCACGGTGTCGGGCTGACCTTCACCGTTCGCGCTCGTGAGGTCGACGACGAGGGTGTCGCCCTCGCGCGCCTCCCGGTCGTCGGCGGGCACGAGCTCGGCGACGGAGTTCCGCAGCGCCTCGAGCTCGTGCTGGACGAGCTCGTCGGGAACGACCGACTCCGCGCGGGGCACCTCGAGCGTCGTCCAGTCGACGATCTCGGGTGTCGGCTGCACCTCGACGGTCGCGGTGAAGGTCCACGGCTCCTCGTCGCTCGTCGGCAGCTCGAAGTCGTACTCCGGCGTCGCGACGGGGCGCAGCCGAGAGCGGGCGGCGGCGTTCCAGAACCAGCCCCCGATGTGCGACTCGACCGCCTCGCCCCAGAGGCGGTCGCGGCCGACGTTCGCGACGAGCACCTGCATCGGCACCTTGCCCTTGCGGAAGCCGGGAATGCGGACCGAGCCCGCGAGGTCGGACGCGGCGTGCTCGACCGCGTGCTCGAGCTCGTGCGGCGTGACGTCCACCGTGAGGCGGACGCGGTTCCCGCCGAGCTCCTCGACCTGGCTCACGAGGCCATTCAAGCAGAGGCCGGGTTCGTGGCCGCCTGGGCCGGCGCTACGCTCCCGGCGCGCGGGCGTGGCGGAACTGGCAGACGCTCCGGGTTTAGGTCCCGGTGGGCTTCGGCCCTTGGAGGTTCGAGTCCTCTCGCCCGCATCGGCCGCCGCTACGCGACGAGCTCACCGCACAGGAAGAGCCGGCCGTCCCGGGTCTCGGCTTCGCGGAGCGGCCGGTGCGGCTGCTCCTTCCCGGGAGCAAGCAGGTGGATCACCTCGTGGCCGCGGGCATGGAGGAGCTCCGCGATCAGCCGCCGGTGGCAGCGCCACCAGAGCGTCTCCGCGCACATGAAGCACGGCTCCGGCTGCGCGAGCGCCCCGACGAGCGCCGCCTGCCAGGCGTCCGTCCCCATGCGGGCCGCATAGCTCCGAAACGCCGCCACGCGCAGGCAGGAGAATCGCGCTTCTCCCGGCTCACCGCTCAGTCGCCCGCCGAGCTCTGCCTCGTGCCGATAGGCGATCCCTGCCCGCTCGACCGTAGCGCCCAGCACGTCCTGACCGAACTGCGGGTTCCGCCGCGAGCCCGGATAGCGGCGGACGTCGACGAGCGTTCGCACTCCTGCCTCGTGGAGGACGCGCACGAGCTCCTCGACGGGACGGGTGCCGTGACCGACGGTGCGCACCAGCACCGGTCGAGCGTACGCGCCGGAGGTCGTCTACCGGCCGAGCAGGAGCTCGAGCGTCTCGCGGACCGAGTCGGCGACGAGACCTCCGAGCGCGATCAACGCGAAGGCCGCGAACGCGACGAACGGCTCGTTCGTCTGGATCACGAGCAACGCGCAGAAGGCGCCCACGACGACCGCCGCCGTGGCGAGCGGTCGCCGGGTCTTCGTCCCGAGCATCAGTCCACCGAGGAACACGAGCCCGAACACGACGATTCCGACTGCCATGGCGGGAGGGTAGGACCGGCCTCGGACGGACCGGACCGGACGCACCGTTCCCGACGCGTTTCTGCGCGGCCGTGCGGCACTCTTGGGGCGTGCGCGGGCGTGCTCCCTGGTACCGCCGCCGAGTCGGGCTCCACGGCGCTCTGGCGGTCGCGCTGATCGCCGGCTCGGCGATCGTCGGGTTCGCGACCCACGGCTCCGGCAGCTGGCACGCCGTCCAGGCGGCGCTCGTTCTCGGCGGCGCGGCCGCCTACCTCCTCGGCCTCGTCCGCTCGCCCGACTAGGACGCCGGGCTCAGCTGCCGACCAGCTCCTCGAACCCCGGCTCCTCGCGGATCGGGTCGAGGTCCGAGTCCTCCTTCGCGTAGGAGCGCATGCCGTCCTGTAGCTCGATCGCCTGACGGAGGTGCTCCAGCGCGTCGTCGGTGCGACCCGCGAGGCTCTCGCAGCAGGCGAGGTTGTAGAGCGGCACCGCGTACCGCGGCTCGGACTCGACCAGCGCCCGCGCGCGGTCGACGACGGCGGCGTAGTCCCCCGCCTCGTAGAGCGCCCTGAAAGGCGCCCAGACCTCCCAGCCGCTGACCTCGTACGCCTTCCCGGGAACCCCGCCGACCGCGACGATCGTCGTGCCCGGCTCCTCGGCGAACGCGGTCCGCTTCACGTCCGGCTCGACGAAGACGAAGGTGCCCGCCGGGGCGTCGCGGCGCTCGCCGTCGAGCTCGAAGGTGGCCCTCCCCTGCGTGACGAGGTACAGCTCCTCGCTCCGGTCACCCTCGTCGGCCTCGTCGTGCTCGTTGAGGATCCGGTCGCCGGCCTCCTTCCCGGTCCAGGCGGTGATGCCGAACGACGAGATGCCGAAGTGGTGCCGCACGGGCCGCCACGGCTGGCGCCCGTCGTTGAGCTCGTCGATCTCGTCGAGGTGTGCGATCGCGTAGCCCCTCATCGGTTTTCCTTCGCCTCCTCTTCACGCCGCCCGCGGCGGCCGAGTGGCCCCGGGAGGAGTCGAACCTCCGCACGCAGGTTCGAAGCCTGCCGCTCTATCCGCTGAGCTACGGGGCCGTGCCGGAAGAGGGTAGCGCCCATACTGCGGCATGGCCCTCGTCGTCGTCGACGCGGAGAACGTGCGGC
>DASSUT010000058.1:0-3088 GCA_035706725.1 Gaiella sp. | reverse complement strand
ACCCGACCGAGCAGCACGCAGGCGTTGTGGCCCCCGAGGCCCATCGCGTTCGAGAGCGCGACGTCCACCTCGGCGTGGCGTGCCTCGTTCGGGACGTAGTCGAGGTCGCACTCCGGGTCGGGTGTCCGGTAGTTGATCGTCGGCGGCAGCACGCCGTGCCGGAGCGCGAGCGCGCAGATGGTCGCCTCGAGCGCGCCCGCGGCGCCGAAGCAGTGCCCGGTGACCGACTTCGTCGACGAGACCGCGAGCCGGTAGGCGTGGTCACCGAACACCTGCTTGAGCGCCCGGGTCTCCGCGAGGTCGCCGAGCGGTGTCGAGGTGCCGTGCGCGTTCACGTAGCCGACGCGCTCGGGCGCCACGCCGGCGCGCTCGAGCGCGGTTCGGATCATGTGCGCGACGCCGGTCGCCTCGGGCTCGGGCTGGGCGAGGTGGTGGGCGTCGTTCGAGGCGCCGTAGCCGAGCACCTCTGCGTATACGGTCGCGCCCCGCGCCCGCGCGGCGTCGAGGTCCTCGAGGACGACCACGGATGCGCCCTCGCCCATCACGAAGCCGGCGCGGGTCGCATCGAACGGGCGCGACGCGAGCGTCGGGTCCTCCTCCTCCGCGACAAGCCCCCGCATTGCGCAGAAGCCCGCGAGGATCAGCGGGATGATCGGCGCCTCCGTGCCGCCCGCGATGACGACGTCGGCCTGACCCCGGCGGATCGTCTCCGCGCCCTCGCCGATCGCGGTGGAGCCCGTCGCGCATGCCGAGACGGGTGCGAAGTTCGGCCCCGTGATCCCGAGCTGGATGGCGATCTGTCCGCTGGCCGTGTCGACGAGCACCGACGGGATGAAGAACGGCGAGACGCGCTCCCGGCCACGCTCGGCGAGCACCTGCTGCTGCTCCGCGATCGTCGCGATGCCACCGATCGCGGAGCCGACGAGGATCCCGACACGCGACCGGTCGATCTCGCCGTCGAGGTGCGCGTCGTCCCACGCCTGCTGCGCCGCGGCGACCGCGAGCAGGACGTTCCGATCCATGCGCCGCGCTTCCTTCGCGGGCAGGAGGCCGTTCGGCTCGAAGCCCGTGACCTCGGCCGCGATCCGGACCGGGTACTCCGAGGCGTCGAACGCCTCGATCCAGCCGACGCCGCTGCGCCCCGAGACCGCCGCGTCCCAGGTCGACGGGACGTCGAGCCCGATCGGCGTGACCGCCCCGAGACCCGTGATCGCGATCCTGCGCATGGGGCAGAGAGCCTACTCGCGTGGGGGTTGGACACGGCGACGGGCAGCGCGCCGGGTCTCTCTCCCTCTCCCCACACGCGAGGGTCTTGGGGCGCCCGCCGCCGTGTGCCCTCACCGTACGCCGAAACCGGCTTGTTGCAAAGAGCACCGCTTCGGCCCGTTACGGTTCCCCGCATGGCGCGCGCGCGCAGGAGCGGCGAGCCGGTGGAGCGCCCCGCCGACCTCGATGCCGCGATCCCCTTTCCACCGATGGAGGCCGAGCTCGTCCGCGAGCTGCCGGCCGGGGAGGAGTGGCAGTACGAGCCGAAGTGGGACGGCTTCCGTGGGCTCCTCGAGAACGCGTCGGGGGCGCTGCGGCTATGGTCGCGGAACGCCCGCCCGCTGCTTCGCTACTTCCCCGAGCTCTCCGTGCTCGGAGACGTGCTGCCTCCGCGCTCGGCGATCGACGGGGAGATCGTGATCGTCCGCGACGGCGTGCTCGACTTCGACGCGATGCAGATGCGGCTCCATCCCGCCGAGAGCCGCGTCCGGAAGCTGTCCGCCGAGATCCCCGCGCGGTTCGTCGCGTTCGATCTGCTGGTCTGGGACGGGGTCGAGCACTGGCAGGCGCCGCTCGCCGAGCGGCGCGCGACGCTCGAGGAGATCGGCGGCGACCTCACGCTCTCCCCCGTCACGCTCGACCGCGACGAGGCGCTCACGTGGCTCGAGTCGTTCGAGGCGATCGGCCTCGACGGGGTGGTCGCGAAGCGGCGCGACCGCCCGTACGCGGCCGGCTCGCGCGACGCCGTCGCGAAGGTGAAGCCCGAGAAGACCGCCGACTGCGTCGTCGCAGGCGTACGGTGGAAGGCGGACGGCGAGCGCCGGATCGCGACGCTCCTGCTCGGGCTCTTCGACGAGGGCGGCCACCTCGACTACGTGGGCTCGGCGGTCGTCGCGCCCGCGCGCCACGACGAGATCGCGGATGTGGTCACGCCGCTTCTCCGCGACGCGCCCGAACGCCGCTTCTCCGAGCCGAACCGCTGGGGCGGCGGCGAGCTCGAGGAGGCGGCGGTCCGCCCGGAGCTCGTGGTCGAGGTTCGCTACGACAAGGTTCAGGGCCGCCGGTTCCGCCACGGGACGAAGCTCCTGCGGCTGCGCCCGGACAAGGACCCCGCGCAGTGCACCTGGCGTGAGCTTCGCCCGCCGCTCGGGCCCGACGACCCCACGCTCGCCCGCCTGCTCGGCGCGAGTTAGCTCTCGCCCGAGCCCTTCCGCTTCCGCGACGGCTGCACGCGCGGAGGCTCCCCGGGCATCTTCGGGAAGTTCGGCGGGTACGGCGCCTCCCCCACGCCCTCGGCTTCCTCGCGAGCCACCCACTCGAGCAGCACCTCGAGGTCGCAGACGACGTCGTCGATCGCGGCCTGGACGTCTCCGAGCCGGCCGAAGCGCTCCTGCATCGACACGAGCGTGAAGTCCTCGGTCTCGACGTCGGGGAGCTCGTCCCAGCTCACGGGCGCCGACACGGTCGCGTCGGGCCGCGGGCGCACGGAGTACGCGGACGCGATCGTGCGGTCGCGTGCGTTCTGGTTGTAGTCGATGAAGACCTTCTCGCCGCGCTCCTCCTTCCACCAGGCGGTGGTGACGAGGTCGGGGGCGCGTCGCTCGATCTCACGCGCGAACGCGAGCGCGCAGCGGCGGACGACGGGGAACTCCCAGCGGGGCTCGATCCGCACCGCGACATGGATGCCGCGGTTGCCGGACGTCTTCGGCCAGCCGACGTAGCCGATCTCCTCGAGCGTCTCGCGCACGACCGCCGCAACCTGCTTCCCGTCGGCAAAGGTCGTCCCCGGCTGCGGGTCGACGTCGATCCGGAGCTCGTCCGG
>DASSUT010000057.1:0-9613 GCA_035706725.1 Gaiella sp. | reverse complement strand
ACGCCCTTCGCGCCGTAGGGCGCGTCGGGCTCCGGGGCCTCGACGAGGTCGACGTCGACCGGCGGCATGTCGAGCGCGGTCGGGATCAGGTAGTCGGTGAAGCTCGCGTTGAGGATCGCGCCGTCGCGGGTGACGAGCTCCTCCATGAGCGCGAGCCCGAGGCCCTGCGCCGTCCCGCCCTCGATCTGGCCCTCGACCGCGAGCGGGTTCACGGCCCTGCCGACGTCCTGTGCGGTGCCGACCCAGACCACGCGCGAGAGCCCGAGCTCCACGTCGACCTCGACCACCACGCGCATCGCCGCGACCGCGAGCGCGACGTGCGCCCGCTCGCCCGTGATCTGGCCGGTCTCCGGGTCGAGCGGGGTCGTCCGCGGATGCCGGTAGACCCGCTCGAGGTCGACCTCCCCGTCGCCCCGGCGCTCGCGCTCCTCGACCGCCGCCCGGCACGCGTCCCGGACCGCGCCCGCGGCCATCCACGTCATGCGCGACGCCGACGACGACCCGGCAGAGCCCACCGACGCGGTCTCGGCCGGCGCGAGCGTCACCTCCTCGGTGCCGAGCTCGGTGCGCGCGACCTGGAGGATCACGCCGATCACTCCCTGACCGACCTCGGCGGACGCGACGTGGACGACCGCGGTGCCGTCCTCGCGCAGGACGACGCGCGCGGCGCACGAGTCGTCGAACCCCTCCGAGTAGCAGATGTTCTTGAAGCCGAGCGCGAAGCCGACGCCGCGCCGCACACCCTCGCCGTTGGTCGTGTTGCCGGCGCCGCCCGGCAGGCGCAGCGGATCGCGCGGGAGCGGCTCTTCCACCGGGACCGGCAGCGCGGCGGCGCGACGGATCACCTCGCGCGTCGGCAGCGAACCCGCGATCACCTGGCCGGTCGGCAGCGAGTCGCCGGGCTCGAGCGCGTTGAGCAGCCTGAGCTCGACCGGGTCGATACCGAGCTCCGCAGCGAGCCGGTCCATCTGCGCCTCGGCCGCAAAGCAGGTCTGGACGGCGCCGAATCCCCGCATCGCGCCGCACGGCGGGTTGTTCGTGTAGACCGCGGTGGCCTCGATCAGCGCGTTGTCGACGCGGTACGGCCCGAGGGCGAACGACGCGGCGTTGGAGGCGACCGCCGTGGAGCTCGAGGCGTACGCGCCGCCGTCGAGCAGGATCCGCATCCGCACGCACGTGATGCGGCCGTCGCGGGTCGCGCGGTGCTCGCACCAGATCCGGGCCGGATGGCGGTGCACGTGACCCGTGAACGACTCTTCGCGGTCGTAGCTCATCTTCACGGGCCGGCCGGTGTGGAGGGCGAGCAGCGCGCCGTGGATCTGCATCGAGAGGTCCTCGCGCCCTCCGAAGGCGCCGCCGACCCCCGCGAGGTGGATCCGTACCCGCTCGGGCTCGAGCGCGAGGCACGGCGCGACCTGGTCGCGGTCGACGTGGATCCACTGGGTCGCGACGTGGATGTCGACGCCGCCCTCGCCGTCCGGGATCGCGAGGCCCGACTCGGGGCCGAGGAACGCCTGGTCCTGGCTGCCGACCTCGTAGTCGCCCCGCACCACCACCTCGCCGGCCGTGTCCGGGTCGCCGTGACGGATGACGATGTGGCGGACGACGTTCGGGCGCGGGTCGTCCCGGTACCCGTGGCCCATGGTCGGGCGGTCGGGATGGAGGGGCTCCTGCTCGAGCGCGCGCTCCATGTCGACCACGAGCTCGAGCGGCTCGTACTCGACCCGGATCGCGGCGAGCGCCCTGCGGGCCTGCTCCGGGTGGTCGGCGGCGACGACCGCGACGGGCTCGCCGACGTACCGCACCCGATCGACGGCGAGCACGGGTTGGTCCGGGAACTCGAGCCCGTACGTCTTTCTCCCGGGCACGTCCGCGTGCGTCAGCACGGCATGGACACCCGGGAGCGCGAGCGCCTGCGAGATATCGACCGAGACGATCCGCGCGTGTGCATGAGGGCTGCGCAGCGTGTCGCCCCAGAGCATCCCCGGCGCCGAAAGGTCGCTCGAGAACGCGAACGCGCCCTTGACCTTCGGCCCCGCGTCGTCGCGCAGCAGCCGCTCGCCGACCTTTCCGACCCGAAGCGTCGTGCGCGTCGCGGTGACCGTCATCGGCGCTCCGCCGCGAGCCGCACGGCGTCGAAGATCTTCGCGTAGCCGGTGCAGCGGCAGAGGTTGCCGGAGAGCGCCTCGCGGACCTCGTCGTCGCTGGGATCCGGCACGCGGACGAGGAGGTCGGTGACCGCGACGACGAGCCCCGGCGTGCAGAAGCCGCACTGGACTGCGCCGGCATCCACGAACGCCTGCTGCACCGGATGCAGCTCGTCGCCCGAGGCGAGCCCCTCCACGGTCACGACCGCGTGCCCGTCGGCCTGCGCCGCGAGTACGAGGCACGAGCAGACGAGCTCCCCGTCGAGGAGCACCGAGCACGACCCGCACTCGCCCTGCTCGCAGGCGTTCTTCGAGCCGGGCAGCTCGAGCGCGTCGCGGAGCAGCGCGAGCAGGCTCTCGCCGCCCCAGAGGTCGGCTTCGCGCCGCTCACCGTTGACCGTCAGTGAAATCCTCACGACCGCAGGCACCTCTCGAGCGCGCGCGCGGTGAGCACGCGCAGTGCGTGGCGGCGGTACGCCGCGGTCGCGCGGACGTCGTCGATGGGGCTCGCCGCCTCCGCGACCCGTTCGGGGAGCGCGGCGGCCTCCGCGAGGGGCACCGAGACGCGCCGCACGGTGGTCGCCGCCGACCCGTAGGCGGCGCGCACCTCGCCCGCCTCGAGGTCCACGACCACGGCGAGCGAGCAGATCGCGATCACCATCGCGTTCCGCGGCCCGACCTTCATGAACGTCTGCGGACCGCCGCTCGGCCTGAGAGTCACCGCGGTCACGAGCTCGTCGGGCTCGAGCGCGTTCCGCTTCACGCCGAGCAGGAACTCCTCGAGCGGCACGCTTCGCTCGCCGCGGACGCTCGCGATCTCGACGACCGCGCGCTCGGCGAGGAGCGGCGGCAGCGCGTCGCCCGCCGGAGACGCCGTGCCGAGATTGCCGCCGATCGTCCCGCGGTTCCGGATCTGCGGGGAGCCGACCGTTCGCGAGGCCTCGGCGAGCGCCGGGACGAGCGCCACGAGCTCCGGTCGCATCGCCTCGGTGTACGTGAGGGCCGCACCGAGCCGCACGGAACCGTTCTCGCGCGACCAGGCTCGCAGCTCCCGAGCCTCGTTCAGGTTCACGAGGGCCTCGGGCCGCGAGTGGCCGAAGTTGAGCTCGACCATCACGTCCGTCCCGCCCTGGACGAGGCGCGCGTCGGGCAGCTCCGCCTTGAGCCGGAGCGCCTCGTCGAGCGTGCGCGGGGTGTGGACCTCCACCGCCCGTAGCCAAGCACACGCCGGGCTCGATGCCGCCGTGTGCTCGGGTGTCGGACTTCAGTCCGACAGTGCTCTTCTCCTTGACAAGCGGGTTGTTTGTGAGCTATTACTCACTTAATGGCAGCGACGAGACAAACCGCCGCAGAGCGCCGCGAGGCCGTCCTCGCTGCGGCACTCGAGGCGTTCGCGCGCGGAGGGCTCCACGGGACCTCGACCGAGGAGATCGCCGCTGCCGCCGGCATCTCGCAGCCGTACCTCTTCCGGCTCTTCGGGACGAAGAAGAAGCTGTTCGTCGCGACCGTCGAGCGTTGCATGGCCGACACGCTCGAGCTCTTTCGCACCGCCGCGGGAGATCGCCGCGGCGAGGAGGCGCTCGCCGCGATGGGCCAGGCCTATTCCGAGATGGTCGCAACCGACCGCACTCGCCTGCTGGCCCAGCTCCAGGCCTATGCCGCATGCGACGACCCGCAGGTCCGGGAGGCCGTCCGTTCGGGATTCGGCTCGCTCCACCTGTTCGTCGAGACCGTCTCCGGGCTGGGGGCCGAGCGCGTGGCGCAGTGGTTCGCGAAGGGGATGCTGCTCAACGTCGTGGCCGCGATGGACCTCCCGGGGTCGCGCGACCCATGGGCAAGCCGTCTTCTGGAGGGGTCGATCGAGTCGGTGCCAGAGGTCGCCGGCGGCCCGTAGCGGAGCGCCCACCTTTCGATTTGTTCCTTGATGTGAGTGACTGATCACGAAATACAGAAGGAGACTTCGATGACCAGACGCACCTCGACCCTCTGGACGTTCGCGATCACCTCGCTCGCGCTGTTCATGGTCTCGCTCGACAACCTCGTCGTGACGACGGCGATCCCCGTGATCCGCGCCGGCCTGGGCGCGTCGCTCGAGCAGCTCGAGTGGACGGTCAACGCCTACACGCTGACGTTCGCCGTCCTCCTGCTCACCGGGGCGGCGCTGGGAGACAGGTTCGGCCGGCGACGCATGTTCTCGCTCGGCCTCGCGATCTTCACGCTCGGCTCGGTCGGGGCAGCCCTGGCCCCGAGCATCGACGCGCTCAACGTCGCGCGCGCGGTGCAGGGCGTCGGCGGGGCGATCGTCATGCCGCTGACGCTGACCCTCCTGAGCGCCGCCGTCCCACCCGAGAGGCGAGGGCTCGCGCTCGGGGCCTGGGGCGGGATCGGCGGGCTCGCGATCGCGTTCGGCCCGCTCGTCGGCGGCGCGGTCGTCCAGGGCATCGCATGGCAGTGGATCTTCTGGCTCAACGTGCCGATCGGCCTCGTGCTCGTGCCGCTCGCGCTCCGGCGGCTCGAGGAGAGCCACGGCCCCGGCGGCCGCTTCGACCTGCCGGGCCTGGCGCTCGTGAGCGCGGGGCTGTTCGGGATCGTCTGGGGCCTCGTGCGCGGCAACGGCCAGGGCTGGGCGAGCCTCGAGATCGTCGGCTCGCTCGCGGTCGGCGCGCTGCTCGTGGCCGGCTTCGTCGCCTGGGAGCTCCGGGCCGCGTCGCCGATGCTGCCGATGCGGTTCTTCCGGAGCCGCACGTTCGCCTTCGCAAACGCCTCGTCGTTCCTCATGTTCTTCGGGATGTTCGGGTCGATCTTCCTGCTCGCGCAGTTCTTCGTCTCCATCCAGGGCTACTCGCCGCTCCAGGCCGGCCTCCGCATCCTCCCGTGGACCCTGGCGCCCATGTTCATCGCGCCGGTCGCGGGAGCGCTCTCCGATCGCATCGACCCCCGCCTCATCCTCGGCGGCGGGCTCGCGCTCCAGGCCGTCGCGCTCGCGTGGATCGGTCTCGTCTCGAGCCCGACCGTTCCGTACTCCGAGCTGGTCTTCCCGTTCATCCTCGCCGGAGTCGGCATGGCGCTCTTCTTCGCCCCGATGGCGAACGTCGTCCTCTCCGCCGTGAGGCCGGTCGAGGAGGGGCAGGCATCGGGCGCGAACAACTCGATCCGCGAGCTGGGCGGCGTGTTCGGCATCGCCGTCCTGGCGGCCGTGTTCTCGCACGTGGGCGGGTACCAGAGCGCGGGAGCGTTCTCGGACGGGATGAACTCCGCGGTGCTCGTGGGGGCCGGTGTCGTCGCGCTCGGCGCGCTCACGGCGTTCGCGATGCCACGCAGCGTTCGCCGGCGCGCTGCGGAGGCGCTCCCCGACCGGAACGTGCCGGACGCGGTCCTCGGCGAGGCGGGCTGAGGTTCCGGGGGCGGGCGGCCGTCGGGCCGTCCGCCCCCGGAACCGTCCGCGAGTAGGCTCACGGCAGCCATGGCCCGGGCGGACACCCTGAGCGCGCGCGAGCAGGCCGTCGACCCTGCGCCCGGACCGTCGCTCTCCGTCGTCGTCACGCTCTTCCAGGAGAGCGCGACGCTCGAGGAGCTCCACCGACGGCTGACCGCGGCCCTCGACGCCTTCGGTCGCCCGTACGAGGTGCTGTACGTCGACGACGGGTCGACCGACGGGACGTACGCGATCCTCGAGCAGCTCCACGCCGACGATCCGCACGTCCGGGCCGTCCGGCTCAAGCGGAACGCCGGGCAGCACCCCGCGATGCACGCGGGCCTTTCGCGCGCGCGCGGCTCGATCGTGGTCACGATGGACGGCGACCTCCAGAACCCTCCGGAGGACGTTCCCCGCCTCGTCGAGGCGGTGGAGAGCGGCTACGACGTCGCGAGCGGCCGTCGCGCCGCGCGCCACGACTCCTGGGGACGGACGCTCCCGTCACGGCTCATCAACGGCATGCTGCGGCGCTTCACCGGCGTCGCGATCTCGGATTTCGGCTGCGCGTTCAACGCGTACCGGCGCGAGGCGGTCGAGCCGATGCTCGGGGCGATCGGCCGGCAGAAGTTCACGAAGGCGCTCGTCCTCTCCGGCGGTGCGTCCGTCGTCGAGGTCGACGTCGGCCATGCCGCGCGACAGGGCGTGTCGCGGTACTCGCCCCTGCGGCTCACGCGGCTCGCGCTGCACGTGCTCGCGGGGTTCTGGCCGCAGCCGATCCAGACGGCCGGGGTCGTGCTCGGCACGGTGTGCGCGCTCGCCTCGGCGGCCCTCGGGGTCTACGGGCTCGTCTACTGGATCTCGCGCGGCGACTTTCCCGGGCCCCTGCTGCTCGGTGCGCTCGTCGTCGCCGTGCTGGGCGTGCAGGGCTTCATCCTCGCGCTCGTCGGCGAGTATCTGGGCAGAATCCAGCGGATCGTGGAGCACCGGCCCCTCTACGTCGTCGATCGCGAGCTCTGAGCATGCCCAAGCGCGTCCTCGTGACCGGCGGCGCGGGGTTCATCCCCTCGAACCTGATCCGGCACCTGCTCGAGCACACCCGCCACGAGGTGATCTCCCTCGACGCGCTGACGTACGCGGGAAACCTCGAGAACCTCGCCGACGTCCTGAGCCATCCCCGGCTCGAGTTCGTCCACGGCGACATCCGCGACGCGGAGCTCGTGGGAGAGGTCGTCGGCGGGGTCGACGTGATCGTGAACGCGGCGGCGGAGTCGCACGTCGAGAAGTCGATCCGCGAGGGCGCGTCGGAGTTCGTGACCACGAACGTCGAGGGGACGCAGATCCTGCTCGACGCGATTCGCGACCAGCCGGTGGAGCGCTTCCTGCTCGTGTCCTCGAGCGAGGTGTACGGGACCGCGGTCACGGCGCCGATGGACGAGGCCCACCCGCTCGAGCCCCGCAGCCCCTACGCCGCGACGAAGGCGGGCGGCGACCGGCTCGCGTACAGCTACCGGGTGACGTACGGGCTGCCGATCGTGATCGTCCGCCCGTTCAACAACTACGGGCCGCGCCAGCATCCGGAGAAGGTCGTGCCGCGCTTCGTGACCCAGGCGCTCGGCGGCGAGCCGCTGACGATCCACGGCGACGGCCACGCGACCCGGGACTGGCTGCACGTCGACGACACCGCTTCCGCCATCGAGGCGCTGATCGAAGCGCCGCTCGAGGACGTCGCCGGCGAGGTCGTGAACGTCGCGACCGGCACGGACATCTCGGTGAGCGAGATCGCGCGGCTCGTGCTCGAGGCCGTCGGCGGTCCGCGCGGAGCGGTCGTCCACGTGGACGAGCGCCCCGGGCAGGTCGACCGGCACATCGGCTCGACCGAGAAGCTCGCGCGCCTCACCGGATGGCGCGCCTCGGTCTCGTTCGAGGAGGGCCTCGAGCGCACGATCGCCTGGTACCGCGAGAACGAGGCCTGGTGGCGGCAGATCCTCGGGCGCGCCCGCGTCTTCTCGTCCTAGGCGCGGGGCCCGCGCAGCTCGGCCTGCTCGAGGCGGCTCGGGCGCGTGGAGACGTGGACGTGATCGCGGTCGACCGCGACCCGGGAGCGCTCGGGTTTCCGCTCGCGTCGGAACGGGCGGTGTTGTCCTCCGAAGACGAGGAGGGGATCGGCCGGCTCGCCCGCGCCCGGGGCGTCGACGGGATCGTCTCGCCGGGCGCCGACTGGCCGGTCGGGATCGCGGCCCGGGTGGCGGCGCGGATCGGCGTCCCGCACCCGGTCGACCCGCGCACGGCGGCGGTCGCCACCTCCAAGGCGCGCCAGCGGGAGGCGTTCGCGGCGGGAGGCGTGCCGCACGCGCGGGCGGTCGACGCCTCGGACGGCGTCGTCGCGTTGCCGTGCGTGGTGAAGGCGCCCGACCGTCAGGGGCAGCGTGGACTCACGCTCGTCCGCTCTCCCGGAGAGCTCGAGCCCGCGCTCGAGACCGCCCGCGCCGAGTCGCGGACGGGGACGGTGCTCGTCGAGGAGCTCGTCGACGGTCCCGAGGTGACCGTGAACGCGGTGTCGTTCGACGGCCGGTTCGTCCCGCTGTCCGTCACCGACCGGCTGACCGCGGAGCCGCCGGCGTTCGGCGTTGCGCTCGCGCACGTGTGGCCGTCGGAGCACGAGACCACACGCGCCGCCGAGGTTGCGAGCGCTGCCGTGGAGGCGCTCGGCATCCGGGACGGGCCGTCGTACACGCAGCTCCGCCTCGGGCCCGACGGGCCGGTCGTGATGGAGGTCGCGGCCCGCCTCGGCGGCGGGCACGACGCGGAGCTCTGCGAGGCCGCCGTTGGCGTCGACCTGAACGGGCTCGCGCTCCGCTTCGCCCTCGGCGAGCCGGTGGCCGAAAGGGACGTGGCCGGCTGCCAGGCACCGAGCCACGTCCCGAACGGGCATGGCGCGGCGCTGGGCCGCGCTTGTGACACTGTGTTGCAAAGTCCGTCCGCCGTTTTCGGTGGGGCGGCCGTGGTGTTTCTCGTCCCGCCCGTCGGCACGCTGCTCGCGGTCGAGGGAGCCCACGAGGCGGAGGCCATGGATGGCGTGCGGTGGGTGCGCGTCTACCGGCGGCCGGGGCACGTGTTCGGGCCGCTGCGGCGGGGCGCCGACCGGGCGGGCGCGGTGCTCGCGACGGGGGCGAGCCGCGAGGAGGCGCTCGAGCGGGCTCGCCGTGCGGCGGACGCCGTACGCTTCCGGGTCGATGCGGACGCGCCGTGACACCCGACTGGGCTTCCAGCCGCCCGCGGTCGGTGACGATGAGATCGCCGCGGTCGCGGAGACGCTCCGCTCCGGCTGGCTGACGACAGGGCCGCGTGCGGCGCTGCTCGAGGAGCGCCTCGGGAAGTACCTCGAGGTACCGTACGCGCTCGCGGTCAGCTCGGGCACGGCCGCGATGCACCTCGCCCTCCTGGCGCTCGGGGTCGGTCCGGGCGACGAGGTGATCACGTCGCCGCTCACGTGGCCCGCGACCGCGAACGTGATCGAGCACACGGGCGCGACGCCGGTCTTCTGCGACGTCCGTCCCGACGACCTGAACCTCGACGCGACGCTCCTCCCGCCGCTCGTGACCGAGCGGACGAAGGCGATCCTCCCCGTCCACCTCGCGGGCCAGCCCTGCGACCTCGACGCGATCCACGCGCTCGGGCTTCCCGTCGTGGAGGACGCCGCGCACGCGCTCGAGGCCCGGTACCGCGGCCGCAAGCTCGGCGGTCTCTCGGACGCGACGTGCTTCTCGCTCTATGCGACGAAGAACCTCGCGGCCGGCGAGGGCGGCATCGTCGCGACGCCGCGGGACGACGTCGCCGAGGCGATCCGCGCCATGCGGCTCACGCGCCGCGGCGACGGCTCGCGCTACGACCAGGTGACGGCCGGCTTCAAGGCGAACCTGTCGGACGTCCTCGCCGCGATCGCGCTCGTCCAGCTCGACAAGCTCGAGCTCCACGGGGAGCTCCGTGCCCGCCAGGTCGCGCTCTACGACGAGGGTCTCGCCGGTCTCGACGGGATCACGCCGCTCGCGCG
>DASSUT010000056.1:0-40157 GCA_035706725.1 Gaiella sp. | reverse complement strand
TCAGCGACGGAACGCGCGAGCGACGGGTCGTGCACGGGGTCCGCCTCGCCGGCGACCCGGGCGTCACGGTCGGGAACCTCCACGCGTCCAACGACTTCACGAGACCGGAGGTTCCCCGCGCAGAGGCGGGGCGGGCCGCGGAGTACCTCGAGCGTGCAGCCCAGACCGGCGACCTGCTCGTGCTCGCGGGGGACTTCAACGTAGGCGACCCGCGCCTCGACGGTTTCGGCCCAGGGAGCGGCGGCATCGACCACGTGCTCGTGCGGGGGACGCCCGACGTGTCGGTTGCGGTCTGGCCACGTGCGCGGCGCGAGCAGAATGGCGTCGTGCTCTCCGACCATCCCGTCGTGGAAGCGCAGATCGAGGTCGCCCGAGCGTGACGTTCGCGGAGGCGCGCGCGCTCTTTCCCGTGCTCGACACGGTCGCGTACCTCAACGCGGGGACGTTCGGCCCGCTCGCCCGGCCGGTCGCGGAGGCGCTCGTCTCCGGTATCCGCCGCGACCTCACGGAGGGTCGCGTGGGGAAGGAGTACTTCGAGGAGACGCTCGCGCTCCGCGAGGACATGCGCTCGGCCTTCGCGAGGCTCGTGGGTGCCGAGGCCGAGCAGGTCGCGCTCACGAGCTCCACGACCGACGGGTGCGGGATCGTGCTACGGGGCCTCGGGCTCACCGAACGGGACGAGATCGTGACCACGACGGACGAGCACTTCGGGCTCCTCGGCCCGGTGGGTGCTTCCCCGGCACGGGTCGTGGTCGCGCCACCCGAGCCGGAACGGATTGCCGCCGCGGTGACGCCGAGGACGCGCTTGATCGCAACGTCGCGCGTCCTCTGGACGACCGGCGAAGCGCTCCCGCTGCGCGAGCTCCGGGAGCAGTGCGGCATTCCGGTGCTCGCAGACGGCGCGCAGTCGGTCGGCGCGATCCCCGACGACGTGGACGGGCTCGATTTCCTCACGATCTCCGGCCAGAAGTGGCTCTGCGGGCCCGACTCGACCGGGGCGCTCGTCGTCCGCGACCCTGACCGGCTCGCAGTCGTCTCGCCGAGCTATTTCGCGCAGCGTGCGCACCGGCCGGACGGCTCCTTCGACCCGCAGCCCGGCGCAAGGCGCTTCGAGCCCGCATGGTGGTCGAACGGCACGGTGCGCGCGATGCTCGCGGCACTCGCGCTGCGCCCGGACTGGTGGTTGGAGCGAGCTCGCGAGGCGGCCGCGCGGTGCCGGGAGCTCCTCGCTCCGAGGTACGAGCTCGTCGCGCCTGACGCCGAGTCGACGCTCGTGTCGTTTCGCGTCGAGAACGCCGCCGCCGCCGGGCTCGTGGCGCGACTGAGCGAGCAGGGGGTCGCCGTCCGCGAGATCCCCGGCCGCGGCATCGTCAGGGTCTCGTGCGGCTGGTGGACGAGCGACGGCGACCTCGACCGGCTCGTCGCCGCCCTCGACGCCTGAGGCGTTAGCCCGCGTCGTCGGCGGTGCGGAGGCCGAGCTCCGGCGCGATCGGGCGGAGCGACTCGACGACGTTCGCGATGTGCTCGTCGAGCTCGAGCCCGAGCAGCTCCGCGCCTGCGTACACCTCGTCGCGATGGACGCCGGCCGCGAACGAGGGCTGCTTGAGCTTCTTGCGGACGGACTTCGGCTCGAGCCCGTCGAGCCCCGTCGGCCGCACGAGCCCGCACGCGTGGACGAATCCCGAGAGCTCGTCGCAGGCGAACAGCGTCTTCTCGAGCAGCGTCTCCCGCGGGAGCGCGAGGTGCTCGGCGTGCGAGAGCACGGCACGGATCACGACCTCCGGGTAGCCCTCCTCGCGGAGGATCGGCGCGCCGTCCTGCGGATGCTTGTCGAGCGTGGGGTGGATCTCGTAGTCGAAATCGTGGAGCAGAGCCACCGAGCCCCAGAGCTCCTCGTCCTCGCCGAAGCGGCGCGCGTAGCCGCGCACGGACGCCTCGACCGCGAGCGCGTGACGTCGCAGCGCCTCGCTCGCCGTGTAGCGGGTCAGCGTGTCCCACGCACGCTCGCGCGTGACGTCGGATTCAGTCGCAGGGGGCACGTCCACCGGCCGGGTACGATACCGCCCCGCATGCAGTCGTTCGTGATCGAGGGCGGGCGTCCGCTGTCAGGGGTCGTTCGCGCAGCGGGCAACAAGAACGGCGCGCTGCCGATCCTCGCGGCCACCGTCCTCGCCTCGGAGCCCGTCGTCCTGACCAACGTCCCGCGGATCCGCGACGTGGAGACGATGGTGGAGCTGCTCGGGGCGCTCGGGGCCGACGCCGCATGGACGGGACCCAACGAGGTTCGGGTCGACACGTCGGGCGTGAGCCGGACTGCGCTCGACCCGGAGCTCGGGAGGGAGATCCGCGCGTCGTTCCTCCTCGCGGGGCCCCTTCTCGCCCGCTTCGGGCGCGCCACCGTCCCGCCGCCGGGCGGGGACGTGATCGGACGCCGCCGGCTCGACACGCACTTCCACGCGTTCGCGGAGCTCGGCGTCGACGTCGAGCTGAACGGCGACTACGACCTGCGCACGGACGGCCTCAAGGGCAAGCGGATGTTCCTCGACGAGGCGTCCGTGATGGCCACCGAGAACGCGGTGATGGCCGCGGTGCTCGCCGACGGCGACACGGTCGTCGGCCACGCCGCATGCGAGCCGCACATCCAGGACCTCTGCCGGTTCCTCGTCGCGCTCGGCGCGCATATCGAGGGGATCGGCTCGAACGTCCTCCGGATCACGGGAGTCGGCGGTCTCACGGGCGGCGAGTACCGGATCCGCTCCGAGCACGTCGAGGTCGCGAGCTTCGCCGCGCTCGCGGCGGTCACGGGCGGTGACGTGACGATCGAGGACGTCGAGCCCGACGACCTGATCTCGATCGTCCCCGCGTTCCGGAAACTCGGCATCGAGCTCGAGGTGACCGACAGCGCGGTGCGCGTGCCGCCCGGCCAGGAGCTCCGGGTGATCGACGACTTCGGCGACCAGATCCCGAAGATCGAGAGCGGGATCTGGCCCGCGTTTCCCGCCGACCTGACCTCGATCGCGGTCGTCGCGGCGACGCAGGCGCACGGCACCGTGCTCGTGTTCGAGAAGATGTTCGAGAGCCGGCTGTTCTTCGTCGACAAGCTCGTCTCGATGGGGGCGCGCATCGTGCTCTGCGATCCGCATCGCGTGGTCGTCACGGGCCCCGCCCGCCTTTTCGGCCAGCGGCTCGAGAGCCCCGACATCCGGGCCGGCATGGCGATGGTGATCGCCGCGCTCTGTGCGGACGGGCGCTCGACGATCGGGAACGTCGGGCAGATCGACCGCGGCTACGAGGCGATCGACGAGCGCCTGCGCGCGCTCGGCGCCGCGATCGAGCGCGCCGACTTGTGAGCGGCGCCCGGATCTCGCAGGGAACGGGCACGGTGAACGTCGCCACGGGCGTCCCCGTGCTCGACCACCTGCTCACCGAGCTCGCCCGGGCCGGCGGGTTCGACCTCGCGCTCGAGATCGACCCGGACGAGCCGGAGGCGGAGGTCGACGCGGCAGGGACGGCGTTCGGCCGCGCGCTTGCGCCTCGGCTCGCGGACGGCGTGCTGGGCGAGGCCACCGTGCCGGCCGACGAAGCCCTCGCGATGGTCGTCGTAGAGCGGTCCGGCCGTCCGCTCGTGGCCTCGAACGCGGACCTCACCGGCGCCGGCGGCCTCGGGAGCGACCTCGCGGCGCGGTTCCTCCGCCGCCTCTCGGAGGAGGCCGGCCTCACGGTGCACGTTCGGCTGATGGAGGGCCAGGACACGGGCCACGTGCTGGCCGCGATCTTCAAGGCGCTCGGAGTGGCGCTCGCCCGGGCGGGCGAGCGCGGGATACGAAAGGACGGCTGAGATGGGCAAGACCGTGGTGCGCACCGAAGCGGCGCCGGCCCCGTTCCAGGGGGCGCCGTACAACCAGGCGATCGTCGCCGGAGGATTCGTGTTCGTCGCCGGCCAGCTCGGCCTGCGGCCGGGAGACGCGTCGATCGACGGCGACATCGGCCGGCAGACCGAACAGGCGCTCGCGAACCTCGCGGCGATCCTCGAGGCGGCGGGGAGCTCGATGGACCGGCTCGTGAAGACGAGCGTATTCCTCACGAGCCTCGACGACTTCCAGGGCATGAACGAGGTGTATGCGACGAAGGTCGGCGACCGGCCGCCCGCTCGCTCGACGTTCGAGGTCTCGAGGCTGCCCTCAGGGGCGCTCGTCGAGATCGAGGCGATCGCGCACTTGTAGCGAGGAGGCCGCGTCCCGGCGTCCGTTCCGGGACAATCGCGCCCGTGCCGACCGAGATCCGCCGCTACGTCCGCTCGCTCGGCCTCGACGCGTACGTCGTCGGCGGCGCGGTGCGCGACGAGCTGCTCGGGATCCAGCACACGGACGAGGACTTCCTCGTCCCGGGCGTCGACCATACCGAGCTCCGAGCCGCGCTCGAGCCGCACGGGCGCGTTGAGGACATGGAGGTGCACGGCCAGCTGGTCGGGGTGCGGTTCCACCCGGCCGACCCCGCGGTCGGGGCGCTCGTCCCGCACGGGATCGAGGTGACGCCGCCTCGCGTCGAGCGGAGCACCGGCCCGGGGCACCACGACTTCGAGATCGTGGCGGACGGGACCGCGTCGATCGCCGACGACATGCGCCGCCGCGACTTCACCGTGAACGCGATCGCGAAGCGGCTCGAGACGGGCGAGATCGTCGACCCGTTCGGCGGCGTGGCCGACCTCGAGCGGCGGCAGCTCCGCACGGTCAGCGAGGCGAGCTTCCGCGAGGACCCGCTGCGGATCCTGCGCGGGCTCCGGCTCGTGTCGCAGCTCTCGTTCTCGCTCGCGCCGGAGACGCTCGCGCAGATGCGCGCGGAGGCGGCCGGCCTCCGGCACGTCTCGGGCGAGCGCATCGGCGGAGGCATCGCGCTCGACGGCATGGGCGAGCTCTCGAAGCTCCTCCTCGGCGTACGCCCGGCCGAGGCGCTGCGCCTCGCCCGCGACACGGGGGCGCTGGTCGAGGTGATCCCGGAGCTCCGGTCCTCGATCGGCTTCCGCGTCGACTCGGGCCGCCAGCCGCTGCCGCTCGACGAGCACCTCATCGCGGTTGTCCAGGAGACCGCGGACGCAGGCGCACCGCTCGCCGTCCGGCTGGCCGCGCTCCTCCACGACGTCGCGAAGCCGGAGACGGGAAGCTCGGAGAGCGAGCACGCGGCGGCCGGGGCGGCGACCGCGGCGCGCGTCATGCGCCGACTCCGCTACCCGAACGTCCTGCGCGACGCGGTGACGAAGCTCGTCGCGGCCCACGGCTTCCGACTGGACGTGGACGTCGACGCAGTCTTCGCGCGGCGCTTCCTCGCCTCCCACGGCCTCGACGCGGCACGCGACCTCGTCGTGCTCAAGCGGGCCGATCTCGCGGTGAAGAACGTGGAGCCGGCCGAGCGGGAGCGGCTCGAGCGGCTCGCCGTCGAGCTCGAGCGGGAGCGGGACACCGCGCACACGCTTGCGGCGCTCGCGGTGAACGGCGACGACCTGATCGCGCTCGGCTTCCGGGAAGGCCCTGCGCTCGGGGTGGCGCTCGCGCGGCTGCTCGACGAGGTCGTCGACGAGCCGGCGCTCAACGACCGCGAGACGCTGCTCGAACGCGCCCGGGAGCTCGTCCGGTGAACGCGGCGGCGGTGCGCGAGCGCTACCTGCGGCTGCGGGAGGAAGCCGGCCCGGACGTCACGGTCGTCGTCGCCACGAAGTACGTGCCCCTCGACGAGCTCGGCGTTCTCGCAGATGCAGGCGTCGAGGTGGTGGGGGAGAACCGCGCCCAGGACCTCGCCGCGAAGCACGCACGCTACGGCGACACGTTCCGGTGGCACTTCATCGGTCACCTGCAGTCGAACAAGGTCAAGGTCGTGAACGGGATCTGCGAGCTCGTCCACTCGCTCGACTCCGAGTCGGCGGCGCGGCGGCTGACCGTCCCGGCGCTTCTCGAGGTGAACCTGTCGGGCGAGCCGACGAAGTCGGGCGTCGCGCCCGAGGACCTCCCGGCGTGGCTCGACCGGATGCCGGCGCTCCGGGGCCTGATGACCATGCCGCCGCTCTCGGACGATCCCGAGGCGTCGCGGCCGTGGTTCCGGCGGCTGCGCGGGCTCGCCGAGGCCTACCGGCTGCCCGAGCTCTCGATGGGAACGTCGCAGGACTGGCGCGTCGCGGTCGAGGAGGGCGCGACGCTGGTCCGCGTCGGCGGCGTGCTCTTCGGCGACTAGACGGATCGTGTCCCGCGGTTCGCGTCCTGGGACAGGGTTACGATACGCGCCGTCATGGGCCTGGCGGATGTCTGGAACCGGACGCTTGTCTACTTCGGCATCGCCGAGGACGAGGACTGGGACGAAGATCTCACGGTGACCGACGAGGAGGTCGAGCGCGATTACCGGCGCCGCGAGCGGGCGAACGTCCGCCGGCTCCCGAGGCGCCGCGAGCAGGAGGCCTGGTCCGAGGCCGACAGCATCTCCGAGCCGGAGCTGGAGGCCTCGCCGACACGAAGCTCCCGCCGCGGGCGCCTGCGCGGCGTGGACAGCGGCCAGGTGCGCGTCCACCTCGTGCTCCCGCGCAGCTTCAACGACGCCCAGCAGATCGCAGACCGCTTCAAGGACTCGGTGCCGGTGATCCTCAACCTGCAGAACGCCGACACCGAGCTCTCCAAGCGGCTGATCGACTTCGCGAGCGGCCTCACGTACGCCCTCGACGGGAGCATGCAGCGGGTCGCCGACAAGGTCTTCCTGCTCACGCCGCGAAACGTCGAGGTGTCCGCGGAGGAGCGGGCCCGCGCGCTCGATCCCGCGGGCGGCTTCTTCAACCAGGCGTAGTCGGGCCTCGTCCGACCCGGCCCGGGAGCGCACCTCGCAGGAACACACGCGCCTGACGAGAATGCCTCGGCGTGGGTGAGGACGCGCCCTGCTTCTTCCTGCTCGCCGACACTCAGACGTCGGTGCAGCGCTTCGTGTCCGTGTTCGTCGGCGTCTACGTGCTGCTGATCCTCGCGTACATCATCACGTCGTGGTTCCCACCCGGCGCCTCGTCCACGATGGAGCGGGTCCGGCAGTTCCTGATGGACGTCTGCGAGCCGTATCTGCGGCTCTTCCGCCGGGTGATTCCTCCGATCGGGCCGCTCGACCTCTCCCCGCTCGTCGCGGTGTTCGCGCTGTACATCGCCGAGCGGATCGTCAACGCTGTGATCGGGAGGATCCTGTGACGGCGCGACCCGGGACGAGGCATCCTGTTCGCGCCGTCGAACGAGGACGGGGAGAGGAGGCGTGGTCATGACACTGACACCCGTGGAGGTGCGACACCTGGAGCTGCGGCGCGGGCTGTTCGGATACCGGCGCGCGCAGGTCCAGCGCACGATCGAGGAGATCGCGGACAGCTTCGAGGCGGTGTGGCGCGAGCGCTCGGAGCTCGCCGAGCAGGTCCACGAGCTCGAGGGCGAGGTCTCTCGTCACGTCGAGCTCGAGACGCTGCTCCGCTCGACGCTCGTCTCGGCCGAGCGGGCGGCACAGGAGATGAAGGAACAGGCCCGCCGCGAGGCCCAGGTGATCGTCTCCGAGGCCGGCGCGGAGGGGCGCCGGCTCGTGCGGGACGCGATCGCCGAGAAGGAGCAGTTGCTCGCCGAGACACGCCGTGTGCGGACGATCCTGCGGGCAGCCCTCGAGGTGCTTTCCGAGGGCGAGCCGGACTCCGTGGACGAGCCGGGCTCGGAGGCGCCCCCCGCTGCACCGCTCGTCGAGCATCCGGCGGCGCGGCCCGACGCCGACCGGCTGGCCGGCTAGCTCCCGGCGTCTTCGCGATCGCGGGGCGCGTTCGCCCTCTGCCGCACGGACTATCCTGTGGTGGTGTCCGTCCGCGAACGCAGTCTCGCGTCGCCTGCCCTCGTGCGCCTGCGCGTCGTGCCCGGGTCACGCCGCTCGGAGCTCGTGGGTCGCCATGGCGACGCCTGGAAGCTGCGCGTCCACGCCCCGGCGGAGCGCGGAAAGGCGAACGACGAGGTCGTACGGCTGCTCGCGGGCACGCTGGGCGTGCCCCGCTCCTCGGTGCGGATCGTGCGGGGGCACTCATCCGCGGACAAGCTCGTCGAGGTCTCCGAGGCGACGTCCGCTCAGGTCGAGCAGCGGCTCGCCGCCGCCCGGGAGACGACGTGAGCGTCGACCTCGACCGTCGGCGCGTCGAGCTGGTCGAGCTGCGAGAGCGCGTGCTCGGCGCCGCCCAGGACATCGTGGAAGGCGACTCCGAGGACGGCGAGCTCTCGACCGCCGCGGGCGACCAGCACATCGCCGACCACGCGAGCGAGATGGTCGATCGCGAGGTCGACGCCTCGCTCGGCGTCAACGCCGACCAGATCGTCCGCGAGATCGACCGGGCGCTCGACCGGATCGAGGCCGGGACGTACGGGCGCTGCGAGCGGTGCGGGAACGAGATCCCCGAGGAGCGCCTCCAGGCGGTTCCGTACGCAACGCTCTGCCTCGACTGCAAGCGGCTCGAGGAGCGCGAGTGAGCGAGCCGGCACGCGCGATCCCGCCGCGGGAGCGGCTCGAGGTCAGGGTCGGCTCGGCGACGAACGCCTTCCAGCCCACCCCGGGGGCCCGTCGCTCGCTCGCCGCCGGTCCGGCGCAGTGGCTCGCGCTCGGCGTCGTCGCGTTCGCGGCGGCCTTCGCCGACCAGCTGACGAAGTCGGTCGTGGCAGGGACGCTCGACCTCGGCGACTCCGTGCAGGTGCTCGGGCCGCTGTCCATCCATCACGTCCGGAACACGGGGATCGCGTTCGGGCTGTTCTCGGACGCGACGAGCGTCGTGATCGGGCTGACGTCGGTCGCGATCGTCGCCCTCGTCGTGTTCTTCGCCCGCTCGGGCCGGCGTCACCCGCTGCTTCCGGTGGCGGTCGGGCTCGTGCTGGGGGGCAGCGTCTCCAACCTCGTCGACCGTCTTCGCCTCGGGCACGTGACGGACTTCCTCGACTTCGACTACTGGCCCGCGTTCAACCTCGCCGACACGTTCATCGTGGTCGGCGTCGGGCTCCTGTTCCTCTCGTTCGTCGCCGCGGATCGCACGAGCGCCGCTGTTGGCACGTCACCGCTCTCGCGTTTCTAGCGAGGACGCGGGCCGCCGCCTCGATGCGGTCGTGGCGGCGCTCCCCGAGGTCGGGACGCGAACGCTCGCGGAGCGGCTCGTGCGCGTCGGCGCAGTGCGCGTCGACGGCGAGCGGCGGCCCAAGAGCCACCGGCTGGAGGGTGGCGAGGAGCTCGAGATCGACCTCCCGCAGCAGGCGGCCCCGGCGAGCGCGGCGCCGGCGCTCGCGGTCGTCCACGAGGACGCACACGTGCTGGTCGTCGACAAGCCGGCCGGGCTCGTCGTGCATCCTGCTCCCGGCCACGAGGGGCCGACGATGGCCGACGCGCTCGCGGCGCTCGGTGCGGCCGGGGGCGACCCCGAACGGCCCGGGATCGTGCACCGGCTCGACCGCGACACCTCCGGCCTGCTGGTCGTCGCGCGCTCGGAGGCCGCGTTCGCCGCGCTGTCCGAGGCGATCCGGGAGCGGCGGGTCGAGCGCCGCTACCTCGCGCTCGTCCGCGGCGTCGCGCGGTCTCGCACGGGCAGGATCGACGCGCCGGTCGGACGTGACCGGCGCGACCGCACTCGCCGCTCGATCGACAGCGATGCGCCTCGGGAAGCCGTCACCTGGTTCGAGGTGTGCGAGCCGCTCGGGGAGCGGACGCTGCTCGAGGTGCGGCTCGAGACCGGCCGTACGCACCAGATCCGCGTCCACCTCGCAGCCATCGAGCTTCCCGTCTGCGGCGACCACGTCTACGGCGTCCCGGGCGACCTGGGCCTGGCGCGCCAGTTCCTCCACGCGGAGCGGCTCCGCTTCGTGCACCCGGTGACCCGCGAGGAGATCGACGTGACGTCGCCGCTTCCCTCAGACCTGGAGCAGGCGCTCGAGCAGGCGCGCACGGAGGCCGGGTAGCTCCTGGCACTTCGCGAAGCGACGTGCCCGACGACGGCTACGATTCCGGCCTTCGCAAACCTCTACCCGGCGACGCCTCCGGACGGGGGTGCCTGGGCACTGCGCCAGGTTCCGTCTGCGCCCGCCGGCGCATCGACACCAACCGAAAGGACAGATCGTGGCAGTCGTCTCCATGAAGGAGCTGCTGGAGGCCGGGGTTCACTTCGGCCACCAGACGCGCCGCTGGAACCCGAAGATGAAGCGCTTCATCTTCGACGAGCGTGGCGGCATCTACATCATCGACCTGCAGCAGACCCAGGCGCTGCTGGAGGACGCGTACGAGTTCGCGCGCAACGTCGCGGGGCGGGGCGGGACGATCCTCTTCGTCGGCACGAAGAAGCAGGCCCAGGAGGCGATCGAGCGCGAGGCGACGCGCGTCGGTCAGCCCTACGTCGCGCACCGGTGGCTCGGCGGCCTGCTCACGAACTGGCGGACGATCGCCGACCGGATCGCCTATCTCCAGGAGCTTCGCCGCCTCCAGGAGGAGGGGCAGCTCGAGCTCCTGCCCGCGAAGGAGCGCATCGCGATGACCGGCGAGCTCGCGAAGCTCGAGGCGAACCTCGGCGGCGTCTCGAACATGAAGCGTCAGCCCGACGCGGTGTTCATCGTCGATCTGCGCAAGGAGCAGCTCGCGGTGCGCGAGGCGCAGCGCCTCGGGCTTCCCGTGATCGCGCTCGTCGACACGAACTGCGATCCCGACGAGGCGACCTACGTGGTCCCCGGGAACGACGACGCGATCCGCTCGTGCTCGCTCGTGATCCGCGCGATCGCGGACGGCATCGCCGCGGCGCAGACGAAGGTCACCGAGGCCGAGCTGACGCCAGGGGAGAACGGTGCCGCGGGGCGGAGCGCGGAGGAGCCTCGGCCCGCAGCCGCGGACGAGGCGCCCGAGGCGCCGGAGGAGCCGGTTTCCACGCAGGCGTCGCAGCCCGAGGCAAAGGGGGGTGCCGAGGGATGACCGAGATCTCGGCGAGCCTCGTGAAGGAGCTCCGCGACCGCACGGGCGCGGGGATGATGGACTGCAAGCGCGCGCTCGAGGATGCGAACGGCGACCTCGAGGTGGCGACGCGCCTCCTCCGCGAGAAGGGGATGGCGAGCGCCGCCAAGCGTGCCGGCCGCGCGACCACCGAGGGCCGTGTGGCCGACCGGGTCGCGTCCGACGGCTCGAGGGGCACGATCGTCGCGGTGGGCTGCGAGACCGAGCCCGTCTCGAAGAACGGCGACTTCCTGGCGTTCGTCGAACGTGCGCTCGACACCGTGGAGCGCGACGGGCCGGGCGCGGAGGCGGGGCTCGAGGACGAGCGGGTGGAGCTCAGCGCGAAGCTCGGCGAGAACATCGTGGTCACGGGCGCGGCCCGGTTCGAGGCGGTCGACGGCGCCCGGATCTCCTCCTACGTGCATCCACCGGGGAACAAGCTCGGCGTGCTCGTCCAGGTGCGCGGCGGCTCCCCCGACCTCGGGCGGAAGCTCGCGATGCACATCGCCGCCTCCGCACCGGAGTGGATCGGGAGGGACGACGTGCCCCAGGACGTCGTCGACACCGAGCGGGACATCTACGCCGGGTCGGACGAGGTGCTCTCGAAGCCGGAGCAGGCACGTGAGAAGATCGTGGACGGCATGCTCCAGAAGCGCTTCTTCGCGGCACGTGTGCTCGTCGACCAGCCCTGGATCCACGACCCGTCGACGACGGTCGGCCAGGCGGTCACGGGCGACGGCGCAGAGGTGCTCGAGTTCGAGCGTCTCCACCTCGGATGAGCACCACCTCGTCGCAGGAGGCACCCACCGGCTCCGGCGACGGCGAGCCCGGATTCGGCCGGATTCTGCTCAAGCTCTCGGGCGAGAGCCTGATGGGCGACCGCGATTACGGCGTCGACCCGCGGACGGTGTCCGCGATTGCGCGAGAGGTCGTCGACGTGCAGCAGGCGGGCACGGAGGTCGCGATCGTGGTGGGCGGCGGCAACTTCTACCGCGGGATGAAGGCCGCTGCGGAGGGGATGGACCGGGCGACGGCCGACTACGCCGGCATGCTCGCGACGCTGCTCAACGCGCTGGCGCTCCAGGACGCGCTCGAGCGGATCGGCGCGCAGACTCGCGTGCAGTCCGCCGTGACCGTCTCGGAGGTGGCGGAGCCGTACATCCGGCGGCGCGCTATCCGCCACCTCGAGAAGGGGCGGGTGGTGATCTTCGCGGCCGGGACCGGCAACCCGTTCTTCACGACCGACACCGCGGCCGCGCTGCGGGCGCTCGAGATCGGCGCCGAGGCGATCCTCATGGGCAAGCACGGCGTCGACGGCGTCTACGACGGCGACCCGCGCACGGACGAGCGCGCGAGGTTCGTGCCGGAGCTGACCCACCTTCAGGCGATCGAGCGGGGGCTCAGGGTGATGGACACGACCGCGCTCTCGCTCTGCATGGACAACGGCGTCTCGATCCACGTGTTCGAGCTTGCCGACGGCAACATCGCCCGGGTCGCGCGCGGCGAGCGGATCGGCACGCTCGTCACGACGGCGGCGGGGCGTACCGACGACGCATAGGTAGGAGGCGCGGTGGCGGCGATCGAGGACTTCCTGGCGGATTGCGAGCGGCGGATGGACGGCTCGATCGAGCACACTCGCACCGAGTTCAACTCCGTGCGCACGGGGCGTGCGTCGACCGCGCTGCTCGACCGGATCACGATCGACTACTACGGCACCCCGACACCACTCTCGAACATGGCCACGATCAGCGCCCCCGAGGCCCGGCTGCTGTCCGTGCAGCCGTACGACCCGACCCAGATCAAGGCCGTCGAGAAGGCGATCATGGAGTCCGACCTCGGGCTGACGCCGTCGAACGACGGGAAGCTCATCCGGCTGCCGATCCCCGCGCTGACCGAGGAACGGCGCAAGGAGCTCGTGAAGGTCGTCCGCCGGTACGCGGAGGAGGGCAAGGTCGCGATCCGCAACGTCCGGCGCGACGTGATGCGCCATCTCGAGGAGCTCGTGCGCAACGGTGACGTCGGCGACGACGAGGAGCGCCGCGCCGAGGCGCAGGTGCAGAAGCTGACCGACGAGCACGTGAAGCGGATCGACGAGCTGCTGAAGGGCAAAGAAGCCGAGATCATGGAGGTTTGACGTCTGATGGCGCCAAATCCCTAGGCGTGGGAGGGAACGATCTCCGGTTCTCCTAGTCCGCGGAACGGAGTGCCGCGGACCGTGGCGATCATCATGGACGGGAACGGCCGCTGGGCGGAAGGCAAGGGGCTGCCGGTCGCGGCGGGTCACCGCGAGGGGACCCGGGCGCTGCGAAGGACCGTCGAGGCCGCGATCGACCTCGGCATCTCCGCGCTCGTCGTCTACGCGTTCTCGACCGAGAACTGGGCGCGGCCCTCGAGCGAAGTCGCAGAGCTCCTGGAGATCCTCTCCGAGACCATCGACCGCGAGCTCCCCGATCTCGCGGAGCAGGGCGTCCGCACGCGGTTCCTCGGACGCCGAGACCGGGTCGAGCCGTGGCTGCAGGAGAAGATGGCGGGCCTCGAGGAGCGCACGGCGCACCTCGAGACGCTCCACCTCTGGATCGCGTTCGACTACGGCGGACGGGCGGAGCTCGTCGAGGCGGCGCGCCGTCTCGTGGCCGACGGGCTGCGTTCCGAGAACGTCGACGAGGGCGCGCTCGCAGCGCGGATCTACGCGCCCGAGCTCGGCGACGTCGACCTGCTCATCCGAACCTCGGGTGAGCTCCGGCTGTCGAACTTCCTCCTCTGGGAGGCGGCCTACGCGGAGCTCGTGTTCACCGAGACGCTCTGGCCGGACTTCGGCGCCGACGAGCTCCGGGAGGCCGTGGACGAGTACGCCGCGCGCACGCGCCGGTTCGGGACGCGGGAGCTTGGGTGAGGCAGGCGCTCCGGGGCTGCCAGGGGCGCGCGTGAGCCCCTTCCTCTCGCGGCTGCTCGTCGCGGTCGTGCTCCTGCCGGTCGTCCTCGGGATCGTGTGGGCGGGCGGCTGGTGGCTGTTCGCGCTCGCGCTCGTCGGCGGGCTCGCGGCGCTCCACGAGCTGTACCGAATGGCGCGCGGGCTCCACCCGATCGTCCTCGGCGGGTACGCCGGGCTCGTGCTCGCGCTGCTCGGCGCCCAGCTCGGAGGGCTGACCTGGGTGTTCGGCGGCGTCCTCGCGACCGTCCCGGCCGCACTCCTCGTGTTCTTCGTCTCGAGTGTGCGGCAGAACGCGGTCGCGGCCTTCGCCACGACCCTCCTCGGGGTCGTGTGGATCGGAGGCGGGCTCGCGTACCTCATGCTGGTGCGCGACATCCCGGACAACGGCAGGCTGCTCGTGTTCACGGTGCTCCTCACGGTGTTCGCCGACGACACCGCAGCGTTCTTCGTGGGCCGCACGATCGGCCGCCATCGGCTCGCGCCGGCGATCTCGCCGGGAAAGTCGTGGGAGGGCCTCGTCGGCGGCACGGTGGCGGGTGTCGCGGTGACGTTCTTCGCGCTCTACGAGCAGGACGTCGTCTCGACCGGCGACTCGCTCCTGCTCGGGCTCGCGATCGTCGCGGCGGCGACGCTCGGCGACCTGTTCGAGTCGGCGGTCAAGCGCGACCTCGGAGTGAAGGACTCGGGGCGGCTGCTCGCGGGGCACGGCGGGATGCTCGACCGCGTCGACTCTCTCCTGTGGGCCGGCCCGGCGGCGTACTTCACCCTGCTCGCGCTGGCGGGCTGACAGCGCCTCTCAGGCATCCTTCCCGGCGTGAGACGCATCGCCCTCCTGGGAGCGACCGGCTCGATCGGCCGCCAGGCGATCGACGTCGTCGCGGCCCATCCCGACCTCGAGCTCTGCGCCGTGCAGTCCCGTTCGACGCCGCTCGACGGGGTCGCCAGAGAGCACGGGGTCGAGCACATCGAGGTGGGCGGCGACCCGGTCGAGCTCCTCGAGCGCTGCGAGCCCGACGTCGTGCTGAACGCGATCGTCGGGTTCGCGGGTGTCGAGGCCACGCTGTGGGCCCTCGAGGCGGGTGTCACGCTCGCGCTCGCGAACAAGGAGAGCCTCGTCGCGGCGGGTGACCTTGCGCTCGCGGCACGCGAGCGGGGTGGTGGGCTGCTGCTGCCGGTCGACAGCGAGCACTCTGCGCTCCACCAGTGTCTCGAGGGGCGTGCGCCCGAGACGGTGACCGGGGTCGTCCTCACGGCATCGGGCGGGCCGTTCCGCGGCTGGACGCGCGACGCGCTCGTGGGCGTCACGTCGGCCGAGGCGCTCCGGCATCCGACCTGGTCGATGGGCCGGAAGATCACGATCGACTCCGCCACGCTCGCGAACAAGGGCCTCGAGTTGATCGAGACCCACTGGCTCTTCGACGTCCCGTACGAGCGCATCGACGTCGTGGTGCACCCGAGCTCGATCGTCCACGGCCTCGTCCGGCTCCGGGACGGGGCGCTGCTCGCCCACGTCGGGATGCCCGACATGCGGGTCCCGATCTCCTACGCGCTCACGTACCCCGACCGGGCCGCCACGACCGTCCAGGACCTGGAGCTCGAGGGGCTCACGCTCTCGTTCGAGGCGGCCGACGAGGAGGCGTTCCCGCTGCTCTCGCTCGCGCGGGAGGCGGGGCAGCGCGGAGGCACCGCGCCGTGCGCGTTCAACGCCGCGAACGAGGTGGCGGTGGCCGCGTTCCTCGACGGGCGCATCGGCTTCCTCGACGTCGCGGAGGTGGTCGAGGAGACGCTCGCGAGCGTCGACGGCGCGCCCGCCCGTGACCTCGAGGAGCTCGTCGCCGCAGACGAGGAGGCGCGCCGCCTCGCAGTGCGGAGGCTCCAGCCGGCATGACGATCCTCATCGCGATCGTCGGCCTCGGGCTGCTCGTGCTGATCCACGAGCTCGGCCACTTCACGGTCTCCCTCGCGCTCAAGATGCGGCCGCGCCGCTTCTACGTGGGCTTCCCGCCGGCGATCTGGAAGACGACGCGCAACGGGATCGAGTACGGGATCGGGGCGATCCCGCTCGGAGGCTTCGTGAAGATCCCCGGCATGCACCGCCCGGCGCCCGTCGACGTCGACGCCGGCACGGCGCGCGCGCTCCACGAGGCGCCCTTCCTCGGTGGCGCCGTGAGCCGCCTGCGGAACGCGCTCGCGGCCGACGACCACGCCGCTGCCCGCGATGCGCTCGAGGTCCTCCGAGGTCTTGCCGCCGAGCGGCCGCTGTCGCCGCAGGCGGCGACCGCGCTCGAGAAGTCGCTCGCCGACCTCGAGGACGCGCTCGGGCCCGACGCGTACTGGCGCGCGGCCACATGGAAGCGGGTCGCCGTGATCGCGGCGGGACCGGCGGCGAACATCCTTCTCGCGCTGGTGCTGTTCACAGGGCTCTACATGACGTCGGTGGGACGGGCCACGACGTCGGTCCAGCAGGTCTCGCCCGGGTCACCCGCGGCCGCGGCAGGCCTCCATCCGGGGGACGTGGTCGTCTCGATCGGCGACACGCCCGTCGAGGCGAACGACATCTCGAGGCTGATCGCGAACTCCGGCGGAAAGCCGCTCACGCTCGTCGTCGCGCGGCACGGGACACTGAAGGTGCTGCCGCCCACCGCAGCGCGAGAGAGCGACGGGCGGTACCGCCTCGGCTTCGTGCTCGCCGGCGAGGGCTTGCCGCCGGGCCAGGCGCTCGGCGAGTCGTTCCGGCTCACCGGCCGGGTGACAAAGGAGATCGGAGCATCGCTCGGCCGGCTCGTGACCGGCGAGGGTCGCAAGGACATCTCGAGCCCCGTCGGGATCGTCCAGGGATCCTCGGACGCCGCGAAGCAGGGGACCGAGAACTTCCTCTTCGTGCTCGGGCTGATCTCTCTCTCGATCGCGCTGCTCAACCTCCTGCCGTTGCTGCCGCTCGACGGCGGCCACATCGTGTTCGCCATCGCCGAGGGCGTCCGCGGCCGCGCCGTCCGCCGCGAGATCTACGAGCGCGTGTCCGTGGTCGGCATCGGCCTCGTGCTCGTGCTCTTCCTCATCGGCCTCACGAACGACATAGGGCGCCTGTCCTGACGGACACGCCCTAGGAGAACAGGGCGGTCAACGGAAGTGCTCGCGCGAGCCGGCGGTGGTACTCGGCGCGCGAGACCTCGACGGCGCCGAGCGAGGCGAGGTGGGGAGTGAGCCACTGGACGTCGAGGACGCGGCGGTCACCGTCGCCCGCCGCGCGCAGGAACTCCACGAGGCCGGCGAACGCTGCCTTCGACGCGTCGGTCCGCGCGTGGAACATCGACTCGGCGGCGAACAGGCCGCCGAGGGCGACGCCGTAGAGGCCGCCCGCGAGCCCGTCGCCGTCCCACGCCTCGACCGAGTGTGCCCAGCCGAGCTCGTGCAGGCGCCCATACGCCGACTCGATGCCCTCGTCGATCCAGCTCGCGGGGTCCCCCGGCCGGGCGCAGCCCGAGACGACGCCCGCGAACGCGGTGTCCACCCGGATCTCGAATCGCCGGCGGGCACGCCGGAGCGATCTCGACGGCGCGAACGGCTCGAGCGGGACGACGGCTCGGAGGGCGGGGGAGAACCACCCCGGGCGCAATCCCACGGGCATCGGGAACAGGCCGAGTCGGTAGGCCGCGAGCAGCGTCCCGGGCTCGAGGTCGGCCCCGACCGCCCAGAGGTCGTGCGGGTGGTCGTCGGGCGGCGGCTCGAGGTGCCAGGCGGTTGGGGAAGGGGCTTGCGGCACGTCCGGTGGCTCGGCTCACGAGGGCAGGCACGCACATTGCACCAGGTGGCGGTGAGGCGCATCATCGGGCTCGTCAACGCACCCGGCCGGAAGGAGCAGCCGTGAGAAAGAGACGCGTTCCCATCCTGCTCGCTGCGCTGACGGGCGTCGGGGTGTCGCTCCCTCCCGCGGCCTCAGCTGCACGCTCCCCTTTCCTGCCGACGCCGCCGCTCGGGCCGCCCCGGCAGGAGGTGTTCCACGGTCACGCGACGGCGCTCGTGCACCGTGGCGGGCACTGGGAGCTCCGCGTCGACCCGGCGGAGTTCCTCACGGGCCTCACGGCCACTCGCGCGGCGGTGGCGGACGGGGCGATCGAGCCCGGCGACGCCGTCCCGAACGACTACTACGTCAGGGACGAGGGCCATCGGCTGCTCACATTCCGCCTTCCCGCGCGTGCCCGCATCACCGTGATCACTGCTGGGCTCGAGGCGACGCGTGTCCCCGTCGCGGAGCTTGCACGAGCCCTCGCGGGGAAGAAGACGCCGCACCCGCTGTTCGAGCCGAAGGCCGGGTTCTGGGTCCGCGTAACGGGCGACACCGTGCGAGGGATGGACCAGCAGTACCAACCCTGAGCGGGGGTAGTCTGGACCCGTATGCCGAGCACGCACCAGATCAGGGTGGGCGGCGTCCCGATCGGCGGTGGGGCGCCGGTCGTCGTCCAGTCGATGACGCTGACGAAGACGCACGACGTCGAGGCGACCACTGCGCAGATCGCCGCGCTCGCATCGGCGGGCTGCGAGATCGTCCGCGTCGCGGTCCCGAAGCGCGAGGATGCCCAGGCGCTGCCGCTGATCGTCCGCCTCTCGCCGGTCCCGGTGATCGCGGACATCCACTTCAACGCCTCGCTCGCGCTCGAGGCGATCGACGCGGGCGTGCACGCGGTGCGGATCAATCCCGGCAACATCGGAGGCCCCGACAAGACCGAGCAGGTCGTGAAGGCCGCCAAGCGGGCGGGGATCCCGATGCGAATCGGTGCGAACGCGGGCTCGCTGCCGAAGCACCTCGAGGAGCTCGCGCGCAAGGACACGGCCGAGGCGCTCGTCGTCGAGGCGCTCGAGCAGGTGGCGATCCTCGAGCGGCTCGACTACCGCGACCTCAAGATCTCCGTGAAGGCCTCGCACGTGCCGACCATGATCCGCGCGTACCGGATGCTCTCGGAGCGCGTGCCGTACCCGCTGCACCTGGGTGTGACCGAGGCCGGGACACCCTTCGCCGGCGCGATCAAGAGCGCGGTCGGGATAGGGTCGCTGCTCATGGACGGCATCGGCGACACGATGCGCGTCTCGCTGACCGCCGACCCGGTGAAGGAGGTCGAGGTCGCCTGGGAGATCCTGAAGGCGCTCGGCCTGCGGGAGCGCGGGCCGGTGATGATCGCATGTCCGTCCTGCGGCCGCGACAACGTGGGGGTCGAGAGCCTCGCGGTGGTGGTCGAGGAGCGGCTGCGGGAGTACCCGCAGGCGTTCGAGGTCGCGGTGATGGGCTGCGCCGTGAACGGGCCGGGAGAGGCGGGGGACGCGGACTTCGGCATCGCCGGCGGCCGCGACGTCGGGTTCGTCTACGCGCACGGCAGGGTGTTGAAGAAGGTCGACTCCGACGTGCTGATCGACGTGCTGTTCGACGAGATCGACCGGTGGATCGAGGCGGGGATGCCGCGCCCGAAGCGCCTGAAGATGGCGAAGCCTGCCGCGCTCGCGATGGCGGAGGCGAGCCTGATCCCCATGGAGCACGCCTAGAAGACGTCGAACGCTGTGTCCGACGAAGTCGGGCACTTTGCGTGCAATACGGCGTGAGATACGCGTCAAATGCTCTCGTCGCGCCGGGATTGTGTGCAATGATCACGGCGATGGCGACGCCCGCGTCCGACCAGGCCGCCTTGCCCGTCACGCGCCGGGCGGATGTGGGCGGGACGCGGTTCGAGATCCTGCCTTTCGGCCGAGGCGTCGAGCAGGCCTCGCAGGTCGGAGCGCCGCTCCACCTGACGGTCACGACGTCCCCGAAGCACGGCGTCGACCGCTCGGTCGAGGTCGCGCTCGAGCTGCGGCGGCTCGGCCACTCCGTGACGCCTCACATCGCCGCGCGCATGGTGCGCGACGAGTCGCATCTGACGGAGATCCTCGAGCGCACGACGGCCGCGGGCATCGACGACCTGTTCGTGATCGGCGGAGACGCGGAGAAGCCGCTCGGCCCGTATACCGGGGCAGGAGAGCTGCTCGACGTCCTCGCCGCCCACCCACTGCGTCCGCCGCTGATCGGCATCGGCGGCTACCCAGAGGGTCATCCGTTGATCGCACGGGCGGCGCTCGACGGCGCGCTCGACGAGAAGGCCCGCGTCGCGAGCTACGTCGTGACGCAGCTCTGCTTCGACATGGGAACGGTGCTGCGTTGGCTCGAAGGCGTGCGCGGACGTGGGATCGAGCTGCCCGTTCTCGTCGGCGCGGTCGGGCCGGTGGAGCGCCGGCGCCTCCTCGAGATCGCGACACGCATCGGGGTCGGCCCGTCCCTCCGGTTCGTCCGGAAGCAACGGGGCCTCAGCCGCCTGTTCCGGAGCCCGACGCACTCCGCGACGCGCTTCTACGAGGAGGCCGCGCCGTACGCCGGCGACCGTCGGCTCGGCATCGCGGGCTTTCACTTCTTCACGTTCAACGACCTGCTCGGCACGCTTGAATGGCAGCGCGAGCACACGACCCACCGCACGGAGGAGCCATGACCCCCACCAATCTCCAGCAGATCATCGATACCACCGACCCCGTCGAGCTGCTCCGCAACTCGCAGGTCGGTGCGTACGTGTACCCCGTCGTCGCGGCCGAGTTCACGAACTGGCGGCGCGAGCAGCTCGCCTGGCGCGAGACCGCAGTGCTGTACGACCAGTCGCACCACATGGTCAACCTCATGCTCCGCGGCCCGGGCGCGATCGAGCTGATCACCGCCACCGGGATCAACAGCACCGCGAACTTCCCGGTCGGCATGGCGAAGCAGTTCGTGCCGACGACGCCGGCCGGCTACGTGATCGGGGACGGGATCCTCTTTCACGAGAACGACGAGGAGTTCACGTTCGTCGGCCGCGCCCCGGCGTCGAACTGGCTGCGCTACCAGGCGGAAGCCGGCGGGTACGACGTCGAGGTCGAGCTCGACGACCGCTCCCCGATGCGTCCGCAGGGCAAGCAGGTGACGCGGAAGCTCTGGCGCTTCCAGGTCCAGGGGCCGAACGCCTGGCAGGTGCTCGAGAACGTGAACGGCGGCCCGATCGAGGACCTGCCGTTCTTCCGGATGGGCTGGATGAACGTCGCAGGGCAGCAGGTGCGCACGCTCCGGCACGGGATGGCCGGGGCCCCGGGGCTCGAGCTCTGGGGCCCGTACGACACGTACGAGGAGTCGCGCGAGGCGATCCTCGAGGCCGGCAAGGAGTTCGGCCTCGAGCCCGTCGGCTCCCGCGCGTACTCGTCGAACACGCTCGAATCCGGCTGGATCCCCTCACCGCTTCCCGCGATCTACTCGGGCGAGGAGCTTCGCGGTTACCGCGAGTGGCTCCCCGCCGCGAGCTACGAGGCGAACAACGGGCTCGCCGGGAGCTTCGTCTCCGAGGACATCGAGGACTACTACACGAACCCGTTCGAGCTCGGCTACGGCCACATGGTGAAGTTCGACCACGACTTCCACGGCCGCGAGGCGCTCGAGCAGCTCGATCCCGAGACGCAGCGGAAGAAGGTCACGCTCGAGTGGAACAACGACGACATGACCGAGCTCTTCGCCTCGGTGTTCGCACCCGAGGGCGAGGGTTACCAGTTCTTCGACATCCCCAACGCGAACTACGGCTCGTCGAACTTCGACTCGGTGATCGACGGCGACGGGAACGTCGTCGGGCTGTCCATGTTCACGGGGTACAGCGCGAACGAGAAGCACGCGTTGTCGCTCGCGACCGTCGACCACGACATCGAGCTCGGTACCGAGCTCCGCGTGGTCTGGGGCGAGCCCGACGGAGGCACGCGCAAGGCGACGGTACAGCCGCACCGCCAGAAGGACGTCCGCGTGATCGTGAGCCCGGTGCCGTACTCGAAGGTCGCGCGGCTCGAGTACGCCCCCGCGGGCTGGCGCTCGGAGAGCTGAGCCGCAAGACGCCGGTGCGCGCGGCGGCGCGCACCGGCTCCCCGCTCGGCCGGGGGTGTGCCTCTATGCCGGGTCGCCGGCGCCGTCCGGCGCGGTGACGTTGAGGAGCGGCGCGCCGGGGAGACGGTCGAGGATCTCGCGGCGCTCGAGCACGAGGTCGAGATTCTGCCTCGACAGACGGGCATGCTCCCGCGCTACCTGCTCGGCTCTCGTGCCTTGACCGCCGCCAATCGCCTCGAGCAGCGATCGGTGATGGTGCTGGGCGACCACGAGGCTCTCCCGCCACTCGGGCAGCTCCGCGAGCGAGGCGAGGAACGCGGACGGCGACGCGAACGGGAGCGCCATCGCCTGCCCGATCGCCCGTCCGACGAGCTCGCTCTTCGCGAGCGTCACAAGTTGAGCGTGGTAGGCCCGGTTCAGCTCGACGTACCCGAGGATCGCCTCGGGCGAGTCGTCGGCGATGGTCTCGTCGAGCCGGACGACGATCTCCTGCAGCTCCTCGAGCTCGGCGGGTGACGAGAGCCGTTCGGCCGCGAACCGCGCCGCGGTGCCTTCGAGCACGCCGCGGAGCTCGATCGCGTCGTCGATCTCCGCAAGGGTGAACTCACGCACGGTGAAGCCGCCGCCGGCGAGAGACATCACGAGCCCCTCGTGCTCGAGCCGGGTCAGCGCGAGACGCAGCGGCGTTCGCGAGACGCCGAGGCGCTCGACGAGGGCGAGCTCGACGAGACGCTCGCCGGGGCGAATCTCGCCCTCGAAGAGGAGCTGGCGGAGGCCGAGCGTGGCCTTCATCGTCTGGGCGCTGTCGCCGCGAGGCACCGTCGGAGGATAGACCCGGGCCGGCGACCCAGGCTCAGGCTCACGGCAAGCGCCAGAACTCCCCGGTCAGCCCGAGTCCGTCGAGGATCGCCTGGTTCTCCTCGCGCGTGTGCGGCCGCCACTCCGGAGCGAGCCGGTCTCCCCACCACGCGTGGGCCAGGTCGCACAGCTCCGTGACCGGGATCGTCGCGCCCGGCTTGCGGCCGCCGAGCCACCGATCGACGTGCTCTTCCGACCGGAAGAGGTTCATCGCGCTTCAGGTGAACCCGATGTCGTCCCACCATCGGGCGGCGGGGACGAGGCAGTGGAAGACGAGGCTCTCGTCGTCGGGCCGCCGCCGGTGCACCCGGACCGTGAGCGCGGCGCCGCAGTCCGCACAGGACGTCTCGATCCGGCCGTCGACGTCGAGCGCCGCGCAGATCCCGAAGGCGTCCCAGGCGCAGTTCGCATACCACGAGCCGCCGGCAGCCTCGACGCGGTGCGGGGTCGGGACGGCCGAGAACGGGTTCGCCATCCGGATCTCCGCGGCGCCGGGCTGGAGCACGATCGCGTGCGCCTCGTGGAGGCGTCGCCAGCCGTCGAGCACGACCGCCGGGTCGAGCCCGGCGATTCCGGCGACCTCGACCACGCTCGGCGCACGGCCGAGGTCGACGAACGCGGCGTAGGTGACGTTGCGGAGCTCGAGGTCGCGTTCGTCCATCGTGGGTCGGCGGAATCTGTCGCAGATCGTACGCCGACCCGCGGGCGCTTTCACCCGGCGCGCGCGCCTCGCACGAGAAACCACTCGCGGGCCCGCCCGGAGGCGCCGATACCTTTCCCGTGATGCGACGGGCGATTCTTCTCCTGGCGGCGCTGGGCGCCGCGTTGAGCCTCGCCGCGACCGGCTGCGGTGGCGTCGCCGAGCAAGCGGGCACCGTTCCCGACTCGGCGTCGCTCGCGCCCGCCGACGCCCTCGCGTATGCCACGGTCACGACCGACGAGACGTCCGACCAGTGGGCTCGGGCCGAAGACCTGCTCCACCGTCTGCCGGGGGCGAAGGGTGATCTGACCGACGAGGTGGCGCGCGCGCTCGAGGACGAAGGGCTGACCTGGAAGGACGACGTCGCGCCTGCTCTCGGCCCGGAGGTCGTGTTCGTCGTCACGGCCGACCGCAAGACGATCGTGCTCACGAAGCCCGACGACGAGGCGAGGCTCGCGGCGCTCGTCGCGAAGTCCGACGAGCCGATCGTGCAGACCACCGTGAACGGATGGTCGGCGCTCGCAGAGCGGCAAGAGGATCTGACCGCGTACCGGACAGCGCTCGCGCGCGGCACGCTCGCCGGCGACGACGCGCTCGAGACGGCGTTCGAGGCGCTCCCCGAGGAAGCGCTCGTCCGTGCGTGGGTCGACGTCGCCGAGGCGACGCCGCAGCTCGGCCGACAGCTCGGGCAGGCGCAGGGCGTCGATCTCGGGATCGACTGGCTCTCGGCCGGCCTCGCCGCGGAGGACGACGGCATACGGCTCGCCGTGGGGGTGCGGACGCCGGGCGGAAACGGCACCGAGTACGAGCCGACCCTCGTCTCGAAGGTGCCGGCGGACGCCGTGGCGGCGCTCTCGTTCGGCGGCACGCAGAAGATGGTCGACGAGATCGAGCGGCGCATCCCGCTCCAGGACATCGCGGGCAAGGTCGAGGACCTCACCGGCGTCTCGGTGGGCGGCATCCTCGACGCGTTCTCCGGCGAGGGAATCGTGTACGTGCGGCCGGGCACGCCGGCCCCCGAGGTGACGGTCGCCCTGAAGCCGCCGGACGCGGATGCCGTCTGGCAGACCGTTGACCGCGTCGCGCACCGGCTCGCAGCGAGCTCGGGTACGACCGTGCGCACGACGACCGAGGATGGGCGCGAGGTGAGTGCCGTCGTGACGGACGGCACGACCGTGCGCTACGCACGGATCAGCGGCGACACCGTGCTCGTCACCACCGGCGCCGACGGGATCCGCGACTTCGCGGCGGACGGCGACAAGCTCTCGGGAAGCGACGCGTACCGGCGCGCGATGGAGGCGGTGGGCCTCGGCGACCGCACGGCGGGCTTTCTCTACGTCGACGTCGACGGCCTCGTCCCGGTCGTCAACGGTCTCTCGGGCGGCCGGCTGTCGACCGACGACGAGGCGCTCGTCGAGCAGATCGACGCGTTCGTGCTGCAGGCAACGGGCACCGGGGACTCGCAGACCCTGACGGGGTTCCTGCGCTTGAACGACTGACCACGAACTAGGGTTGGCGCATGCTGCAGCGCCAGTCCACGCTCTTCCTGCCGACCCTGCGTGAGGACCCCGCGGACGCCGAGGCGGTCTCGCACAAGCTGCTCGTCCGCGCGGGCCTGATTCGCCAGGTCGGCGCGGGCCTGTGGACGTATCTCCCGGCGGGATGGCGGGTTCACGAGAAGGTCGTGCAGGTGATCCGGGAGGAGATGGACGCGATCGGGGGCCAGGAGATGTCGATGCCGGTGCTGACGCCGGCCGAGCTGTGGCAGGCGACGGGGCGCTACCGGATCCCGGAGGTGTTCAAGTTCAGAGATCGCAGCGAACGGGAATTCGTGCTCGCGATGACGCACGAGGAGACGATCACGTTCCACGCACGCGAGCTGCGCTCCTACCGCGACCTCCCGAAGATCCTCTACCACTTCCAGACGAAGGAGCGCGACGAGCCGCGCCCACGTGGGGGCTTGCTGCGCGTGCGCGAGTTCGTGATGAAGGACGCGTACTCGTTCGACCGGGACGAGGAAGGGCTCGACGTCGCGTTCCGGGCCCACGCCGGCGCGTACGAGCGGATGTTCGAGCGCTGCGGGCTCGACTTCGTCGCCGTGGAGGCCGAGTCGGGGATGATGGGCGGGACCGAGTCGGTCGACTACCTCGCCCCGGCCGGCTCCGGCGAGAACACGCTCGTCACGTGCGAGCGGGGGGACTACGCCGCCGATCTCGAGATCGCGCGCGGTGTGCCGCGAGACCCCGAGTTTCGCGCGCGGCTCGACTCGCCCGAGGCGGTGGCGACGCCGGAGATCGTCACGTGTGAGGACCTCGCGGGCTTTCTTGGCCTGGATCTCGCCGCGACGTCGAAGGCCATGCCCGTCGTGGCGGACGGCGCGGTGGTGCTCGCACTCGTCCGCGGCGACGACCGGCTCGACGAGGCGAAGCTCGCGGCCGTCCTCCGAAGCGACGTGCGTCCGGCGCAGGCCGAGGAGATTCGCGAGGCGTTCGGCGCGGAGCCCGGGTCGCTCGGCCCGGTCGGGTTCGCGGGCAAGATCGTGCTCGACGAGGCGCTGCGCGAGGGCCAGTACGTCGCGGGCGCGAACCGGACGGGCTTCCACCTGCGCGGCGTCGAGCACGGCCGCGACTTCGAAGCCGAGCTCGCGGACATCCGTGTCCCCCGGGAAGGCGACGCCTGCCCCCGCTGCGGCGGCGCCCTCGTGTTCCGAACCGCGATCGAGGTCGGGCACATCTTCAAGCTCGGCACGTTCTACTCGGTGCCGCTCGATGCGACCTACCTCGACGAGCAGTCCGTCGAGCGCCCGATCGTGATGGGGAGCTACGGGGTCGGCCCGGGACGGGTCCTCGCTGCGGTGGTCGAGCAGTCCCACGACGACCGCGGGATCGTCTGGCCCACCTCGATCGCGCCGTACGACGTCCACGTGCTCTCGCTCGCGGGCGCCTCGGAGGAGGTCGGGACGGTGGCGGAGTCCGTCGCCGGCGACTTCACGGCCGCCGGAGCGGACGTGCTGCTCGACGACCGCGACGCCCGGCCGGGGGAGAAGTTCGCGGACGCGGACCTGTTGGGCGTGCCGCTGCGCGTGACGGTCGGTCGCAAGACGCTCGACGACGACGCGGTGGACGTCCGTCGCCGACGGGACGACGCCGACTCGCGCGTGGACCGGTCGTCTGTGATTGACTGGGTTGGTAACGGCTGATGGCGGCGAGGAAGCGCACCTACTCCAGCGAGCCGCTCGGTCCGACGATCGAGCGCCTGATGGGCGAGACGGGGATCACGTACCGGGCGCTCGCCGACAAGACGAACCTCTCCGCGGGGTACCTGAACCACATCGTCCACGGCAACCGCCCCGTGCCCTCGAACGACGTCCTCGCGCGCATCGCGAAGGCGCTCGGCGTAAAGCCGGACTACTTCCGTGAGGTGCGCGTCCGCGTGATCACCGAGAAGCTCGAGCAGACGCCGGCCCTCGTCGAGCGTCTGTACAAGCGCCTCGCCTGAGCGGCTCGCCCTGCCGGTCGCGGGGACGTAGGATCAGGCCCCCAACAGGAGGACCCAGCGATGGCAGTGGCATTCGTCCAGGAGTTCGCGATCGTCGACGGCGATATGAGCACACCGAACTACGACGCGGTCGTCGCGGAGATCGGCCGAGACGCACCCGACGGCCTCATCGTCCACACCGCAGGCTTCGACGTGGACAAGGGCGTGTTCCGCATCTTCGATGTCTGGGAGAGCCGCGAGGCTGGCCAGCGGTTCGTGGACGAGACCCTGATGCCGATCGTCGAGCGCATGGCGTCCGAAGCGGGGGAGGGAAACTTCACGCCGCCCGACAGCGAGAGCTGGTACGAGCTGCACGACATCCTGCGCTAGCCGGCGCGCTCACCGCCGCCCTCGCGTTCCGTCACGAGGTGGCGGCCCCGCGCGTCACCAGCGTCTCCGACTCGGTGGAGTCGTCCACCAGCAACGTCTCGTCCTCCGGCTCCACCGGGGTCTCGGCGGCCCACCCCGCAAGGTGGGTGATCCAGATCGCGTACAACGACATGAACCCGACGAACCACAGGGCGTCGCTCAGCAGGATCCAGACGACGAGCCCGACGGTCAGCCAGATGACCGTCGCCCAGTAGTGGATGATCCGGCGCGTCCTCGCAGACGTGTAGTGGACGGCCCATTCTCCGGTGATCCAGCGGTTCACGGCGCGGAGTGTTCCCCCGTGCATCCGTTCTCCAAACGCCACTCTCGCGCCGGCCTGGAGAAGGCGGCGGGACGTCTGCGTCTAGACGCCGATCAGTCCTCGTCCTCGTCTGAGTCGTCGCCGGTCTTTCCCTTGTGGGCCTTCACGCACTGGCCGAAGTTCTTGTAGTCCTGCGAGAACTTCGCCGCATTCGCTTGCTGCTGCTTCTTGCATTCCGCGCTGGCAGCGTTCGACTCGGCCGCGTGCTCGCGTTTCTCGGCCTTGGCGCTCGCTGTCTTCGAGACGCACTTCCCGAAAGCGTTCCTCTTGTTCGGATTCGTGCCGTACAGCGTCGCGAATGCCTCGGTGCCCTTCGCCTCGCGCAGGGCCTTGCAGTACTTCGCCGCGTTCTTGAAGTCCGCCGGGACGGGGTCCGCCGCCAGCGCGCTCGGCACGACCACGGCCGTCACCAGTACCGCGACCAAGAGCAACCGTTTCATCTCGCCCCCTTCACGAAGACGCATCTGTTGCGCCCAAGTATCGACACGGAGCGAATCCGGCACAACACCCGTGCGGTTTCCGGGTTCCACCGCCACGTCGGCCCGAGCCGCGCCGCCTGCAGCGCTGCGCGACGGAACGGGCGCTAGCATGTCCCGAGCACGGGGCGTGGCGCAGCCTGGTTAGCGCGCTAGTCTGGGGGACTAGAGGTCCCGAGTTCGAATCTCGGCGCCCCGATGGAAGAAGCCCCGCCCCGGCGGGGTTTTTCTTCGCTGGATCGCTCAGCCGCGGCGGTACTCGAGCGCCCCGATGTCGGGCGCGCCGCGGCGGATGCGCCCGGTGAAGTCGATCCGCGGCGCGTAGCGGGGCAGGGCGGCGTCCACGACGGTCGAGGTCCGGCGCGGCCGACCATGCCCGTCGAGCCCCGCTGGGCCGACACGGTCGGTCGCAGAGCATGACGTCCCGTGGATCATGACGTTGTGCGTGAAGAGACGTGCGGCGCTGCAGATGTGCGCGCGCTTGGCGAGGAGGGCGATGACGTTGTTGGCGACGATCGGGCGCTTGCGCCGGAGCACGCTTCCGTACTTCGAGCTCATGCGGATCGAGCCCGCGTAGCCGTCGCGGCGCCGTGCCCCCGTCAGGATCGTGTTGTTGAGCACCTTCGCATAGTGCGGAAGTCGCTTGGACGCGGCGCTCCCGACGATGATCGCCATCCGGGCCCTGTAGCCCGGCACGCGCGGATCGATTCCGACGAAGACGTTGTTGACGACCGTCGCATGGTCGACGTCGTCCGTCAGGTAGAGCTGGGCGCCCCCGTCGCGGTAGACGCCGAACCGGTTGTCCTCCACCAACAGGCGGTTCCCGGCGAAGAGCTGAACGAGGTCCTGGTGACCGCAGCGGTACGCGTCCATCCTGCAGGGCAGCGAGCGATCGAAGCGGTTCCGGCGGATCGTGAGGTTCGATCCGAAGCGGCCGTGGACGAAGTCGCAGCCGCGGCAATCGTGGAAGCGGTTGTTCGCGATCACGAGGTTGTGGGCCCAGCGCCAGAGCAGAACACAGTTCGTGAACTCGGGCGAGCGGTCGCCGCAGTGCGAGAAGTCGCTGTTCCGGATGGTGACGTTGCGCGAGTCCGGGACGCGAACGAAGGATCGGTACCTGCTGCCGCGCGCGGTGACCACGAGGTCGTGCAAGACGATGTGTCGTGAGCCGCGCACGTCCACCATCGCGTCTCCGCGGATGGGGCCGACCGTGACGTTCCCGAACGAGACCCGCGACGCGCGATCGAACACCACCCGTTCCACCCTCGTCCCCCGGCTACCCACGATCCGGAGCAGCTTGTCGCTCCGCCATCGGATCGTCAGCTCCCGGTAGAGCCGCGGACGCAGGACAATCGTCCCCCCGGACGACCGCAGCGCCGCGCCGGCGCGCTCCAGCTCGGCGCCGCTGCCCACGGTGAGCCCTTTCGAGGCGACGTCGTTGTGAGGGTGTGCCGCCGCGCCCGGTGCGACGAGCGCACATGTGGCGATTGCAACGACGGGCCCGGCCCACGCAAACGACCACCGAGCCATCTCGCACGACCGTATCGTCTTGCCCCGTCGGTGCGCCGGCTCTGGAAGTCGGCGACGGCGGCCGCCGCACCCTGTTTGGCTCGTGCGGGAACGAGAGACCCATTGGATGTGTCGTGGCGGCGGGAGATCGATGTGGCCGGCGTGCCCGTGCAGGCGCGCCATGTACCCGAGCTGATCGTGCGGCTCCGGAGGTCCGGGCATCCGTACGTCGCGGACAAGGTCGAGCGCGCCCTCAGCGTGCGGACGGTTCACGTCTCGTTCGGCGCTGCCGAGCGGGAGGCGATCGTCGGCGCGGTCGCGGACGGGCCGCCGCAGCTCTCCGAGCTCTACCGCGTGCTCCTGGGTGAGGTCGAACGGAGACGTATGGAGAATCGGTGACGCAAAGCCCTTGTCACGTGCCGCACAATGTGGAATAGTCGATCTGCGGCCCAGCGCGCTGGACGAGCTTGCTGACTTTCGACGGGGGTGGGGAACCGGGGGACAGCAGGCTCGTCGAGCGCGTCCCTGTCAGGGCGACGTTCCCCAACCCTCCCCGGTCGCCTGGGACGCGCTCCGTTCCGCTCCGGAGACGCGGAATGCCGTCGACGAGTGTTTCGCGGAAAATCCAGGTCTTTCGAAGGGTGCGACACGTACCATGGAGGTAGCCCCTCGTCTCGTGTGGCCTTTCCCCTCCCCCTAGGCCCCGGACGAGGGAGGACGACCCGCCTTCCGGCCCTCCGCCGCCGTGAGGGACCGGGGGCGGGTCGGATTTCCGGTACGGGCCGGGAGGAGATCGCGAGTCGCCTGAGAAGATCCCCGCTCGGATGAGGCTCGTAAACGACAGCAGCCTCGCGCTCGTGAACCGCGCGGTCGTCTCCGGCCGGATCATCCCGTACCTCGTGGGCGTGATGTTCGTGATCGCGGGAGGCGGGGCGGTCGCCGTGGAGGCCCTCAGCCCGAACAGCTTTGCGAGCTTCGGCGACGCGCTGTGGTGGTCGGCCGCGACCGTCACCACGATCGGCTACGGGGACGTCGTGCCGGCGACGGACGGCGGCCGGTTGATCGCAGTGCCCGTCATGTTCCTGAGCGTCGCCACGATCTCGTTCACGACCGCCGTGATCACAGCCGCGTTCGTCTCGTACCAACAGCGCCGGCGCACGGATCACCTGGAGCGCCACCAGGCAGTCATGGAGCGGCTCGATCGCATCGAGGAGAAGCTCGACGTGTTGATGCGCCAGCCACGGTCATCCTGAGCTGAGTCCTCGTCTCGCGGCGCTTCTCCCGCGTCCGGGTGATGGCGGCCCCGACAGGGGGGACGTACGGTCCGGGAGCGGACGCCGCGCGCGGCGCGCGGCGGCATAGAGCAGAGGGGGCTCTTCATGACGAAGTCGAGGCTCGTGAGGCTTGGCGTCGCGTCGTTCGTGCTCCTCCTCGCCGCCGCAGGCGGCGCGGTGGGCGCCACGGCGGTCGGTGGATCGAACGACACCACGGTCTATACCGTCGGAGGGCGAGCGGTGCCCGGAGTCGACACCGGGCTCGTGCTCCGCACGGGCATGTCCGCCACGGTCACGGCGACCGGGGCGGTCTGCGTGTCGGGCAGCAGCATGTGTCCCGGACCGAACGGCGATTCTGCGGTCGACACGACCAGCACCGCGTACGGCGGATACCCGCTGCCCGGGGCGCCCGCGTACGGGCTCATCGGTCGCGTCGGCGACGGGCCGTGGGTGCAAGTCGGGAGCGGGCCTGCGACGTTGTCGGGCACGGGCTCGGTGCAGTTCGCGGTCAACGACGACTACCTCCCGGACAACCGCGGGAGCTTCGCGGTCACCGTGACCGTCTCGTACGCCTGCTTCCCCGGGTGGGGCTACGGAGACCCGAAGCACCCGCACGCCGGTCCCCCCGGGATCCTCGACGACTGCTACCCGGGGAACGGGTACGGCGACGCCAACCACACGCACGGCGGGCCTCCCGGCCTGACCGACACCTCGACGCCGGACGCGCGGGGCGCCAGTGAGCATTCCGCGCCTCCGAGCGACGATCAGCACGGGCAGGGCGTCGGCAACGGCAAGTCACAGGGAAAGCACGGCAAGTAGTGCCGTTCGTGAGACGCGCCGGTCGGGACAGCTGCCCGTCGCCGACCGGCCGTCGCGCGGCGGCTAGCGGCGCCGGACGGGTGCGCCCTGCCGCACGGCGCGAACGGCGGCGACCGGCCGGAGCGTGCGGAACAGGACCATGGCGGCGAGGAAGCCGAGCGTCGTGTTGATCACGGCGACTGTCGCTTGCATCCCGAGCGAGAACGAGACGGCGCTCGCCGCCGACAGGGTTCCCTGCAGCGCGTAGGTCGAGAAAAGCTGCTGCGCTCCCGCCCCGCCGGGCACCGGCACCGCAGTCGAGAGGCCCGCGACGACCACGAGGAGCACGCCGGTCTGGAGACCCGCATCGACGTGGTAGGCGCCGAGAACGGCCATCACCACGCCGATTCGGCATGCCCAGGCCGCGAGCTGGAAGGGGACGACCGTGGTGAGGAACCGGCGAGGCGTGCGGAGCACCGACAGGCCGCGCAGCGCATCGTCCGCCACACGGCGGACCCGCGCCTTTCTGAGCCCGAAGAACACGGCGAACGCGAGCGCGGCGACGCCCAATGCGCCGAGCGCGAGGGTGAGCCCGCCGAGGCCGACCGCCGGAACCGGCAAGGCCGGAAGGGCGCCGATTGCCCAGAGCGTCACGACGAGCGCTGCGCCGAGCACCGCGTCGAAGATCGTCGCGACCGACAGCGAGGCCGCGATCGTCGGCACGGTGGAGCCGGGTAGCTGCGTGCGCATGAGGCCGACCTTCGCGACCTCGCCGCCGCGGGCCGGCACGAAGCCGTTCATCGCCGCACCGGCCGCGTACGAGCACACGAGCCCGAAAACCGGAACGCGCGTCTCCGGGTAGGCGGCCTTGAGGACGTTGCGCCAGGCAAGGGAGCGGAAGATGAGGATCAGGATCTGGAGGCCGAGCGCAACCGCGAGGTAGCGGGGGTCGACGTCGCCGACCCGCTCGACCGCGTCGTCGATCGCCTGGGTGACGGAGTCGACGCTCACGCGAGAGGCGGATGGAGCCCGCGGAGGCGCGAGGAGAGTCTGGCGGCCGCAGGGCTGCTCACGGGCGGCCAGTGTAGCCGTCGCTCTCGGAAGGCGTGGCCCGGGCGGTGAAGCCCGTGGGGCTCGTCAGTAGAGCGCGGTCGCGAGCCGGCGGCGGTAGCCCGCCACGAGCGGATCGTCCTGGCCGATCCGCTCGAACAACGCCACCGCGAGGTCGCGGAGGCGCTCGCGCTCGTCGCCCTCCGCGGTCGACACCGCGGTGACGAGGAGGTCGAGCGCACGGTCGACGTCGTCCGCGTCGAGAGCGTCGACGACGTCCGGAAGCTCGCCGCTCGCGCGCAGCTCGTCGACGAGTGCGTCTGCGCGGGGAGGCGCGAGCAGGCCGTCGAGGAAGAGCGAGACGGACGTGGGGGACTGGGCGCCCACGAACTCGTTCACCACGCGGCCGTCACGGAACGCCTTCACGGCCGGGATGCCGCTGACGCGGAACTGCTGCGCGAGACCGGTGTTCGTGTCGACGTCGACCTTGACGAGCTCGACCGCACCGTCGCGTTCCGCAATCGCACTCTCGAGGACCGGCGCGAGCGCATGACACGGCCCGCACCACTCCGCCCAGAAATCGACCACGACCGGCCGCTCGTGCGACCGTGCGAGGACGACGTCGTCGAAGGTCTGTTCGGTGGCGTCCATCGTCGTTCAGCGTACCCACGCTCACATCCGTCACCGTGACGGGAGCACGACGTCGGCCCCGCAGCCCGCGAGGACGGCGGCGGGGACGTGCTCCTCGGCGACGCCCTCGAGCGAGCGGTGCGCGGCGTCGACCTCGATCCCCTCCCAGCGTGCGACGCCGAGCGATACCGCGCCGTTGGCGCTTCCGATCTCCCAGAGGTCGTCCGTCGAGAACACGTCGCGGCGGCCGTCCTGGCGGCGCGCGATCCCGTCGAGCTGCCGGAGCTCCTCGAACGGGTCGATACGCACGTTCGAGTCAGAGCCGATGCAGAGCGGAATGCCACGGTGGCGCACGCGGACGGCGGGGAGGAAGCCGTCGCCGAGATCGGCCTCCGTGGTCGCGCAGATGCAGATCGTCGACGCGCTGTCGCGCAGGAGATCGAGCTCTGCGCCGTTCGCATGGGTCGCGTGAACCACGGTCGTGCGCTCGCCGAGGCAGCCGCAGTCTGCGAGCAGCTCGATCGGCCGCATGCCGTGCTCGGCGAGGCACTCCTCGACCTCGCGTGGCTGCTCGCCCGCGTGGACGTGCAGCGGGAGGCTCTCGGCGTCCGCGTAGCGGCCGAGCTCGACCAGCCAGTCGCGTGGGCAGGCTCGGACGGAATGGGGGGCGACACCCACCGCGACGCCCCGCGCACGGAGCCCTTCGAGCTCGTCGAGGTACGCAGCGACCGACGCCTGGCGCATCCGCGGCAGCCCGCCGCGCCCGTACGCCACGTGAAGGCACACGAAGCCGATCGCCGCCTCCTCGGCGGCGTCCGCGGCGGCGAGCGCGGTATCCCGCCCGAGGTAGTGGAACTCGCCGACGGCCGTGTATCCGGCGGCCCGCATCTCGCGGTACGTCCGCACGTAGCCCGTGCGGACGGACTCCGCCGTCTGCCGCTCGGCCTCCTCCAGCATGCCGTCCCGCCACGCCCAGAAGTCGCGACCCGCAGCGCGTCCGCGGAGCGCCCGCTGGAACGTGTGGCTGTGCGCGTTCACGAGCCCGGGCAGCGTGATCGGTCGCGTCACGGCGGGCCACATTAACCTAGTGGCATGGCGTACGAGAGCTCGGTCGCCGCGCCGCTCCGGCAGTTGCCGAACGCACTGACGATCGTCCGCTTCGCGGCGATCCCGCTCTTCGTCGTGCTGCTCGTACGCGACCAGGACGGCCCGAGCTGGCCTGCCGGGATCGTGTTCGGTCTCGCGGCGATCACCGACCAGCTCGACGGCTGGCTTGCCCGCCGCTGGCGCGTCGAGTCCGCGTTCGGCAAGGTGGCCGATCCCCTGGCCGACCGGCTGATGATCGACGTCTGCGTGGTGCTGCTCGTCGCGTACGACCGGCTGCCGTGGGCCGCGCTCGTGATCCTGCTGCGTGACGTCCTCCTCGTGGGCGGGTACAAGCTCGTCGTGCCGCGCGGATACGACTTCGAGGTCTCGCGGCTCGGCAAGATCGCTACGTGGGGCCTCTACGCCGCCCTCGCTCTCGTGCTCGTAACGGAGCGCGGCACCTGGTGGCCGCTCGCGCTGTTCTGGGTGAGCCTTGCGCTCGCGGTCGTCGCCGCGGGGCAGTACGTGCTGAAGGCGCGGCGGGAGGTGCGGCGATGAGCGTCGAGGGGGTGGCCGGATGAAGGCCGTCGTGATGGCGGGCGGCGAGGGTACGAGGCTCCGCCCGCTGACCTCCAACCAGCCGAAGCCGATGGTTCCCATCGTCGGGAAGCCGTGCATGGAGCACGTGCTCGACCTCCTCCGCCGGCACGGGCTCACCGAGGTCGTGGTCACGCTCGCGTTCATGCCGCAGTCGATTCGCTCGTACTTCGGCGACGGCGAGTCGCTCGGCCTCGAGATGGACTACTCCGTGGAGGAGCAGCCGCTCGGCACGGCCGGGTCGGTCGCGCTCGCGAAGGAGCGGCTGACCGAGACGTTCCTCGTGATCTCGGGCGACGCGCTCTGCGACGTGAACCTCACCGAGCTCATCACGGCTCACCGGCGGAACGGCGCCGCGGTCACGATCGGACTCAAGTCCGTCGACAACCCGCTCGAGTTCGGGATCGTGGTCACGGACGACGACGGGCGCGTCGAGCGCTTCCTCGAGAAGCCGTCGTGGGGCCAGGTGTTCTCCGACACGATCAACACGGGCATCTACGTGCTCGAGCCGGAGGTGCTGCGCCACGTCCCGGACGACGGGCCGTACGACTTCTCGAAGGAGCTCTTCCCCCACCTGCTCGAGATGGGCCGCCCGATCTACGGGCACGTGCTCGACGGCTACTGGCAGGACGTCGGCACGCTGGAGCAGTACCGCCAGGCGAACTTCGACGCGCTCGACGGCGCAGTGCACCTCGAGATCCCCGGGCTGCGCCTGCGGGGGAACGTCTGGGTCAGCGAGGACGTCGACATCGATCAGCTGGAGCCGATCGTCGGACCGGCGTTCGTCGGCGTCAACAGCCGCGTCGCCGACGGCGCCTCGATTGGTGCCTACACGGTGCTGACGCGCGGCGTGATCGTGCGGGAAGGCGCGCGCGTCTCGCGGAGCGTCGTCGACGCAGGCACCTACCTGGGCCGTAGCTCGGTCGTCGAGGGCGCGATCGTCGGCCGCTCGTGCGACATCCGCGACCACGTGCGGATCCACGAGGGCGTGGCGGTGGGCGACGAGGTCACGATCGGCGCGGAGGCCAGCGTCTATCCGGGCGTGCGGATCTACCCCTTCAAGGAGATCGAGACGGGTGCGCAGATCCACGAGAGCATCGTCTGGGAACGGCGTGCGACGAAGAGCGCGTTCGGCCGCGGCGGGGCCAGGGGCCTCGTGAACGTCGACCTCACGCCCGAGACCGCGGTCCGGCTCGCTGCAGCGCTCGGAACAGCCCTCCGCCGCGGCAGCCGGGTGGTCGCGAGCAGGGACTCGGCCGATGCGTGCCGCCTCATCCAGCGGGCCGTGATCGCCGGGCTGACGTCGGCCGGCGTGCACGTCGCGGACCTGCGCATCTCGCCCGCTGCCGTCACCCGCCACGTGCTCAAGACACAGGGGCTGGCAGCCGGAGTCCACGTCGGCCGCTCGAGCGTCGACCCCGAGATGATCGAAGTGCGGGTCTTCGAGTGGCCCGGGATCCAGATGAGCGACGGCCTGCGAAAGGAGGTCGAGAAGCACTTCTCGCGCCGAGAGCTGCGCCGCGCGACGTTCGCGGACGTGGGCGAGACCACCTATCCGGCGCGCGTGCGCGAGAGCTACGCGCAGGACATCCTGGACGTCGTCCACGCAGAGCGCATCCGCGCGCGCCGCTTCCGGATCGCGATCGACTACGGACACTCGCCAGCGGCGTTCACGCTGCCGCTCGTGCTCGGGCCGCTCGGCGTGGAGGCGATCGGCACGCGTGGCTCCTACGTCGAGGAGACGCCGACGGAGCTCGAGCCGCTCGACACGCGCCGCATCGTGACAGGCGTGGGAGCCAACTTCGGCGTCGTGCTCGACCGCGCGGCCGAGCGGTTGCTGCTCGTGGACGAGCACGGGGAGCCGACCCCGCCCGATCTCGGCCTGCTCCTCGTCGTGCGGCTGCTCGTGCTCTCGGGGCAGTCCGGGAAGATCGCAGTGCCCGTGATCGCGACGGACCTCGTCGACGAGCTCGTGGAGGGCTCGGAGCTCACGATCGTGCGCACGCCCGCCTCGCTCAGCGAGCTCACGAGCGCCGCCACGGGCGACGCGGTCGTGCTCGCCGCGGCGCCGACAGGCGGGTTCGTGTTCCCCGACGTCGTCCCCGGGTACGACGCCGTCACCGCACTCTGCAAGCTGCTCGAGCTCCTCGCGGGCCACGACGAGCCGTTGTCGGCGCTCGTGGCGAGCCTCCCGCGCTCGACCCTCGTCCACCGGGCGCTTCCGTGCCCGTGGGGGCGGAAGGGCCTCGTGATGCGTCTCCTCAACGAGAACCTCTCCACGCGGCGGCTCGACCTGCTCGACGGGGTGAAGGCGTACGACGAGCGAGGCTGGGTGCTGGCGTTGCCGGACCCCGACGAGCCGTTCGTGCACGTGTACGCCGAGGGGGAGACCGCGGACGTCTCGGACGACCTCATCGAGGAGGTCTCGACCTGGGTCGCCGCGATCGTGGAGGGAGACGAGCTCCCGGCCCGAACTGTGGAGCAAGCCTCAAGCTGAGGTTGACCCCTCGGCCGCACGGCTGCTTCAATCGGTGTCCCGCTTCGCAGAAAGGGTCTTCTGACACGTGGACGCGTTCCCCGAGCTGAGCACGACCGACGACGACGGCCTCGACCGGCTGCTGCGCGCAGCCGAGGAGGAAGAGGACGCGATCTCCGCCCGCCGGCGGGCGCTCCACTCGCGGATCGACGCGCTGCGGCACGAGCGGGTCGAGCGGCTGCGAGCCCAGGCTGAGTCCGGCACTCTCGACGTCCCGGCGCCCGCGACCCTCGAGCGGCCCATCTTCGAGGGAACCGGCGACGTCCCCGAGGACCGCGCCGGCGACATGCCCGACCTCGGCGCCCTGGCCGACGACGAGCTCCGCGCGCAGATCGGCGAGCTCGAGCGCGAGGAGGACGACATCTCGCTCCGCCGCAGGATGCTCCACGGCCGGATCGACATCCTGCGCGCCGAGCGCGAGCGGCGACGTCGCGGCCTCCATGTCGAACCGGACGAGCTCGGCCCTATCCTCGGCGGCGGCCACGGCCGATGAGTCACGTCTACTGCCCGGAATGCGGATTCCAGAACCCCGAGGCCGCGAACTACTGCGCGCGGTGCGGCGCCTACCTGCGCCGTGACGAGCAGGGCGAGACCACGCTCAGCCTCGGGCCAGAGGAGCTCGTGGACGATGCGCCGGCCGCGCTCGCGCGGGGCGTTCCCGCGCTGGTCGTCCGAGCCGGCGGCGGGCGAGCAGGCGAGACCTTCGAGACGGCAGGGCTGCGGACGCTGATCGGGCGCTCGCCCGAGTGCCATGTGTTCCTCGACGACGTGACCGTGTCACGTCGCCATGCGGAGATCGTCCACGAGGACGACCGGTACGTGATCCGCGACCTCGGCAGCCTCAACGGCACCTTCGTCAACCGGCACCGGATCGAGACCGCCGTCCTCTCCGCCGACGACGAGGTGCAGATCGGCAAGTACCGGATGACCTTCCTGCTGCCATGAGCACCACCACGACCAGCGCACACCACGCCTCGCAGCCCCGTCTCCACACGATCGGCGCGGTCTGCGAGCGGCTGCGCGCCGAGTTTCCCGACGTCTCGATCTCGAAGATCCGCTACCTGGAGGACCAGGGGCTGCTGCGGCCGCGGCGCACGCGCGGGGGCTACCGCCTCTTCTCGGACGGCGACATCGAGCGCCTCGAGACGATCCTCCGGTTGCAGCGCGACGAGTTCCTCCCATTGCGCGTGATCCGGCAGACGCTCGAGGCGCAGGGGACGACGCGTACGAAGCGTCGTACGCCGACGCTCCGCCATCCCGGCGGCGAGCTCGACCTCGCCGAGCTCTGCGCCCGCGCGGGCATCGAGCCCGAGTTCGCACGGCGCCTCGAGGAGTACGACCTCGTGGGCCCGAGGATCGAGGCGGGAGAGCGGATCTACCGCGAGAGCGACGTCGAGATCGCCGCAGCCTGCGGGCGCCTCGCCCGCCACGGGCTCGACGCGCGCCACCTGCGGGCATTCCGCACGGCCGCGGGGCGCCAGTCGGCGCTGCTCGAGCAGCTCGTCGCGACCGGCCTGCGCTCCCGTGACCTCGAACGGCGGAAGGCAGCGCTCGAGGACCTCGAGACGCTCGCCGCCGTCGCCACCGAGCTGGCCCAGCACCTGCTCGTCCGCGACCTGAGGGAGGCCTCCGAACGATGACCACCGCCGAGCTCAAGGCCCTCGTCCGGGACGTCCCCGACTTCCCGCAGCAGGGGATCGTCTTCAAGGACCTGATGCCCCTGATCGGCGATGGGGAGGCGTTCAAGGCCACCATCGACCAGCTCGCCGACTGGTCGCGGCCGCGGCGCCCCGACGTGATCCTCGGCGCCGAGGCCCGGGGCTTCATCTTCGGCGGCGCGCTCGCCTACGAGCTCGGGTGCGGGTTCGTCGCGGCCCGCAAGCCCGGGAAGCTGCCGTGGGAGAAGATCCGGGCGACGTACGAGCTCGAGTACGGGAACGACTCGCTCGAGATCCACGCCGACGCGTTCAGGAACGGCGCCCGCGTGATCGTGCTCGACGACGTGCTCGCCACCGGCGGCACCGCGCAGGCGAAGGTCGACCTCGTCCAGCAGCTCGGCGGGCAGGTCGTCGGCGCGCTGTTCGTGATCGAGCTGACGTTCCTCCACGGCCGTGAGCGGCTCGCGGACACGGACGTGCACGCGCTGATCTCCTACTGATCTCCGACGAAGCTCCTACGGGCACGGGGACGCGCTGAGGCCCTCCGCGTGCGCCTGCGCCGCGTCCGGACGTTCCGCGGCGGCGTGCTCGGCGCCGGGCCCAGGGCGCAGCACGAGGATCTCGCTCGGCGCGTGTGTCAGCATCCACGCAAGCTCCTTCGCCGTGAAGCCGGGATGCCCCGGCGCGGGCGCAGGGACGACGATCCGGTCGAACCACTCCTCGCTCCACAGCCGCCGAAGGACGTCGGTGGGCGTCCTTCCTCGTTCCATGCGCGCGTCGACCGGCACTCCTGCGCGCCGCGCTGCGAGCTCGACGGCCTCCAGGATCGGCATCGCGTGCTGGAGCTCGCCGTGCTGGATCGGCGCCTCCAGGCTGAACTCGAGGGGCACGACGAGGAGATACGCCGGGACGAGCACGGCGTCCTCGGCCCGC
>DASSUT010000055.1:0-8024 GCA_035706725.1 Gaiella sp. | reverse complement strand
GAGCATTCCCACGAGGAGCACGTTCACCGCGCGCTCGCCGTCGATCGTGTCGCTGTACACCGAGCCGAGCAAGAGGAACAGCATCGGCGGGAACACGAAGACGAACACCGCCGACTCGCGGTTCCGCCAGAAGAGGATCTGCTGCATCCGCACCTCGTGGCCCAGCAGGGCGAGCGAGCGTGCAAAGCCTCCCCTCGAGCCCGCTCCCTGTGCGCTGCGTCCCTCGGAGGTAGAGCTCACTCGGCGGGGTCCTCGTCCACGAGCCCGAGGTAGACGTCCTCGAGCGTCGGCCGGCGGACCTCGAGGCCCTCGAGCTCGCGGCCGTCCGCGAGCGCGGCGCTCGTCAGCTCCGCCAGCAGGCGGGTCGGCTCGGTCGTCGTCAGGACGACGTCGCGTCCGTCCTCCCGGTAGCGCACCTCGACCTCGGGTGTGACGCCGATCAGCTCCTGCGGCGTCCCGATGCGGACGACCTGGCCCTCGCGGATCACGGCGACACGGTCGGCGAGCTGCTGCGCCTCGTCCAGGTAGTGCGTCGTGAGCTCGTCGCACGTGCAGGATCCGTCGCCCGCCGAGGCCGCCGCCCCCATGGGGCTCGCGCGTGGCATGTCGCTCCTACTCCACGAGCTGCGGATGCAGCAGATCCTGTTCTGGCGGAACCGCGAGTCGGCGGTCTTCGTCTTCGTGTTCCCGCCGATGCTGTTCCTCCTGCTCGGGTCGGTCTACAGCGACACGATCGACGGCGAGCGCGCCGTCGACGTCCTGCTCGTCGGGATGCTCGGGTACGGATGCGCGAACACCGCGCTCGCGGGTCTCGCGATCTCGCTCGTGATCCGGCGTGAGAACGGCATGCTCAAGCGCGTGCGGGCGACACCGCTTCCCGCGTCCACGTACCTCGGGGCGGTGCTCCTCTCGACCGCGATCGTGTTCTTCCTGCAGATGGTCGTCACGATCCTGCTCGGCTTTCTGCTGTTCCACGCGGACGGTCCGAAGACCTGGCTCGGGCTCGTCTCCGTCCTCGTGGTCGGCGTCGCCGCGTTCGCGGGCATGGGCTTCGGCATCGCGTCGCTGATCCGCTCGGACGAGGGCGCGTCGGCCGTCGTGAACCTCATCGTGCTCCCCATGGCGTTCCTCTCCGGCTCGTTCGGGTCGACGAACGACTACCCCGAGATCCTCCAGAAGATCGCCGACGTGCTGCCGCTCACCTACCTCCTCCGGCTGACGAAGGGCGCGTATCTCCACGGCGACCAGCTGACGAGCGACCTCGGCGCCGTGGCGGTGCTCGTCGCCTGGGGGGTCGGCGGCTACCTCGTCGCCTCCCGGAGATTCGGCTGGCAGCCGCGCGAGAAGTGAGGCCCGACGGGCTGCGAGCCGCGCTCGTCGACGCACTCGGCGACGAGCGTCGCGTCTCGACCGGGGACTCGGAGCGCGACCTCCACGCGGAGGACATCTCGTTCCACCGCCCGCACCGGCCGGACGTCGTCGTCCACCCGCTGACCACCGGCGAGGTCTGCGCGGTGCTCGCTTTCGCCGACGAGCACCGCGTGCCCGTCGTGCCGTTCGGCGCCGGGTCGAGCCTCGAGGGTCACGTGATCCCGGTCTCGGGCGGGATCTCCCTCGACCTCGGGCGGATGGACCGGATCCTCGACGTCTCGCCGGCCGACCTCGCGGCCACCGTACAGCCGGGCGTCACGCGAAGCGCGCTCGAGCGCGCGACCGCCGAGCACGGGCTGTTCTTCCCGGTCGATCCCGGCGCGGACGCGACACTCGGCGGAATGGCGGCGACGAACGCGGCGGGGACGACCACCGTGCGCTTCGGGAAGATGCGCGCGAACGTCCTCGCGCTCGAGGCGGTGCTCCCCGGCGGACGCGTCGTCCGCGCGGGCAGCCGAGCCCCGAAGACGTCGGCGGGCTACGACCTGCTCGGGCTCATGATCGGCTCCGAGGGCACGCTCGGCGTCATCACCGAGCTCACCGTGCGCCTCCACGGGATCCCCGAGCACGCGGTCGTGCTGCGGATCGCGTTCCCCGACGTCGCCGCGGCGGCGCGCGCCGCCGCGAACATCGTCGCGGGCGGCGCCGGTGTGACGCGGGCGGAGCTCGTCGACGCGTGGACGATCGCGGCGATCAACGTCCACGAGGGAACCGACTACCCGCCGATCACGACGCTGTTCGTCGAGGCGGCCGGTACGGAGGGATCGGTGAGCGCCGACCTGGAGCTCGTCCAGGAGGTGGCGCGCGCAGAGGGCGCGACCGACGTCGTCGCCGAGCGCGACGCGACCGCCAGGCGCCGTCTCTGGGCCGCCCGCCATGCCGCCGCGCTCGCGGCCGGTGCGGTCGCGCCCGGCCGCCGGCAGCGCGCGACCGACATCTGCGTCCCGCTCTCGGAGCTCGCGTCCGCGGTGACCCTGGCGCGGACGGAGGTCGATCGGCGGGGGCTCGTGGGCGGGATCCTCGGCCACGCGGGCGACGGGAACGTCCACGTCGCGCTCCAGCTCGACCCGAACGACCCGGCCGAGCTCGCGGCCTCCGACGAGCTGGTCGAGGTGCTCGTGGCCGACGCTCTCGCGCGCGGGGGCACGTGCACCGGCGAGCACGGGATCGGTCTCGGAAAGCTCGACGCGCTCGAGCGCGAGCACGGAGACCTGCTGCCGCTGATGCGCGGGATCAAGGACGTGTTCGATCCCCACGGGATCATGAACCCCGGCAAGGTCCTCCGAAGCTCGTAGAGCTCGAACCGAAACGAAGCCTTGGGACGTCGGGGTGTCATTCCGGTTCGAGTTCTCAGAACCAGGAGCGGAGCAGCACGAACGACGGCGAAGGGACGTCGAGCGTCGGCTGCACCTCGACGTCGGCCTCGGGCAGCTCGCCGCGCGCCCGGGACGCCAGCTCCTCGGCCTGCTCCTCGGTGAGTGCGTCGATCGTCAGGAACCGCCAGCGCCGCCTGACCGGTAGCGCGTCGTCGAGCAGCCGCTGCTCGAGCGCCGCGGCTTCGGCACGGTCGCGCGCGCGAACGTGGACGTGCCAGTCGTAGTCGCCGCCCTCGTCGACCTCCCGCTGCTCACGCTCGTCCCGCCGCCGGCGCTCGAGCTCCCGGTCGGACTCCGTTTCCGGCAGAGGCACGGAGGCGTCCACCCAATCTGCCTCCACGGGATGCCAGCGCGTCGTGTGGGTGTCCGCGCTGAGACCCTCCGCGCTCGCCAGCTCCCGGGCGACGCGCGCAGCCTCGTCCGCCTCGTCCTCGGCGCTCGTGTAGAGGAACAGCCTCGAGCCCTGACGCGTGACGACCACGTGCCGTCCGAGACGCCTTCTCGCCTCGTCGTCGAGGTCGAGCGCGCGCAACCGCTCGCCCAGCGATAAGCCGTGCTCCTCGTCGTCCAGGTCGAGCTCGACGCGCCAATCGTCGCCGGACACGACGCGATGATATGCACACACGTTCCGGCGCCCGGGTCGACGCGACGAGCTCGAACGCCGTGTCTACGGCGTCATGCGGATTGCGACCTCGTACTTGTCGACCGAGAGGCGCTGACCCGGTGTGTCCGTGGCCGGCATCGCCTCGAGCGCCGCGTCGCCGCGTGCGTAGTCGTCCTCGTTGTCGAAGACCACGATCGCGAGCGACCGCTGGCCCGACGGGTCGTAGAGGATCATGAGCTCGCTCGCCGGGAGGTCGTCCGGCGCTCCCTCGGCCCCCTCGATCTCCCCACGGAGCTGCTCGATCCGCTCCGGCGTCACGCCCTCGAATGCGACCACACGTGCAAGCGCCATCCCAGTCCTCCCTTCCTCGATGCCCCTCTGGCCACGAGCGTACGACTCGCCTGCGGCGAGTGCAACGGACCCGCACTGCTCAGACGTGAGCTTCGGACACCGCCTCGCGCGAGGGCTCCCGCTCTCGCCTCGCGCCGCGGGGTGACCATGCCTGGACGACGACCGCCGCGACGACCACCACGCCGCCTGCGACCGTCGTCGCGGTCGGCCGCTCCTCGTAGGCGAGCCACACCCAGAGGGGGCCGAGGACGACCTCGAGCAGCGAGATCACGGCGACCTGGGCCGGGGGGATCAGACGCGCGCCCACGGTCAGGAGCGCGAGGCCCAGCCCCATCTGGGCGACACCGAGCCCGGCGAGGACCGCCCAGTCGCCGCGGGCCACGGACCCCACCTCGACGAACGGAAGGCACACGGCCACGACCAGGACCTGCGACGCGCAGGTCGCGGGCATCATGGACACCTCGCGGCGATGACGCGCGATCACGATCACCGCGGCGAACGACGCGGTCATGACGAGCGGGAGCACGATCGCCGTTGCGCCCGCCGAGAGCGACCCGGCCGCCATCAGGACGACGCCCGTGCCGGCAAGCACGAGCGACAGCCAGGTCCGGCCGTCGATCCGCTCTCGGAGGAGGGCCCAGCCGAGCAGCGCCGCCGTCATCGGCGCCGCCGCCTGCATGAACAGGACGTTGGCGACGGTCGTGTAGTTCAGCGAGAGCAGGAACACGCCGGAGGAGAGCGCGAGGAAGACGGTCATCGCGAGGCCGGAGCGGCCCATCTCCGCGAACGCGCGCACCGTGCGCGCCCGCTCGGTCACCACCACGAGCGCGAGCAGCGCGAGCGCTGCGAACGCCGCCCGGCCCGCCACCTGTGTGACGGGCGTCGCGTCGAGCTGACGCTGCGCGAGGCCCGCGGTCGACCACGCCACGGCGGCCGCCGCGATCGCGAGCTGTCCCTGGCGCTCCCGCCGCCGGTCCGAACCCGCGCGCCTCACGGGGCCAGTCAACCACGGCGTCGTGGCGCAGCGACGCACTCGGTTTCGTTCGGCGACCGGCGGGTACACCGTTGCCATGCGCATCTTCACCAGGCGGAACGCGCTCGTCGGTTGGGTCGCCCTTCGTGTCGCGGCCCGAACGCTCCGCGAACGCGTCGAGCGCCCGCAGAAGAAGAAGCGATCCCGCGGACTGCTCGTCGGGGCCGGCTTCGCCGCGGGAGCGACCGTGGCCGCCGTGGCCGCGGGCGCCGCCCACATGCTGCACAAGCGCCGCGGCAGTCGCGAGCCCATGCACGCGACACCGTGAACGACTGATCGCGGGACACAGCCTGCGGGCCCTCGGGCCCGGAGGACGAAACGGGGGAGATCCCGGGGCGCCCGGCCCGCCGGACGCCCCGGGAAACGCTTTGCGCCTCCGGCGGCGGCGCGGGGGCGCTCAGGCGAGCGCGAGCTGGTCCCGGGCGAGCGCGAGCGAGAGCGAGGCGCGCGCGTGCCGCCGCCGTTCGGCGACGAGCAGCTCGGTCACGTGCTGCAAGAGCTTCCACGCGACGTCGGGGTTGTCGCGCGCGAACTTGCGGAAGTCCCAGAACGCGATCACCAGGCAGCGGAGGCGCGTGACCGCGCTCACGGAGGCCGAACGGGCCTCCTCGGTGATCAGCGCCAGCTCGCCGAAGTAGTCGCCGGGCCCGATACGCGCGACCTCCGAACCCTCGACGCTGACCGACGCGTCACCCTCGGCGACGATGAAGAAGCAGACGCCGCTCATCGTGCCCTCCTCGACGATCGTCACGCCCGGCCCGAACTCGCGCTCCTTCACGAGCCGCGCCAGCTGCCGGAGCTGGCGCTGGCTCAGACCCTGGAACAGGCTCACCGCGCGCAGCTCGTCGATCACCGGCACGCGCCGGATCATATCTCGCGCTCGGGAGGGGCGACCGGGGCGCCCTGGTGCACCGCCCGAGGAGCCGCCGCGTCTACCGTGCTACGGAATCCAGGACGGTGGGAGCAATGCGGACACGCTTGTCGATTCTCGATCTTGCCCCTGTCGGCCGAGGCCAGACGGCCGCCGACAGCTTTGCGACGAGCGTGGCGCTGGCGCAGCGGGCGGAGAAGCTCGGGTACGAGCGAGTCTGGTACGCCGAGCACCACAACATCCCCTCGATCGCGTCGTCGGCCACGAGCGTGCTGATCGCGCACATCGGCGCACACACGACCACGATCCGGCTCGGTGCCGGCGGCGTGATGCTGCCGAACCACGCGCCGCTCCTGATCGCGGAGCAGTTCGGCACGCTCGCCGCGATGTACCCCGGACGGATCGACCTCGGCCTTGGCCGCGCGCCCGGGTCCGACGAGGCGACGATGTACGCGTTGCGGCGAAACCCGCGCTCCGCCGAGACGTTCCCCGAGGACGTGCTCGAGCTGCAGGGGTATCTGACCGGTCAGAGCCGCGTCCGGGGGATCGAGGCCGTTCCCGGCCAGGGGTCGAACGTGCCGCTCTACATCCTGGGCTCGTCGCTCTTCGGCGCCAGGCTCGCGGCTGGCCTCGGCCTGCCGTACGCCTTCGCCTCCCACTTCGCTCCCGCCGCGCTGCAGGCCGCGCTCGCCGTCTACCGCGCCGAGTTCCGGCCGTCGGAGCAGCTCGAGCAGCCGTACGCGATGGCCGGCGTCAACGTGCTCGCCGTCGACACGCCGGACGCCGCGCAGGCACAGCTTCGGAGCATCCGGCGCGCCCGCGCGGTCGGCCTGTTCGGACGGCGGTTTGGGCTCACGAGCATCGACGCGAGCGACGAGCAGGCGGACGAGATCCTCGCGGCGGGCGCGGCGGCCCACGTCGACGAGATGCTCACGTACACCGCGGCCGGGCCTCCGGAGGAGGTCCGAGGCGTCCTCGGGGAGTTCCTCCGGCTGACCGAGGCCGACGAGCTGATCACGGTCCACCCCGCCCCGGAGCCCGACGATCGGCTCCGCTCGCTCACGCTGCTCGCCGAGGCGATGGAGCCTGCCAGGCGCTGAGTGCCGCCGTCTACGCCGAGGCGAGGAACCGGGCCGGATCGCCGGCGAACGTGGTCGCGCACCCGGGGCAGCAGAACCAGTACGTCGTACCTGCGTGCTCGACCGACGGCGTGCCGGCGGTGACCGCGACCGTCATCCCGCACACCGGGTCGAGCGCCTCGACGGGCTGCCCGCCGAGCGGCCCGCGGGCGTGACGCCACGCGACGAGCTCGGCGAGCACGGCGACCGCGATCTCGGGCTGCGTCAACGGGCCGAGATCGAGCCCTGCGGGGCTCCGCACGCGCGCGAGCGTCTCCTCGTCGAGCCCGCGCTCACGGAGCGCGCCGAGCTCGACCTGCGCCCGCTTCGCGCTCGCGACCAGGCCGACGTAGCCCGCGGGCGTGGCGAGCGCCGCGTCGAGCGCCACCGGGTCGCCGCGGCCCATGGTCGCGACGACGACCGCCTCCGCACCGGCGCCGAGGTCGGATGTCACGCGCCACCCGACCGCGACGGCGAGCTCTCTGAGCGTGACCGCCGCGGGGCTCTCGCCCACGACCGCGAGCAGCGGCTGCGGGAGCTGCGGCTCGATCAGCACCTCCACCGTCCCTTCCGACGTGCACGAGCTCTCGGCCACGACGACGCCCTCCTCTCCGACGGAGCTTCCCGGCGGGCAGATGCGGAGCAGGCGGGTCGTTCCCTCAGCGAGCGCGCGGAGCGCCTCCCGGACGACGGCCGGCTCCGAGCATGCGCCGCCGACCCAGCCGACGAGCTTTCCGTCCGCCGTGACGATGCCGCGGTCGCCGATCCGCGCGGAGGCGGGCCGGCGCACGGCGCACACCGTCGCGAGCACGAACGCCCGGCCCTCCGCGGCCAGCCGCCCGGCCTCGACGAGCACCGCTCCGCGGTCGAGCTTCGGCACGGCATCCGTCACTCGGCCACCCCGGCGCCGTTCATCGCCGTCCAGACCTTGTCGGCCGTGAGCGGCATGTCGATGTTCTTCACGCCCGCATGCCAGAGCGCGTCGATCACGGCGTTGACATACGCGGCCGGCGAGCCGACCGTGGGCGACTCGCCGACCCCCTTTGCGCCGAGCGGATGGTGCGGCGAGGGGGTCGTGAGCTCCCCGATGTCGAACTCCGGCGTCTCCCAGGCGGTCGGGATCAGGTAGTCCGTGAAGTTCGAGCCGATGCAGTTTCCGTCCTCGTCGAAGTCGATCAGCTGCATCGCGGCGATCGCGTACCCCTCGGTGAGACCGCCCATGATCTGGCCCTCGACGATC
>DASSUT010000054.1:0-2130 GCA_035706725.1 Gaiella sp. | reverse complement strand
GCGAGGTTCGTGTCGAGAAGCGTGCTCGCGTTCACGAGGCCCGCGGCGGTGGGCGTCTCCACGAAGGGAGACTAACCGCGTGGTCAGTCCCGTTCAAACGGCGGAGACCGCCACAGGGGCGCAGGCCGTGCGGTATCCCATACCGTTATGCTCTACAGCGTGAGAACGACACAGCGCAAGGGCGATATCGCCACCGCCCGAGCAATCGCGACGTTCACCGCGATGGGGTTCGACGTATCGATCCCACTAACCGAATCCGCCGCGTACGACCTCGTTGTCGATGACGGCGCGACACTCGCGCGCGTTCAGTGCAAATTCGTAGACAACCGTCGTCGCGAAGTTGACCTTCGCAGAATCCACTCGAACTCGACGGGATATGTCGTCAAGCGCACGGCAGAGAATGCGTATGACTGGCTATTCGTCCTTGACGGGGAGAGCACGGAATACCTGATTAAGAGTTGTTTTCCGGGCAGGCGGTCGGTAAACCTCCGCGACACCGACAAGCTCGGAGCGGTGGCAGAGTCTGGCTTATTGCAGCTGCCTTGAAAGCAGCCGGCCCGTTCTCGCGGGCCCGGGGGTTCGAATCCCTCCCGCTCCGCTGACTTCGCCGTGCGCCGTGTCTACGCCGCGGCCGACGCGGCGACGGACGGCGCCGAGGTGATCGGCGCGTCGTACGCCGGCACCAGCGAAGGCCGCCGGTTTGCGCGCATCGACTCCGCGATGCCGCGCTTGCGCGGGCCCCTGACCGCGAGCAGGAGCTTCGCGCGGGCCATCGCGGTCGGGGCGTCGATCGGGACGATGCGGGAGCCCAGACGCTCCGCGAGCTCGAAGTCGATCTCGACGTCGCGCATACGGGGCGCCCTGATTGCCAGCTTCACGACCTCGCGCGCCTCGAGCCGACCCTCGAAGTTCGGTGTGATCTCGAGTGCCTCGCGGACCGCCTTGAGCTCCTCGCGGGTCCACTTGACACGCACTACCCCCTCATGCCGCATGTACATCACGCTATGGACGGCCGGGGGCCCGCGTACCACCCAGGAGGGTGAATTCACCCCCCGATCCGGGTAGGCGCCCCGTACGCCAGGAGGGGCTCCGGAACGGCCCCGCCGAACGTCTCGAGGAGCGCCAGCACGAGCCGGTCGGTGACGACGGTTCCGTTCAGCGTGTGCGGCGGCACCAGTCCCTCCGGCGAGCGCCAGCGGATCCCGAGGCGCCGGGCCTGGAAGTCGGTCGTGTTCGAGCACGACGTCACCTCGCGGTAGCGGCCCTGGGACGGGAACCACGCCTCGAGGTCGATCTTGCGCGTGGCCGACGCGCCGAGGTCACCTGCGGGGACGTCGACCGCGCGGTAGGGAACCCCGAGCGTCTGCAGCAGCTCCTCCTCGATGGCGATCATGCGCTCGTGCTCGGCCGCCGACTCCGCGGGGCGCGTGAACACGAACATCTCGACCTTGTTGAACTGATGGACGCGGAACATCCCTCGGGTGTCCTTGCCGGCGGCGCCCGCCTCGCGCCGGAAGCAGGTCGAGAGCCCCGCGTAGCGGATCGGCAGCGCGTCATCCTCGAGGATCTCGCCCATGTGCATGCCCGCGAGCGCGACCTCGGAGGTTCCCGTCAGGTAGAGCCCGTCCGCCTCGAGGGCGTAGATGTTCGACCGCTCGGTGGGGAAGAAGCCGGTGCCGACCATCGCCTCCTCGCGCACGAGCACGGGCGGCAGCACCGGGGTGAAGCCGGCCCGGGCGACGTGGTCGATCGCGTAGCGGTACAGCGCGAGCGCGAGGAGCGCGGTGTCGCCGACCATGTACCCGAACCGCGAGCCCGAGAGCCGTGCGGCCCGTTCGAGCTCGAAACGGCCGATCTCGGCCGCCTCCCGTGCCTCTCCCTCGCGCGGCTCGCCGATGCGGCGGAGCTCGACCGCGTCGTCCTCCGTGTCGCCGTCGGGCGCGTCGGCGTCGGGCGGGTTCGGTACGTCGAGCAGCGCGGCGTCGCGCACTGCCTCGGCGGCGGCGAGGGCGTCCTCGGCCTGCTTCAGCTCCGTCTTCGCCTGCTGGAGCTCCTCGCGCTGCTCGGGCGTCGGCTTCCCCGCGAGCTTCGTCTGCGAGCGGAGCTCGTCCACGCGGGGGATCAGGGCGC
>DASSUT010000053.1:0-12673 GCA_035706725.1 Gaiella sp. | reverse complement strand
CGAGCGAAACGCAGCCCGCGTCGGTCGGGTGGAGGAGGTGCTCGTCGAGGGGCCGAGCAGGACCGACGCCACCCTGTTGCGCGGCCGGACGAGGCGGAATACGACGGTGAACTTCGCCGGCACCGCCGAGGCTGGAGCGCTGGTGCCCGTCGCGATCGACGGCTCGACGTCGACGACGCTCCGTGGACGCGAGCTCTCGCGCGTGCCCGCCTGAGCGGCCAGTCGCCTGTGGACGATCCGGCACGCATCGGGCACGGAGCGGTCACCCACGTGTCCGCGTTTCGACGATAGGCTGGGACCGTGGGGAGGAGGACGGTGGCCCAGAGATGGTCCGCCGTGGACGTGGCCCATCCGGACATGTCCCGCGCGCGCGTGTCCCGAGCAGCGACGCCCGCTACAGCCCCGCCGAGACGCGGCGCCGGGCCGCCGGGGACGACGAGCCGGGCACGGCGTGTCGCGCGTGAACCGTCCACCGGGGCGGCCGCGACCGAGGTGGCGTGATGCCGCGCGCCGCCGGCGCCGAGACGACCGCGCAGAACCGGCGGATCGAGGTGATCGCGATCTTCGGGCCGACCGCGTCCGGCAAGAGCGCCGTGGCGGAGGCCGTCGCCGACGCGCTCGGGACGGAGGTCGTCTCGGCCGACGCCCTCCAGGTCTACCGCGGGCTGCCGGTCCTGACGAACCAGCCCGAGCGCCCGACGCGGCTCGTGGGCATCCGCCCGCTCGACGCGCAGATGACGGTCGGCGAATATGCGCCGCTCGCCCACGCGCAGATCGACGCGCTCGTCGACGAGTGCGGCACCGCGGTCGTCTCGGGCGGAACGGGCTTGTACCTGCGCGCAGCGCTCGCAGAGCTCGCCGTGCCGCCGCGCGTCGGCGAGGAGATGCTGGCAGAGACCGTGCGCACGGTCGACGAGGACCGAGCCGCGGCGCACGCGCGTCTCGAGTCGCTCGACCCGGCTGCTGCTGCGGTGATCCATCCGAATGACACCCAGCGCCTCGTCCGCGCGCTCTCGCTCGCGGAGTCCGGCAGCTCGGTCGTGCCCTTGCGCGACCGTCTGTGGGCGACAGAGACGCGCCGCACTTCGCTGGTCGTCGGCCTGGAGATCGCGGCCGAAGTGCTCGAGCGTCGAATCCGGACGCGGGCGGAGCGGATGTTCGCAGTCGGCGTCGTCGACGAGGTGCGCGCAGCGCTCGACGCGCCGCTTGCCAGAACGGTCGAGAAGACCCTCGGTCTCCGCGAGATCGCGGCGCTGCCTCCCGGCGAAGCGCTCGAGCGCATCGTCGTTCAGACGCGCCGCTACGCCGCGTACCAGCAGAAGTGGATGCGGCGTATCCCGAACGTCGTGCTCCTCGACGGGGATCGGGAAGCGACGGAGGTCGCTGCCGAGGTCCTCGCCCTCGCGCGCTCGTGACGCACGGCACGATCGTCTAGCCTCACGACGATGCGGTTCGAGAAGTGGCACGCGCTCGGCAACGCGTACGTGCTCGTCGAGCAGCCCGACGCCGGGAAGCTCGACGCAGCGCGTGTGCAGAGGCTCTGCGACACGCATACGGGCATCGGCAGCGACGGCGTCCTCGAGATCCTCGCGCGTGAGGGAACGCGCGCCGAGCTCCGGATCTGGAACCCCGACGGCTCGACCGCGGAGATGTCCGGCAACGGCACGAGGATCGCCGCGGCCTGGCTTCTCCGCGAGACCGGCGCCGGCGAGGTGGACGTCGAGACCGCGGGTCGCGTCGTTCGCTCCGCGGGCGCCGCCGGCGGGCTCGTGCTGCAGGACATCGGGCCGGTCGGAGTCCTGCCGGACGAGGAGCTCGACGTCGCCGGCGAGCGGCTCACGGTCATCCCCGTCGACGTGGGCAACCCGCATGCCGTCGTCCTCAGAGACGTGCTGTCGCGCGACGACCTCGTCCGGCTCGGCCCTGCGCTCGAGACGCATCCTCGGTTCCCGGCTCGGACGAACGTCCAGCTCGCGCAGCGCCGCGGTCGAGACGTCGTCAGCGTGCTGCTCTGGGAGCGCGGTGCCGGCGAGACACCGACATCGGGCTCGTCGGCCGTCGCCGTCGGCGCGGCGGGGGTCGCGCGCGGGTGGTGCGAGAGTCCCGTGCGAATCGCGATGCCCGGCGGCGAGCTCCTCGTCGCGGTCTCCGAGGAAGGCGTCGTCCTGACCGGCCCCGCGGAGGAGATCTGCGCGGGTACGACTGGGCTCTAGACCGCGATCTCGAACTCGCGCAGGACGTCGTTGAGCGACGTCTTGAGGTCGGTGGAGGCGCTTCGCTCGCCGACGATCAGGGCGCACTGGAGCCCGAATGTCCCTGCCGGATAGTCCCTCTGCCGGACCCCCGGGAGCACGACCTTGCGCGGTGGCACCTCGCCGCGGTACTCGACCGGCTCCGCGCCGGTGACGTCGATGATCGGCACGCTCGAGGAAAGCACGACGTTCGGCCCGATGACGGCGCCCGCCCCGACGCGGACGCCCTCCACGATCACGGCGCGAGAGCCGACGAACGCGCCGTCCTCGACGATCACGGGCGCGGCCTGCGGCGGCTCGAGCACGCCGCCGATCCCAACGCCTCCCGCCAGGTGCACGTCGGCTCCGATCTGCGCGCAGGAGCCTACGGTCGCCCAGGTGTCGACCATCGTGCGGGGGCCGACCCACGCGCCGATGTTCACGTAGCCGGGCATCAGCACGACGCCCTCACCGAGGTACGCACCGTGACGAGCGACGCCGGGTGGCACGACGCGCACGCCTAGGCCGGGGTCGACGCGCTTCACGGGGATCTTGTCGAGGTACCGAAGGTCGCCGACGTCCATCGTCTCGACCTTCCGCAGGCGGAAGTAGAGCAGGATCGCCTTCTTCGCCCAGTCGTTCACGACCCAGCCGGACGGGCCCGGCTCGGCGACGCGGAGGGCGCCACGGTCGAGGAGAGCGACCGTCTCCTCGATCGGCTCGGCCTCGACCTCGCCCGTCTCCCACAGCTCCTCGATCCGCTCCCGCAGGTCCATCAGAGGACATCCTCCAGGATCTCGACGGCCCGAGCGCACTGCTGCTCGGTCGGGACGAGCGCGTAGCGGACGTACCCCTCGCCCGACGAGCCGAGGTAGGACCCTGGAGCGACGAGCACGCCGTGGTCGAGCAGATACGAGGCGTGGCCCTCCGACGAGTCGCTGGGTTTGACCGCGATCCAGAGGTACATGGTCGCCGGGCTGCCGGCTTCGCGGAAGCCCTTCCGGCGGAGGACGTCGAGGAGGAGTGCACGCTTCCGCGCGTACGCCGCGCGCACGCGGACGACGTGCGCCTCGTCGTTCCACGCGACGACCGATGCGCGCTGCACGAACTCCTGCGGGGCGGTGCCGACATTCGGCCGGTAGCGGCGCAACGCCGCGACCAGCTCGGGGTCGCCGGCCGCGAACCCGCTCCGGATACCCGTCATCGACGAGCGCTTCGAGAGCGTGTTGAACACGAGGACGTTCGTCCAGTCGCCCAGCTCGAGCGTCGAGGGCGGCGGCTCCGAGAACCACAGCTCGCTGTACGCCTCGTCCGAGGCGAGCACGAAGCCGTGCTCGCGCGCCAGCGCCGCGAGCTGCTCGAGGAACGGCAGCGGCGCGACCGCACCCGTCGGATTGTTCGGGGAGTTCAGCCAGACGAGCGCGGTCCGTCGCCATACCTCGTCGGGCACCTCGTCGATGTCCGGGAGGAACGAGTGTCGCTCGAGCAGGGGAAGCTCGACGAGGCGCGCACCGGCGAACGCGGCGCCCCGCGCGGGCACCGGGTATCCCGGCTCCGTCACGACCACGGTGTCGCGGCCGCCGGCGACGTCGAGCACGACCTGGGCGAAGGAGAAGATCGCCTCCTTCGAGCCGAGCGTGGGGATCACGTGGCGGTCAGGGTCGAGCGACGCGCCGTACCGGCGTCCCGCCCATGCCGCGATCGCCTCGCGCAGCTCGGGAAGACCGGCCGCCGCGGGGTAGCCCATCCGCTCGCGCACGCCATCGCGCAGCGCCTGGAGGATCGCCGGGTCGGTCGGCTCGCGCGGGTCTCCCATGCCGAAGTCGATCACCTCGAGGCCCTCCGCGCGGCGGCGGGCGGCCGCCTCGTTGAGGCGCACGAACGGGTACGTCGCCTGTGCGCCGAGCGTGGGAGAGAGCGGCACGCCGGGACGTTAGTCCACCGCAGCCTCGCCGAGCGCAACGCGCCGCAGTGCGAGGTAGGCGCGCTCGAGCGACCGGATCTCGACGAGCTCGTCGCGGCGGTGCGCGTAGGCGGTTGCGCCCGGACCGAAGTTGATCGCGGGGATCCCGCGCGAGGTGAAGTCCGCGACGTTCGTCCAGGCCTGCTTCGCCTCGACCGCGAAGTCGCCAACGGCCTGGAGGGTCCGCGCGAGCGGCGCGTTCGCGGACACGGCGCCCGGAGGGGAGTTGCCGGCGATCTCTACCGTCGCGTCCGTCGGCACGAGCGTGCGCAGGAGCTCCTCGGCCTCCGCCGGCGCACGGTCCGGCGGGTAGCGGAGGTTGATCGTCGCGACCGCGCGGTCGGGGACCACGTTGTCGGCGACGCCGGCCTCCAGGCGGGTGACCGACGCGACCTCGGTGAACACGAGCCCGTCGATCACCGCCTCACGGCGCTCGAACGTGGCCACGCGCGCGAGCCCCTCGATTGCCGCGTGCAGCGCGTTCCGCGCGAGCCAGGGGCGGGCGGAATGGCCGCTCACGCCGTGGAACGTCACACGTGCCGTCAGCGTCCCGACGCACCCTGCCTGGATCGTGAGGTCGGTCGGCTCGAGCAGCACCGCAAGGGCCGTCTCGGCGACGAGCGGGGACGCGTCGAACAGGGCTGGGAGGGGATTGTGCTCGGCTGGGAGCTCCTCGCGGCCGAAGAGCAGGAGGCCCACGTCGACGGGCCCCGGTGGGCGCGTCGCGAGCTCGTGGACGAGCTCGAGCGCGACCGCCACGCCGCCTTTCATGTCGCTGGCGCCGCAGCCGTGTACGGCGCCACCCTCGATCCGGCCGGGGAGGTTGTCCTGCACCGGAACGGTGTCGTAGTGGCCTGCGAGGACGAGAAGAGGCGTTTGCGGCCGACGCGGACGTGCCCAGAAGAACGCCTCGTCGCCCTCGAACACGAGCTCGAACGCGGTCGGGACGAGGCCGCGAACCATCGCTCTGATCGCCGCCTCGTGGAGGCTCTCGGAGGGGATGTCGACGAGCTCCAGCGTCCTCCGGGACAGCCGGTCGGCAAGTCCGCTCGTACGCGTCCGCTCGGCCGTCGACACTGAGCGCGAGCCTACCGGCGCCGAGGAGAGGGGCATACTTCGTCGCGATGCCGCAGGCCGATCCCGAGCGCCCGCTCGAGCCAGAGCCCGAGCGCGGACTGCTGCTCGCCGCTCTCCCACACGGGGCCGACGACGAGGACGAGCTCGCGGAGCTGGCCGAGCTCGCGCGTACCGCGGGCGTCATGCCCGTCGCCCGCGTCGTCCAGCACCGCGCCCGTCCGGACCCGCGCGCGTACGTCGGCAGGGGCAAGCTCGAGGAGCTGAAGGCGGCCTACGGCGAGGCGCGGGCCGATGTGCTGCTCGTCGACGACGAGCTCAGGCCGACGCAACAGCGGACGCTCGAGGACGCGCTCTCTGCGCGAGTCGTCGACCGAACGCAGCTCATCCTCGATATCTTCGCCCAGCACGCGGTCTCGGCCGAGGGAAAGCTCCAGGTCGAGCTCGCCCAGCTCGAGTACAACCTCCCGCGCATGCGAGGCATGTGGAAGCACCTCGAACGGCTTGCGGGCGGCGGCGGGACGGCGAGAGTCGGCGGCGGTGTCGGGACGCGCGGTCCGGGCGAGTCTCAGCTCGAGACCGACCGCCGGCTCGCAAACAGGCGGATCACGCTCCTCAAGCGCAGGCTCGAGGAGGTCAAGTCGCATCGCGCGACCCGACGCAAGGCCCGCGCCCGCTCGGAGACGCCGACCGTCGCGCTCGCCGGGTACACGAACGTCGGCAAGTCGACGCTCCTGAACGCGCTGACCGGCGCCGAGGCGTCGGTCGAGAACCGGCTCTTCGAGACGCTCGACCCGACGACGCGGAGCTTCGAGCATATGGGCAAGCGCTACCTCGTGACCGACACGGTGGGCTTCATCCGGCGCCTGCCGACGCAGCTCGTCGAGGGATTCGCGTCGACGCTCGAAGAGACGCTCGTGGCCGACCTGATCCTCCACGTCGTGGACGCCTCGCTGCCGGACGACGTCGTCTCCGAGCAGGCACGCGCGGTCGAGACCGTGCTCGCGGACATCGGCGCTGCGGAGGTGCCCGTCGAGCTCGTCGTGAACAAGGTCGACCTCCTCGACCCGCTCGCCCGGCGGCGCGTTGCGAACCGTTTTCCGGGGGCGATCCGCGTCTCGGCGACGGACGGCACCGGCCTCGACGAGCTCAAGGCGCGGATCGCGGAACGGTTTGCGGGGCGCTTCGACGAGGTTCGGCTGCTCGTTCCGTACGACCAGGGCGCCGTGCTCGCCGATCTCTACGCGCTCGGAGCGCCGATCGACGAGCGGACCGACACCGAGGCAGGGGTGTTCGTGCGCGCCCGGCTGCCGCACCGCGACGTGCGCCGCTTCGCCCGGTTCCTCGTCGCGGGCGTCGACGCCGAGAACCGGGGGAACGCATGACGCGCCTCGAGGTCACGCGCCTCCGCTCCGATGCGCGGCTCCCCGAGCGTGCGTACGACGGGGACGCGGGGCTCGACCTCAGCGCCTGCGAGCGGGTCGAGCTCGCTCCCGGCGGACGCGCGGTCGTCGGGACGGGAATCGCGATCGCGATCCCGCCCGGTCATGCGGGCCTCGTGGTGCCGCGCTCGGGTCTCGCCGCGCGGCACGGGCTCGGGAAGGTGAACGCGCCCGGTCTCATCGACGAGGGCTACCGCGGCGAGGTGAAGGTGATCCTCCTCAACACGGACCGTGACGAGCCGTTCGTCGTCGAGCCCGGCATGCGTATCGCGCAGCTCGTGGTCGTCGAGCTGCCGCAGGTCGAGCTTGTCGAGGTAGACGAGCTGCCACCGTCCGAGCGGGGCGCCGGCGGCCTCGGCTCGTCGGGGCGCTGATGCGGCCGGACCCGCGCATCCGCGTGTCGGCAATCCTTCGCTGGCGGGGGGCGATCCTGTTGTGCCGGCACGAGAAGCGCGGTCGCGAGAACTGGCTGCTGCCGGGTGGCGGCGTCCGCAGCGGCGAGACGCTCGTGGAGGCGCTCCAGCGCGAGCTAGCAGAGGAAACGGGGCTCGTGAACGCCGACGACGAGCTGCCGGTCGAGGGGCCTGTGGCGATCGTCGAGTCGATCTCGCCGGAGCGGAGCCTGTGGTCGAAACACGTCGTCCACGTGCTGTTCGCAGGCGAGCTCGATGGGTCTCTGACCGACGTCAGCTCGAGTGACGACGCCGTACGCGGCCACCGGCTGTTCGCGCTCGACGAGCTCGACGGGATCACGATCCATCCGCCGATCGCGCGGTTCCTGCGGCGCTACGAGCCGGGCGACCCGTGCGTGTACCTCGGCGCCCGCTGGACGGAGTGAGGCCTGGTCGCGACCGGCTCCTCCCGCACGGATGAGCCTTGCTCATACCGCCCCAGGCTTGCATAAGCCGACCACGCCATAGCCGGCGGGCGACTTTCCACAGTCCGGCGTCTGCGCCGCGCGAGCGCAGGCGATCCGGCTGTGCACGAACCGGCACAGATCCGCCACCGGTGAGCCCTTGACGCGAAACGGTGTCTGACACCGTTCCTGCGCCTGCGTCGCGTGTCCGCCCGAAGACGGACACCGAATGGCGGGCGTAGGGTCAGGCCGGGCGGCCGCCGCGGGCGCGGGCCCGCGCGGCGGCTACGGCATGCGCCGCGTCCTCGAGCGCGTCATCGAGCGGCGGGAGCGGCTCGGGCTGGGCCCCCGTCGCGTGTGCGACCGCCCATGAGAGCAGGAGGTCGGCGAGCCATGGGTTCCGGGGGAGCAGGGGCCCGTGGAGGTACGTGCCGAGCGCCCGCTCGAGACGGCAGCCCTCGAAGCCCGACGAGCCGTCGTTCCCGTAGCCCGCGACGACCCGGCCGAGCGGGGAGGCTCCCGTGTCGAGCAGCGTGCGACCCGCATGGTTCTCGAAGCCGGCGATCGTGCGGGCGGGCGCCTCGGGCAGCGCGCTCTCGAGCAGGACGTCGCCGATCATGCGCGTCTCGCCCGCCACGGTCTCGTGCGGGAACAGCCCGACGCCCTCCATCCAGGAGCCGTCCCGCCCCCGGTAGCCGCGGCCGAGGAGCTGATAGCCCCCGCAGACTGCCAGGAGCGCCGTCCCGCCGTCGACTGCGGCGTGCACCTCGTCGCGCCGCGACGCGAGGTCCGGCGCGATCATCGCCTGCTCGCGGTCCTGTCCGCCGCCGACGTAGACCAGGTCGTGCGCACCGGGGGCGAGGGTCGTCCCGACCGTCACAGAGTCGACGACGAGCTCGTGGCCGCGGGCGGCGGCCCGCCGGTCGAGCACGGCGATGTTCCCGCGGTCCGCGTAGATGTTCAGGTACTCGGGGTACAGGTGCCCCAGGCGGATCTTCACCGGGCGGACTCCCAGTACGGTCGCGTCAGCCCGCGATCCGCGGCGATCCCCTGCAGGCGGAGCATCGCCGTGTACGTCGGCAGGACGACGAGCTCGCCGCCCGTTTCGGTGAGCGCGAGCCCACGGTCGAGTGCCTCATCGAGCGCGGGCACGACCTCGATGCGGTCCCGGGGGAACCCGCCGTAGGCGAACCGGAGCGCGAGCTCCGCTGCGCGCTCTCCCGTCGCCACGATCCGCTCGGTGCGCTCCAGCAGCGGTTCGAAGTCGACGTCCCAGATCCAGGACACGTCCCGCCCGTCGGCGATCCGGTCGTTGAGCGCCACGACGAGCGTCTGCGGGACACCGCCCTCCTCGAGCGTGCGGATCGCCTCGTTCGCACCGGCGGGGTTCTTCACGAGCAGCAGGAGCACGGTCCGCTCCCCGGCAGCGAGACGCTCGAACCGGCCGAAGGCGGCACGGAACCGCTCGAGCCCCGACACGACGTCGTCGAGACCGACATCGAGACAGAGTGCGAGGCTGGCGGCCGCAAGCGCGTTGTAGACGTTGTAGAGACCGGGAAGCGACAGCCGCACGCGCGCGTTGCCCACCGGCGTCTCGAGCGAGAACGACACGCCGTCGAGACCATGGGACGAGATCTCCCGCGCCGCGACGTCGAGCGGTGGGCGCGCGTGCCCGCATGCATCGCAGCGATACGCGCCGAGGTGCCCCACGTAGGCGGCGTCGTACCCGTAGGGGGTCCCGCAGCGCACGCAGTACTTCGAGTCGGACGCATGCTGGAGCGACGGCCGCGCGTGCGCGGGATCGTCCACTCCGAAGCGCAGCGCGCCTGCGCGCCCGTCCGCAAGCGAGCCCACGAGGGGGTCGTCGGCCCCGACGGCGAGCCGCGTCGCCGCCGGCAGCTCCGCAACGGCGGTGTGCCACCGCTCGGCGACGTGCTCGAGCTCGCCGTAGCGGTCGAGCTGGTCGCGGAAGAGGTTCGCAAGGCAGACGGCGCGCGGACGTGTGCGGCGGATCACCTCGGGAAGCGCGAACTCGTCCACCTCGAGCAGCCCGAGCTCGGCGTTGCGCGCCGCGAGCAGCGTCGACGTCACGCCCGAAGCGAGGTTCGCCCCCGAGCGGTTCCAGGCAAGCGCGCGGAGCGGCGAGAGGATGGAGCTCGCCATCGCGGTGGTCGTGGTCTTCCCGTTCGTCGCGGAGACGAGTGCGACGCCGGCCGGCAAGCGCGCCGCGAGCAGGTCGAGCGCGCCCGGGTCGAGCTTCCAGACGAGCTTGCCCGGCAGCGTCGTGCCGCCGCCGCGTCCGGTCGCACGCGACAGCCGTCCGACGAGCCGGGCAACCGAGGTCTCGAGCGCGATGCGCGCGGGCACGACGGCGAGCCTAGCGTTCGTGCATCGCTCTGCCGAGCTTGCAGATTGTTTCAATTGATCTACCATGTTTGCATGGCCAGGGCGCGTCGGCGTCACCCCGCGCTCGAGCGCATCGACGAGGACGCGCTCGAGGCGTTCCGCGCCGGCATGCGCCGCCGCTACACGGACGAGGAGATCCTGTCGGAGCTGCAGGCGTCGGCAGCGCGGCTCGGGCGCTCGCCGACCATGCGGGAGTTTGCGGCCGACCCCGCCGCGTCGGTCCATCCCCAGACCGTGATCGAGCACTTCGGCACGTGGAACGCGGCGAAACGGGCCGCAGGGCTCACGCCACGCCGCTTCATCAGCCGCGAGGAGCTGCTCGACCAGCTCCGCGAGCTGGGGGAGGAGCTCGGCCGCGTCCCCACCGTACGGGACATCGAGGCGCGGCGGGGGCGGATCGCCTCGAAGTCGTTGATCTGGCACACGTTCGGCTCGCTTGCGGCGGCGTTGCGCGAGGCGGGCTTCGACGTGCCGGTCGGCGAGGAGCGGCTCGAGCGAGCCGTCGCGGACGGCGCCGCCCTGGCGCGCGAGCTCGGCCGGCTGCCGAAGATGGCCGATTGGAAAACCGCTCGCGCCCGCGACGCGACATTACTCTCCGAATGGCAGGTGTACCGCATGGTGGACGTGCACCCGGGCGCGTGGTCGGCCTTCCAGTATCTGGTGCGCGAACGTCTGCTCGAGGAGGGCATTCGGGTGCAGCCGGATGGATCGGTCAGGGTCCCTTCGACGTGACGGATACCCCGCGAACAGAGCCCGTGACGGTCGCCTGCGCGACGTGCGGCGCCGCACAACGAGACGACGCCCGCTTCTGCAGCGCCTGCGGTGCTCCGCTCGTGCAGCGCTGCAACGGCTGTGGCGCGGACGCGCCGGCGAGCGCCGCATTCTGTCCGGCCTGCGGGACGGCCCTCCGGAACGGGGCCGGCCCAACGGGCGTGGGGAAGCACGAGGAGCGACGGGTGGCCACGGTCCTGTTCGCAGACGTCGCCGGGTCGACGGCGCTCGGCTCACGGATCGACCCGGAGGACCTCCGGGAGCTGCAGGGCGAGCTGTTCGAGCTCGTGAACGCCGAGGTCGTGCGGTTCGGCGGCATCAGCGAGAAGTTCGTGGGCGATGCCGTGCTCGCCGTCTTCGGCGTACCGCGCGCGCATGGCGACGACGCCGAGCGCGCGGTGCGGGCGGCGCTTGCCGTGCGCGGGCGCTTCGCTGCGTTCGCGGACGGCGTGCGAACGCGTCACGGGGTCGAGGTCGGCCTTCGCATCGGCGTCAACACCGGTGACGTCGTCGCGGGCCGGGAAGCGATCGCGCGCGGCGAGCTGATGGTCAGCGGCGACGCGGTGAACGTCGCCGCACGGCTGCAGCAGCGCTCGGAGCCCGGCCAGGTGCTGGTCGGGGAGCGGACACGGGCCTCGACGCGCCGCGCGATCCGCTACGCGAGCATCGGGGCCGCGGCGGTGAAGGGCAAGGACGCACCCGTCCCGGCGTGGGAGGCGACCGAGGTGGTCGCTCTGTCGGGCGTGCGCGCGATCGAGGGTCTGGCCGCGGAGATGATCGGCCGCGACGAGGAGCTCGTCGTCCTCCGCGCGCTGACGTCGCGCGTCGCACGCGAACGCGCACCGCAGCTGGTGACGATCTACGGCCACGCCGGAGTCGGCAAGACCCGTCTCCTCACCGAGTTCCTCGCCCAGCTTCCGGACGCGCACGTCCTCCAGGGACGCTGCCTCGCGTACGGCGAGGGCATCACGTACTGGCCGCTCGGGGAGGCGGCGAAGGGGTTCGCGGGCATCCACGAGAACGACCCCGCCGACGATGCGCTCCGCAAGCTCGCGGGAGCGATCGGGGAGCACGTCCGAGCCGATCAGGTCGGCGGCGTCGTCGAGGCGGTCGCGTGGACGATCGGCCTGACGCTGCCCGAGGACGACGACCGGGACGTGCGGAGCGCGCTCGGGGAGGGGTGGAGGCGGCTCCTGTGCGGGCTCGGTGGGGAACGGCTCACCGTCCTCGTCGTGGAGGACGTCCATTGGGCGTCGGAGCCGCTCGTCCGGCTCCTCGAGGAGCTGGCGGACACGCTCACGGACGCAGCCGTGCTCACGGTGTGCACGGCGCGTCCCGAGTTCCTCGACGTGCGGCCGACGTGGAGCGGGGGGGTGAGCGACTCGACGTCGATCCGGCTCTCGCCGCTGCCGGACGACGAGGCGGCGCGGCTCGTCGACGCGCTCGTCGGCCCTTCAGGGCTCCCGCCGGAGCTGCTGCGGAGAATCGTGACCCGTGCGGAAGGCAACCCGTTCTTCGTCGAGGAGATCCTCCAGATGCTGATCGACCGGGACGCGATCGCCCGTGAGAACGGCGGCTGGACCGTCCGCGCGGGGGCCGACGCAGTCGAGCTGCCCGACTCGATCCATGGGGTGATCGCCGCGCGCGTCGACCTCCTCGACGCCGAGTCGCGCGCCGCGCTCAGACGCTGCTCGGTGATGGGAAGGGTGTTCTGGCCGCGTGCGGTCGGGATCGACGAGGAGCTGATGTCCGCCCTCGAGCGGCGCGCGCTCGTCTCGGAGAACGCCGATTCGAGCGTGGACGGGATGCGTGAGTTCGGTTTCAAGCACGCGCTCACGCAGGACGTCGCGTACTCGACGCTGCCGAAGACCGAGCGGCGGGACCTGCACCTCCAGGTGGGCTCGTGGGTGGAGGACGTCGCGGCGGGGAG
>DASSUT010000052.1:0-5990 GCA_035706725.1 Gaiella sp. | reverse complement strand
CGGCGACGCAAGGTGGCCGGCGAGCTGGTCGTCGTCGACGTCGATGCTCGCGGCGCCCGCCACCCCGTGCAGCCCGTCCTCGGTGAGCGTCGCGGTGAAGTCCCGGAACGTTCCCTCGAACGGAGCGACGCCCATGTAGAGGACGCGGAACGAGACCGTGGAGTGCGTCGGGTCGCTGACCCACTCGCCTGTCAGCGTGGACGGGACGGTGGTGGTGGCAGTGCTCATCGAATCCCTCCTGTAGTTGATCAAGCAATACTTGTTAGATCAACTTAACGCCGGTCAAGGCAACGCTATTCCCGAGCCGGCGACAAGAGAAAGCGGTCGGGGCGGCGCCGCAGTTCCGCCCCGACCGACGTGCTGATTCTGCACCTATCCGACGCCAAAGGGCAAGAGGGGTTCCCGATCGCTCATCGCGTCTGCGGGAACCCGAGGTCGACCTTGCTCGTCGCCGGATCGGGCCAGCGCGAGGTGACCACCTTGCCGCGGGTGTAGAAGTGGATCGACTCGGGCCCGTAGGCGTGCGAGTCGCCGAACAGCGACGCCTTCCAGCCGCCGAACGAGTAGTACGCGACAGGGACGGGAATCGGCACGTTGATGCCGACCATGCCCGCGTTGACGTCGAACTGGAACTGCCGCGCGGCCCCGCCGTCGCGGGTGAACAGGGCGACGCCGTTCCCGTACGGGTTGTCGTTCACGAGCGAGACTGCCTCGTCGTACGTCTTCGCGCGCACGATGGAGAGCACCGGCCCGAAGATCTCGTCTTTGTAGGCGTCCATCTCTGTCGTCACGTTGTCGAGCAGCGACACCCCGAGGAAGAAGCCGCCCCCGTCGGGAGCGGTCTCACGGCCGTCCGCGACCACCGTCGCGCCCTGCTCCGCGCCCGACTCGATGTAGCCGGCGACCTTGTCGCGGTGCTCGCGCGTCACGAGCGGGCCCATCTCGGCGCCTTCTTGCATTCCGTCCCCGACCTTGACCTTGGGCAGCCGCTCCTGGATGGCGGCGACCAGCGGCTCGGCCACGTCGCCGACGGCCACGAGCACCGAGACCGCCATGCACCGCTCGCCCGCGGAGCCGTATCCGGCGGACACGGCTGCGTCGGCGGCCATCTCGATGTCCGCGTCGGGGAGCACGATCATGTGGTTCTTGGCCCCGCCGAGCGCCTGGATGCGCTTCCCGTGCTTCGTCCCGGTCTCGTAGATGAAGCGTGCGATCGGGGTCGAGCCGACGAACGAGACGGCGCCGATCCCTGGGTGCTCCAGGATCGCGTCGACTGCGACTTTGTCGCCCTGCACGACGTTGAAGACGCCGTCGGGCAGCCCTGCCTCCTTGAGCAGCTCGGCCGCGAGCAGCGAGGCCGAAGGGTCCTTCTCCGAGGGCTTGAGAATGAAGCAGTTGCCGCACGCGATCGCCGGCGCCCACATCCACATGGGGACCATCGCGGGGAAGTTGAACGGCGTGATCCCGGCGACGACGCCGACGGGCTGCCGGATCGAGTAGACGTCGACCCCGGTCGACGCCTGCTCGGAGAACTCTCCCTTGAGCAGCGTCGGGATGCCGCACGCGTACTCGATCACCTCGAGCCCGCGCGCCACCTCGCCCATCGCGTCCGTGAGCACCTTGCCGTGCTCCGCGGTCAGGATCTTGGCGAGGTCCTCGCGGTGCGTGTGGAAGACCTCGCGAATCCGGAAGAAGAGGTCGGCGCGTTTCGCGAGCGACGTCGCCCGCCAGCCGGGAAGCGCCCGCGCCGCGCTCTGCACGGCCGCGTCGACCTCCTCGACCGAGGCGAAGTCCACCGCCCCTGTCTGGACGCCGGCCGCGGGGTTGTAGACCGCGCCGCTCCGGCCGGACGTCCCGTTGACCCGCGTGCCGTCGATCCAGTGCGGGATCCTCGTGATGGCCTCGTCACGCCCTGCAGCGGGCGCCTCGGCAAGCTCCGTCATCGTTCAGCCTCCTCGAAAGTGGTCCTCCGAGGGTATCGCGGGGCGGCTGCCGCCGCGTCCGAGGGTCGCGCCGGCGCCAACGGTGTCAGACACCGTTTTCTGTCAAGTGGTCCCGTGCGGCCATGTCAGGTGCCGTCCGTCTGGGAGCGTTCGAAGAGGAAACCACTCCCCGGTACGCAGGCAAACGCGCCGTGTGCATCGATTGGCACGAATTTGGCACGGGTTGCCCTTGACACAAACCGGTGTCTGACACCGTCTTGTCGGCTCGCGGCCCAGGCCGCCCTCGAGGCCGCTAGAGCCGGACGCCGCTCGTGTCGCAGTCGCCTGCGCTGCCCGAGTCGAAGCCCGTGCGGAACCACTTGACGCGCAGGTCGGACGAGCCGTGCGTCCACTGCTCCGGGCTCCGCGCGCCGAGGCGGTCGTCGCCGACCGCGGCTGCCGCGCGTAGACCCTCGTCGATGTCGCCAGGATCCAGAATCCCGCGGTCGTACGTCGACCGCGCCCAGACGCCGGCGAAGCAGTCGGCCTGGAGCTCGAGCTGCACGGAATAGAGGTTTGCGTTGCCGGGATCGTCCTGCTGCTTCTGCCGCACCTGCCGCTCGATCCCGAGCTCGCTCTGCACATGGTGGCCGATCTCGTGCGCGATCACGTACGCGGCCGCGAAGTCGCCCGGCGCCCCGAAGCGCCGCGAGAGCTCCCGGAAGAAGGAGAGGTCGAGGTACACCTTGTGGTCGGCCGGGCAGTAGAACGGTCCGGTCTGCGCGGAGGCCGGGCCGCAGCCCGACATCGTCGCGGTCGTGAACGTCACGACGGGCGCGCGTGTGTACGCCTTGCCCGACTGCTGGAGCACCTGCGTCCACATGTCCTGGGCGTCCTTCGAGACGAACTTCGCGAACTCGAACTCGTTGCCCTGCACCGCGTCGTCCGAGCCGCCCGCCTGCGCGCCGGCCGGCGCCTGAGGGACGGTCTCGTCGACGCTTCCCGGGTCGAGCGGGCCCGCGCCGCCGCCGCCGAGGATGTTCCCCCCGAACAGGAGGGCGAGCACGACGAGGAGGAGCAGCCCCATGCCTCCGCCTGCCTTGCCCATCGGGATCGGGAACGGAAGCCCTCCGCCCCCGAGCGGCCCCGGCGACTGACCGCGGCGGTCCTCCATGTCTCCCGTGCCAGAGACCTTCTTCCAGCGCACGGCCGGAGCCTACCCCGCACCGGGCGATCCAACCGTGCCCGGCTACGGGGCGAGGCCGGCTTCCGCGAGCGGGCGCCGGGCCCAGGCGAGCTCGTCCGCGTACCAACCCTGGAGCGGCTGGAGCGTGACGCCGCCGCTCGACGAGTGGACGAACCACCCGTTCCCCACGTAGATGCCGGAGTGGCCGACCTCGGAGGGCTTGGACTGCGTGCCACGGCTGCCGAAGAAGAGGACGTCGGCAGGCTCGAGCGCGTCGGCGGCGATCCGCTCCGCCTTCGCCACCTCGCCGCTCATCGCGTAGGTCGTCCTGCCCTTGAGCACGTCCGAGAGCGACGGCGCGCCGTCGTACGGCTGCAGCTTGTAGACGCGCCAGACGAAGCCCGAGCAGTCGAAGCCGCCGGGCACCGCGAGCTGGTTCCCCGGCGCCGAGGCGCTCCAGATCGTCTGCGGCTTCTCCGACATTCCCGCGAACACGTACGGGTAGCCGACGAACCGCAGCGCGCGGCTCAGCACGAGGCGCTGCCAGTCGGTCAGCGCGGGCACGGAGAACGTCGCCGCGACCTGCCGCACCGCGTCGATGCGCGTGGGATCGAGCAGACGAAGCTTTGCGAGCGAGTAGGCAGCCTCGGCGCGGGGGGCGGGCTGCTTCGGCGAGCGCTCGAGGCTCTCCTGGCCCACCGGGTGGTTCACGCGCAGGCCGAGGAGGCGCGCGATCGTCTCGGTCCCGAGCATGTCCGTCGGCTCGAGCCCGGCGTCCTGCGCGGCCATACGAATCTGCCGGGCCGCCGGCAACAGGCCCGCGGCGGCGACGAGCTGCGCGTCGAGCTCGCGCATCGTGACGATCCGGGACGGGTCGAGCGGCGCCTGATGCTGCTTCCCGAGCGCGACGATCGCGGCGTGCAGCTCCCCGCGCGTGAGCGCGTCGTCGGGACGGAACGAGGCGACGTCCGGGCCCATCACGCCGGCGAGCACGACCGTCGCGATCTGCGGTGCGGCCCAGCTCGTCGAGCCGCGCGGCGACGCGGCGGCGCCGGAGACGGCAAGCGGCGCCGTGGTCGGCGCGAGCGGGTCGTCGGGCCCGGCGGCGAAGGCCGGCGCGGAGGACACACACGCCGCGAGCAGCACGGAGAGCACGGTGAGACGCGGCCGACCCATCTCGTCTCCGTATCGGACGGGTTCGCCGCACGCTTGAACGACCCTCCCGCATGCGAACGGAATCCGAACATCCCAGCGAAGCGCCTCGTTACGCTGGCTGGCTGATGGCCGCACCCGCGATCGAGACCGTCGGGCTGACGAAGTTCTACGGCGAGCGCCGCGGTGTCGAAAACCTCGACCTTCGTATCGAGGCCGGTGAGGTGTTCGGCTACCTCGGCCCCAACGGCGCGGGCAAGACGACGACGATCCGGCTCCTGCTCGACCTGATCCGCCCGACGCGGGGCAGCGCGGCGATCGCCGGTCTCGACACGCGCGCCGACAGCCTCGAGGCCCGCCGCAAGACCGGCTACCTCCCTGGCGAGCTCAAGGTGCCGTCGCAGAGCACGGCCGCGGCGTACCTCGGATTCCTGGGGCGGCTGCGCGGGGGAGTCGAGGCAAAAGCTGTCTCAGACCTCGCAGAGCGTCTCGGCCTCGACCTCGACCGCCGGATCGGCGACCTCTCCAAGGGAAACAAGCAGAAGGTCGGGATCGTCGCGGCGTTCGTGCACGACCCCGAGATCCTCATCCTCGACGAGCCGACGAGCGGCCTCGACCCGCTCAGGCAGCGGGACGTCCTGGAGCTGATCCACGAGCGCGCGGCGGCGGGCCGCACCGTGTTCCTGTCCTCGCACGAGCTCGACCAGGTCGAGCACGCCGCCGGACGCGTCGGAATCGTCCGCGACGGCCGCCTCGTCGCCGTCGAGTCGATGGCGGCGCTGCGGCAGCGCGCGGTGCGTCGCGTCGAAGTACGCGTCGCGGGGCCTGTGGACGCGAGCGGCCTCGATCGCGTTCCCGGGGTGAGCGAGGTCGCGGTGTACGACGGGACGATCCACCTCGTCGTCGAGGGGTCGATGGACGCGCTCGTCAAGGAGCTCGCCCGGCTGCCGGTGCAGACGCTCACGAGCGAGCCGCCGGAGCTCGAGGAGGTCTTCCGCTCCTACTACGGGGACAGTCCTGATGGGAACTGAGCTCGTCGCCGAGACCGTCCGCGAGCGCAGGCGCTCGACCGCCTGGTGGTCGCTCGGGCTCGCGGCGATGGTGGCGCTGAACGTCGCGTTCTATCCCTCCGTACGCGACGACGCCTCCCTCAACGACTACACGAAGGACCTCCCCGAATCGCTCCGCCAGCTCTTCGTGGGCGGCGAGCTCGACATCACGAGCGCAGCCGGCTACCTCAACAGCCAGATCTTCGCGCTCGTCGCGCCGCTGATCCTGCTCGTGTTCTCGATCGGCCACGGCGCGGGCGCCGTGGCGGGCGAGGAAGAGCGCGGAACCCTCGACCTGCTCCTCGCCCATCCGGTCAGGCGCCGTGACTACGTCGTGCAACGCTTCTGGGCCATGGCCGGGCTCGTCGTCGTGCTGACGCTCGTGCTGCTCGTGACCACCGGGCTCGGCGCGTTGCCCGTCGACCTCGACATCGGGCTCGGCAAGCTCGCGGCCGCCTCGGTCAGCGTCGGCCTCCTCGCGCTCCTGTTCGGCACGCTCGCGCTCGCCGTGGGGGCGCTGCGGCCGGGGCGCGCGGGGGCGATCGCGGTCGCGGCCGGCGTGGCGGTTCTCGCGTGGCTGTTCGACGGGCTGTCCCACACGGTCGGCGCGCTCGAGCGCTGGCGTCCCGCGTCGCCGTTCTACTGGGCGCTCGGCAAGAGCCCGCTCCGAGAAGGTGCGCA
>DASSUT010000051.1:0-3261 GCA_035706725.1 Gaiella sp. | reverse complement strand
CCGTCGCCCTCCGCCTCGAGCTCGACGGACGCCTTCGAGGTCTCGACGACGCAGACCGGCTGTCCCTTGCGCACCGCTGCACGATCCTCCACGAGCCACTCGGCGAGCAGCGCCGACTCGCTGTTCGCGTCTTCGCGGGTGAGGACGAGCTCGAGCACTAACCTCCCACGCGCTCGAGCGCCGCGACCGCGGCGACGATGTCGTCGACGTTCGGCAGCGCCTCGTCCTCGAGCGTCCGGGCGGACGGGACGATCCCGTCCCGGGCGGCGACGCGGGCGACCGGCCGCTCGAGGTCGCTCCACGCCTCGGCCTGGACACGAGCCGCGATCTCGGCACCGACACCGCCCGTGAGTGTGCCCTCCTCGACCGTGACGAGGCTGCCCGTGCGCGCGACGGACTCGAGCACGGGGCCGAGGTCGAGCGGCAGCAGCCGCCCGAGCGCGACGACCTCGGTGAAGACCTCCTGCTCGAGGACCAGCCGGGTCGCGGCCTCGAGCGTCAGCGGCAGCATCCCGCCGTACGTGACGAGTGTCGCCTCCGCCCGCGCGAAGTCGTTGCCGGAGAAGGTCAGCGCGGGGTACCGGCCGTCGCCCTCGACGCACGCCAGCTCGCCGACCCTCCCGTCCACCGGCCGCCGGTTGGGCCGCCCGTACATGAGCTTGTTCTCGACGAAGAAGACCGGCTCGTCGTCCGCCACCGCCTCCGCGAGCATCGCGCCGAGATCGTGGCACTCGCTCGGCGCGACGACCCTGATGCCCGGCACCCCGAGCAGCAGCTTCTCGAGCGACTGGCTGTGCGTCGGCCCGTACCCGCGCCTGGCGCCCATCGGCGTCCGCACGACGAGCGGGACCGTGACCTGGTCGTCGAACATCGCGCGGAACTTCGCGATCCCGTTGACGACCTGGTCGAGACCGAGCGCGACGAAATCGCCGAACATGATCTCGAGAATCGGGCGGTACCCGCGGAGCGCGAGACCCGCGCTCACGCCGAACAGCGACGCCTCGCTCACGGGCGTCGTCAGCACGCGGTCGGGCCACCGCGTGGAGAGGCCCTTGCTGATCTTGAACGCGCCGCCGTAGGGGTCGAGCAGGTCTTCGCCGAGCAGGTACACACGCTCGTCGCGCTCGAAGATCTCGTGCAGCGCGGTGTTGAGTGCCTGTCCGCAGCGGACGCTCATGGCGCGACCGGCTCCAGCGAGGCGGCCGGGGCGGCGAGCGCCTGTTCGACGGCCTCCGAGAGCCGGCGCTCGACCGAGGCGGCGATCTCGTCGCGCTCGGCGTCGTCGACCAGTCCCGCGACGACGGTCAGGGGGTCGCGGAGGCGGCGCTCGGCGATCTCCGCCGGCGCGCGGTGGTCGTCGCCTTTCGAGTGCGGGCTGAAGCGGTACGTATCGAGCACGAGGAAGAACGGCCTGCCGCTGCCGCGGACGTGCTCGACGGCCTCCCGGGCCGCGGCCCGGACCTCGAGCACGTCGGTTGTGTCGTGTCGCGCGGTCTGCACCCCGAAGGCGGCCGCGCGCGCCTCGACGTCGCCGGCGAGCTGGAGCCGCGAAGGCGTCGACTGCGCGTAGCCGTTGTGCTCCACGACGACGAGCAGCGGCAGGTCCCACAGGGAGGCGATGTTGAGGCTCTCGTACACGACGCCCTGCCCGAGCGTGCCGTCGCCCACGAACACGGTGACGACCGCGCCGCTCCCTCGCTCGCGCTCGGCGAGCGCCATCCCGGCGGCGACGGGGACGGTGCCGCCGAGCACGCCGTTCGAGTAGAAGTTGCCCGCGAACAGGTGCTGGCTGCCGCCCTTGCCGCCGCAGACGCCTCCGACCCGGCCCATCACCTCGCGCAGGAGCCCGTCGACGTCGTCGGTGAACGCGAGGTAGTGGCCGTGGCAGCGGTGGTTCGAGACCACGACGTCACGCTCGGGCTCGAGGCACGAGATCACCCCGACCGCGTCCGCCTCCTGGCCGATGCACGTGTGCGTGGTGCCGTGCAGCTTGCCGGCCGAGAACAGCTCGAGAAGGGTCTCCTCGAAGCGCCGGATCAGCGTCATGCGCCCGTAGAGGCGCCGCGCTTCGGCCTGCGTGTCGGGGCCGCTCATCGTCGGTGGAGGCTACAGATAGCCGAGATCGGCAAGCCGCGAGCTCACCCGGGCCGCGTCCTCGGCAGAGAGCTCCGGCTGCTCGACCGTCTCGAGCTCTCCGTACAGCCGCTCGCGCAGCTCGCCCGGGGCGTCGTCGGGCACGCTGTGCCGCTCGCGGGGGTCGACGTCGAGCCGGTAGGCCTCCTCCTCGCCCGACTGGACGTGGACGGTCAGCTTCCACGGCGGGCGCCGCAAGGCGAGTTGCGAGACGCGCCCGGCGTCGGTTGCGACGATCCACGCGTCGCGGTCTTCGTCGGCGCCTGCGAGGAGCGGTACGAGCGACCCGCCGTCCACTCCGTCGAGCGGGGCGCCGGCGAGGTCGAGGAGCGTCGGCGCGAGGTCGACGAGGCTGACCTGGGAGCGCACGACCCCGGGATCGATCCGTCCCGGCGCCGTGACGACCAGCGGCACCTCGACGATCTCGTCGTACACGGTCGCGCCATGCATGTGGTAGGTGCCCTTGACCGCCTCCTTGTCGCGGAACCGCTCGCCCCACGACTCCCCGTGGTCCGAGACGAATGCGAGCACGGTGTCTTCCCGGAGCCCGAGCGCGTCGAGCTCCGCGAGGAAGCCCGCGAGGAACGTCTCCGAGGAGCGCTCGACGGAGCGCGCATACCCCTCGCGGAGCTCCTCGAGCGCCGCCGCGTCGCCCGACTGGATCCCGGCGATGATCGCGTCCTTCGCGGCGAGCCACTCCTTCCGCTCCGCGTGGAGGATGTCGTAGGGCATGTGCGTCGCCCAGCTGTGGAACCACAGGACGAACGGCTCCGAGCGGTGGGCGCGCAGCCAGTCGACGACGCCGTCGAGCGTCTCGCTCGTCCCCGCGACGTTCGCGTCCGCGAAACCCTTGAACAGGTAGTTCTCGTCGAAGACGAAGCTCGCGGTCGCGTACCCGTGCGCGGCGGCGACCGTGAACAGCGTCGGGATCGCCGGGTCGAGCGTCGCGTCCCAGTGGAGGTAGCCGTGATGGTGCGGGTAGAGCCCCGTGATCATCGAGGTCGTGGAGGGGCACGTCCACGGCGCGGCGGCGATCGCCTGGTCGAACCGCACGCCGGTCGCCGCGAGCTCGTCGATCGTCGGCGTGCGGACACGCCGCGCGCCGTAGCAGCCGACGTGGTCGGTGCG
>DASSUT010000050.1:0-21598 GCA_035706725.1 Gaiella sp. | reverse complement strand
GACGATCAACTACCGGACACCCGACCCGGAGTGCGACCTCGACTACGTCCCGAACGAGGCACGCCACGCCGAGGTGGACGTCGCGCTCTCGAACGCGATGGGCCTCGGGGGCCACAACGCCTGCGTGCTGCTCGGTCGGGTGGACTGACGGCGCGACGGGTCCACCCGCGGCCGCACCGGTTCAGGCTCGACAGACGCCCACTCGTCGCGAGAATGGAAGAGATGCCCGAGCCGCAGCCTCTCACTCGGACACGTCCGGGCGCCGTGCCGGGCGCGACCGTGTGCCGCCACTGCGCGACGCCGCTCGCGCTCACGATGGTCGACCTCGGCAAGTCGCCGCTCTGCCAGACCGTGCTCACCCACGACGAGCTCGAGCGCGGCGAGCTGTTCTACCCGCTGCACGTGCGGGTGTGCGAGAGCTGCTGGCTCGCGCAGATCCCCGAGCTCGCGACGCCGGACGAGATCTTCACGGAGTACGCCTACTTCTCCGCGTACTCCGACTCCTGGGTGGAGCATGCGCGCCGCTACGTCGAGGAGATGTGCGACCGGCTCTCGCTCGGGCCCGACAGCCTCGTCGTCGAGCTCGCCTCGAACGACGGCTACCTCCTGCAGCACTTCCTGCCGAAGGGCGTCCCCGTGCTCGGCGTCGAGCCGGCGGTGAACGTCGCGGAGGCGGCGGTCGCCCGGGGCGTCGAGACGATCACGGAGTTCTTCGGCGCGGAGCTCGGCGCCCGGCTCGCCGAGGACCGCGGTCACGCCGACCTCGTGCTCGGGAACAACGTGCTCGCGCAGGTGCCCGACATCAACGACTTCGCCGCCGGCGTCGCCGCGCTCCTCGCGCCCGGCGGGACAGCGACTTTCGAGTTCCCGCACCTCGCGAAGCTGATCGAGCATCTCGAGTACGACACGATCTATCACGAGCACTTCTCGTACTTCTCGCTGCACTCGATCCGCTCGATCTTCGGCGCGCAGGGGCTCGAGCTCGTCGATGTCCAGGAGCTGGCGAGCCACGGCGGCTCGCTGCGGGTCTTCCTCCGCCAGGCCTCGGCCGGCGCCGATCCCGCGCCGGCGGTGGCCGAGGTGCTCGAGCGGGAGGACGCGCAGGGGCTTCGCGACCCCGGCTCGTACGCGCGCTTCGCGGAGGGCGTCCGGGAGTCCAAGCGCGCGCTGCTCGACCTGCTGATCGGGCTGCGGCGGGAGGGAAAGCAGGTGGTCGGCTACGGCGCTCCCGGCAAGGGGAACACGCTGCTCAACTACTGCGGGCTCGGCACGGACTTCCTCGAGTACACGGTCGACCGCAACCCGTACAAGCAGGGCAAGCACACGCCCGGTACGCACATCCCGATCCATCCTCCGGAGAAGATCGCCGAGACGCGCCCCGACGTGATCGTGATCCTGCCCTGGAACCTCGCGGCCGAGATCGGCGAGCAGCTCGCGTACACGGCCGAGTGGGGCGCGCGCCTCGTGGTGCCGATTCCCACGGCTCGCTACCTCGACGACGCCAGCCGGGCTTGACGCGCGCGAAACGGTCATCCTTACTGCGTGAGGGACGACGGAAGCACCGGTGAACGGGGAGGGGGTGACAGGCGCGCGATGAAGGTCGTGATCTTCTGCGGCGGTCTCGGCGTCCGCATGGGGGAGGAGACGCAGCGCATCCCGAAGCCGATGATCCAGATCGGCAACCGGCCGATCCTCTGGCACATCATGCGGTACTACGCGGCGTGGGGGCACACGGAGTTCGTTCTCTGCCTCGGCTACAAGGGCGACGTCATCAAGGAGTACTTCCTCCGCCACAACGAAGCACTGATGTACGACTTCGTGCTCGACAACTACGGCGGAGAGGCCGAGATCGAGATCCTGAACCGCGACGGCGGGCCGTGGCGCATCACGTTCGCCGACACGGGCACGCGCTCCACGATCGGCGAGCGCCTCAAGGCGGTCGAGCCGTACCTCGGGGACGACGAGGTGTTCATGGCGACGTACGGCGACGGGCTGACCGACGTCGATCTCCCGGCGCTCGTGCGGACGTTCGAGTCCTCGGGGAAGATGATCATGTTCGCGCTCGTCAAGCCGCACTTCCACGCGCACATCGTCGAGGCGGACCGCGACGGAACCGTGCGCGACGTGCGCGCGATGGACACGTCGGGTGTGCGGATCAACGGCGGCTTCTTCGTGATGCGGCGCGAGATCTTCGACTGGATCGCGCCGGGGGACGAGCTCGTGGAGGAGACGTTCGCGAAGCTGATCCCGCGCGGCGAGGTCGGGGCCTACGTGCACGACGGGTTCTTCGGGCCGATGGACACGATCAAGGACCGGCAGTGGCTCGAGGGCCTGTACGACTCGGGTCGCGCGCCCTGGCTCCGCGTCGGCCTCGATCCTGCCGAGTCGCCCGTCGCGTGATGCTTCCGCTGGGCCCCGCGGGCGGCGCGCCCGTCCGCCACGTGCTCGCGATCGGCGCGCACTCGGACGACCTCGAGATCGGCTGCGCTGGGACGATTCTCGCGCTCACGCGGGCAGATCCCGGCGTGGCGGTGCACTGGGTCGTCCTCGCGGCGCCCGGGGCGCGCGGCGACGAGGCCCGTCGTTGCGCCGAGGTGGTCCTCGCGGGCGCGGCCGAGCCGACCGTGGAGGTCCATTCGTTCCGGGACGGCTACCTGCCGCATTCGTCGGCAGAGGTGAAGGACGCGTTCGAGGACCTGAAGGCCCGCGTCGACCCGCAGCTGATCCTCACCCACACGCGCGACGACCTCCACCAGGACCACCGCCTCGTCTGCGAGCTCACATGGAACACCTTCCGCGACCACCTCGTGCTCGAGTACGAGATCCCCAAGTGGGACGGGGACGTCGGCCGCCCGAACCTCTACGTCCCGCTCACCGAGTCGCAGGTCGAGGAGAAGCTCGGCCTCCTCGACGGGCACTTCGGCAGCCAGCGCGACAAGCACTGGTACGACGTCGACGTGTTCCGTGGCCTCATGCGCATCCGCGGGATGGAATGCCGCGCGCCGAGCGGGTTCGCCGAGGCGTTCGTGGCCCGCAAGCTGACATTCGCCACGGAAGGGGGCGCCTCGTGAAGGTTCTCGTCACCGGCAGCAGCGGCTACGTCGGCTCGGTGCTGTGGCCGATCTTCGTCGCGCACGGCCACGACGTTGTCGGTCTCGACACGGGCTTCTACGATGGGTGCGACTTCGGCACCTTCGAGCCCGAGCCGGAGCGGCTGACGCTCGACGTCCGCGACGTCGAGCCACGGCAGCTCGAGGGTTTCGACGCGGTCGTGCACCTCGCGGCGCTCTCGAACGACCCGCTCGGTGACCTGAGCCCCGACCTGACGTACGCGATCAACCATCGCGCGACGGTCTCGCTCGCTCGGGCCGCGAAGGTGGCCGGCGTCCGCAGGTTCGTGTTCGCCTCGTCGTGCTCGATGTACGGCGCCTCCGGCGAGGACGCGCTGCTCGCCGAGGACGCGCCGCTCCGCCCGCTCACGCCGTACGCGGAGTCGAAGGTGCGCTCGGAGGCGGCGCTTCCCGACTTCGACGGAGACGGCTTCTCGACGGTCGCGATGCGGAACGCGACCGTCTACGGCGTCTCCCCACGGCTCCGCCTGGACATCGTGCTGAACAACCTCGCGGCGTGGGGGCACGTCACCGGGAAGATCCGGCTGCTCAGCGACGGCCGGTCGTGGCGGCCGTTGCTCCACGTGCGCGATCTCGCGAAGGTCGCGGTGCGGATGGTCGAGGCGCCCAGCGACCTCGTCGGCGGCAAGGCGTTCAACATCGGCTCCGGCGCGCAGAACTACGTCGTGCGAGACCTCGCCGAGATGCTCGCGGAGGTGACCGGGTGCGATCTCGAGTTCGCGAGCGACGCCTCGCCCGACCCGCGGTCGTACCGGGTCGACTTCTCCGCCCTCGAGCGGGCGTTCCCCGACCTCACGCTCGACTGGGACGCGCGCCGCGGCGCGGAGGAGCTCGTCGGCGCGTACCGGGAGATCGGGCTCACACCAGAGGCGTTCGAGGGGCGTCCCTACGTCCGGCTCCGGCAGCTGCGCCACCTGCTCGACGAGCAGCGGATCGACGACGACCTCCGCTGGGTCGCCACGTAGGCCATGCGGTTCGTCGAGACCCAGATCGAGGGCGTGGTCGTCGTCGAGCTCGAGGAGTACGTCGACGAGCGCGGGTCGTTCGCGCGGACGTGGTGTCGGGACGAGATGTCGGCGGCCGGTCTCACGAGCGAGCTCGCGCAGTGCAGCCTCTCGCGAAACACCCGTGCCGGCACGCTTCGCGGTCTGCACTACCAGCACGCACCGTACGAGGAGGCGAAGCTCGTCCGCTGCACGCGCGGCGCGATCTACGACGTCGCCGTCGACCTCCGCCCGGGCTCGCCGACGCGCGGGCGCTGGGTCGGCGTGGAGCTCGACCCCGACAACGGGAAGGCGCTCTACGTCCCGGAGGGCTGCGCCCACGGGTTCCAGACCCTCGTCGACGACAGCGAGGTCGCGTACATGATCTCGACGCCGTATGCCCCGGAGGCTTCCGCGGGGGTCCGCTGGGACGACCCGCACCTCGCGATCGCGTGGCCCGACGTCGAGGGCGAGCGGACGATCAGCGAGCGCGACCGCTCGCTGCCGGGCTACGAGCCCGGGCCGGCCTGAGGAGCGCGCAGGAGCTCGACCTGGAGCAGGGCGTCCGCAGCTGCACGGATCGCCGCGAACGGGAGCCCGGAGCGCGCCGCGGCGTCGAGCAGGCTCGCGCTCCCGTCGGAGAGGCTGAGCACCCACAGGAGTGCCGCCTCCTCGCTCGAGCCGCCGCCGAGCGACCGGTACAGGCCACGCCTGCCGAGCTGTGGCTCGCCGTACGGGGACGCGTTCACGAGCGTCTCGTTCCGCTCGACCGCGTCGACGATCGAGAGCGCCGCTCGAAACGAGTCGGCGAGCGCCTCGGGCCGCACGAGGTCGAGGTCGTCGGCGGACGAGTGGTACTCAGGGAACGCGTCGGCGGGCGTCCGCGAGAGCGCCCCGAACGGGAGGTCGAAGCCCGGAGAGCAGAACTGGCGCTCGTCTCCGCCGTACGGCGACCAGCCTCGCACCGACGACCCCGGGAAGTCGCGCAGCACGACCTCGGCGGCGCGGTCGATCTCCGCCGTCTCCCTGCGGCTCCGCTTGTACGTCAGCGGCCCCGGGTCGCCGACACACGAGAGCGCGAAGCCGTGCCTGACCCGGGGGACGAGGTCTCCGTTCGTGGCGAGCCAGCACAGCGGGCCGATCGTCCCCGGGCTCCAGACGAGGCGGAAGGAGTGGCGCAGGTCGTCCTGCGCTGCGAGCGCCTCCGCGAGACCTGCCAGCAGCACGATCCCCGAGAGGTTGTCGTTCGCGAGGGCGGGGTGGCACACCGTGGTCGTGAGCAGCACGACGTCGTCGGTGGCCCCGTCGAAGGCGACCTCCCCGTACGTGACGTGCCCGTCCGCGAGCGTCGCGTCGATACGGACCCGGTACTCGCCCTCGGGGAGCGCGTCCGCAACCCGTTGGCTCACGCAGAAGCCCCAGCGCTCGGACCAGTACGACGTGCGGTAGGGAACGACGTCCGGGTCGCGCGGGTCCGTGAAGAGATGCTCGCGGAGAGTCGCGAGGTCGACGGTCGTGTCGACGGGCACGCTGTAGCCGAGGAGGTGGAGCGAGGAGTCGGCGACGTCGACCACGCGCTGCCCGTCCGTGCCCTCGACCCAGGCCTCGCGCACGTTCCACTCCCGTGGGAGCGTCCAGTCGAAAACCTGCGTCCCGGTCGGGAGCTCGACGGCCTGCAGCGGAACCCTCTCTCCGATCACCGCGAGGGTCTCCCGCACGCCGTTCCCGGTGAGGCTGCGCGGGAGCGGGAACAGCTCCTCCATCAGCGTGTGGAGGTCTCGGCCGACCGTGTCGGCCTCCGGAACCGTGCTCCAGTCGATCGGCATCGTCGCGCCGCGCGGGCGGGGCCGCGCCGACCCCCACCCTAGACAACCGATCACGCCTCGGCCTGGCCGTTCCTCGTACCGGCCACTACAGTGAGAAGCGGTGGAGGTGGGGGAGCACACCGATCGGGCCCACGCCGCCCGCGAGGCGGGCGGGGCCCCGGACGCGCCGCGCTCGTTCGCGCGCTCGAACGACCTCGCGGCCCGCCTCAGCGCGCTCGTCCCCGGCGGCGCGCACACGTACGCGAAGGGCGCGGACCAGTTCCCCGAGGGCATGGCGCCGATCATGGAGCGCGGCGCGGGATGCCACGTCTGGGACGTCGACGGAAACGAGTACCTCGAGTACGGGATGGGGCTCAGGGCGGTCACGCTGGGTCACGGCTTTCCGGCGGTCGCCGGGGCGGTGGCGGCGCAGCTCGAGCAGGGCACGAACTTCGTGCGCCCGTCTCGGCTCGAGCTCGAGGCGGCCGAGTCGTTCCTCGAGCTCGTCACCCGTGCGGAGATGGTGAAGTTCACGAAGGACGGCTCCACCGCGAACACGGGCGCCGTGAAGCTCGCCCGGGCGTTCACGGGGCGCGACCGGGTGGCGCTCTGCGTCGACCACCCGTTCTTCTCGTACGACGACTGGGCGATGGTGACCACGCCCGTGCGCGGCGGCATCCCGTCCGGCGTCGAGGGGCAGACGTCGACGTTCCACTACGACGATCTCGAGTCCGTGGAGGAGCTGCTCCGGCGGCATCCCGGTGAGATCGCGTGCTTCGTGCTCGAGGTCGAGCGCGCGGTGCCGCCGTCCCCCGACTTCCTCCCGCGCCTCCGGGAGCTCGTGCACGCAGACGGGGCGCTGCTCGTGTTCGACGAGAACGTCACGGGCTTCCGCTGGCACACGGGTGGCGCACAGGAGGTTCACGGCATCACGCCGGATCTCTCCACGTGGGGGAAGGGCATCGCGAACGGGTTCGCCCTGTCGGCGCTCGCCGGGCGCCGCGAGATCATGGAGCTCGGCGGGCTCGACCACGACCGGGAGCGCGTGTTCCTGCTCTCGACCACGCACGGCGCGGAGCACGTCGGACTCGCCGCCGGCCTCGCGACCATGGCCACGTATCGCGACGAGCCCGTGATCGAGACGCTCCACGCGCGCGGCGACCGGCTCCGGGCGGGGGTCGAGGGGGCCGCCCGCGATCACGGCGTCGATGACCGGTTCACGGTCGCGGGGCGGGGCTCGTGCCTGTTCTTCGGCACCGCCGACGCCGAGGGCGCGCCCTCGCAGGCGTTTCGCACGTTGTTCCTGCAGGAGACGATCGAGCGCGGGCTCCTCGCCCCGTCCTTCGTCGTGAGCTACTCGCACACGGAGGACGACGTCGACCGCACCGTGGAGATCGTCGATGAGGCGCTCGAGGTCTACGCGGCCGCGCTCGAAGGCGGCGTGGAGCGGTTCCTGCGTGGCCGGCCGGTGAAGCCGGTGTACCGCCGCTTCAACTGAGGCTCCCGGCGTCGAGCCCGGAGAGCGAGTCGAGCACGACGTCGGCGAGCTCCAGCGCGTCCGGCGCCGGGGGGTAGTGCCGGTTCGGGTACGCGACCACGTGCATCCCGGCCGCATGGGCTGCGCGAATCCCACTCGCGGAGTCCTCCACTGCCGCGCACCGCTCCGGCGGCACGCCGAGCCGGCGCACGGCCTCGAGGTACACGTCGGGCGCCGGCTTGCCGCGGGCGACCTCCTCCGACGAGACCGTCACCTCGAACGACGCGCCGAGCCCGAGACGGCGGAGTACGGCCTCGATCAGCTCCCGGTTCGACGACGAGGCCACGGCGAGCCGGAAGCCTGCGTCCGCGAGCCGCCGCACCGCGTCGGGGGCGCCGGGGATGACGGGCAGCTCGGTCTCGTAGCGCTCGAGCATCCGGCGCACGACCTCGGCGTTGATCGTCTCGGGCGGCTCCTGGAGGCCGACGGTCTCGTGCAGATAGCGGGACCACTCGGTGGAGCTCATGCCCATCATCGCCTCCTGCGCCTCGGGCGTGTACCGGCCGCCCCACTCGGTCGTCAGCTCCTCGCGCACCTCGTCCCAGAGGTGCTCGGTGTCGACGAGCACCCCGTCCATGTCGAACACGACCGCGTCGAACCGTCCGCCGGCGGGCACCGGGCGATCGTAGAGGTCTCGTCGCGGAAGCAGAGCGAGCCTCGGCCTAGACTGGTCCCGTGCGCGAGAGGAGCGTCGACGACGGGCGGTCCACGGGGATCGTGAGGGCCTCCGGGGTCGCGGGCCTCACCCGTGTGACGCTCGACTCGGCAGCCCCCGTCTGCCGGACCTGCGTGTGGTGGCAGTCGCGGGGCAACCGCACCGCGTCGAAGGAGCGCTGGATCGAGCGCGCCGAGGACGAATGGGGCGAGTGGGGCTCGATCTACCTCGACGACGGCGGGAGGCTGCTCGGGTCGCTCCAGTACGGGCCGTCGCACCTCTTCCCCCGCTCTGCCGACCTGCCTGCGGGACCGGCGTCGGAGGACGCCGCGCTCGTCACATGCGTGTACCTCGTGCGCGGTGCAGCGGGATGGGTGGAGAAGTCGCTGCTCCTCGCGGCGATCGGCGAGACGCGCGACCGCGGCGTGCCGGCGCTCGAGGCGTTCGGCTACCGGTATCCGGAGCGCGAGACGGAGGAAGAGCGGTTCCTCGTCCACCGCACGGTGTTCCCGCGCGACTTCCTCGACGAGTTCGGCTTCGCGACGCTCCGCGCCCAGGGGCGCGTCGAGTTGTGCCGGCTCGAGCTCGGGGGGCTCCAGCCGGTCGAGGAGGGCAGGCGGGCGAAGGTGCTGCGCGTCGTCCAGGACGCCTTCACGCCGAACCCCGTGCCGGCGCCCCGTCCGTAGCTGAGCCCAGGTCCCTGCTCAGACAGGCTTGCAGAGCTTGTCGGCGCCGTAGACGGAGCGCTGCAGGTCGGCAAGCTGCCGGTCGACGGCCGCGTCGTAGGCGCCGGGCGCCGCGCCCTCCCACGTCACGTCCGGGAGTACGCCCGGCCCGACGGCCGTGGCGCGGTACCGCGTCCCCTTCCCCTCGGGCCGGCGGCCCGTCGCCGGGTAGCCCGGGTACGGCTCGTGGGAGTAGAGCCCGTAGCAGAAGACCCCCGTCCCGGTGTGCGCGAGGAAGCTGTTCTCGCGCTTCCAGCCCGGTCCGTACGCGGAGTCGAGCGTGTCGAGGTAGACGTTGCGGCCGAACGTGTCGGTCGGCGACCCCGTCGCGGTCGCGCGGAAGCCGAAGACGGGCTGCCCGAGGTACGTGAACCGGCCGAACACGTGGTCGAAGTGCTTGCTGTATGCCCAGTTGACCCACAGCTCGAGCTTCGGCAGCTCGGTGGTCCAGTGGCTCAGGCGCAGGTCGGTCGCCGACTGGAGCGGCTTCCACGGGTCCACGCCGAGGTTGGGGAGGCCGCGCCGCCACGCCTGGAGCGCCCAGTGACTGCCGTCGGGCATCGTGCACCCCGTCACGAACCACGCGAGCGTCGGGCCGGCGTAGGGCCGGCAGACGTTCTCAAAGCCGGCTGCCAGCGTCTTGCGGTAGGCGCCCCAACCACCCGCATAGTCGAGCCTGAACCTGATCTGGGGGCGTTCGGCCGTGGGGTGGAGCGCATTGACCGCGCCCCACGCGAGCACCGACCACGTCCGTCCCTTCGCCTTGTAGTCGATCAGCGCCCGGCCCTGCCCGTCGACCTTGAGCGTCACGTCCTGCGCGTCGCGTGCGATCAGCTGCGACGCATCTGCGCCGGCGGCTCCCCACAGGGCCGAGAGCAGGACGAAACTGAGCGCCAGACGCCGCACTGCCGGAATCTTCGGCCGTGCGCGCCGCCGTCTCCACCCCCGAAGTGGGGAATCGCTCTAGGCGGCCTGCGTGGCGTGCGTCGTCTGTGCGGCGGTCTCGTGCACGGCCCGTGCGTCCCGGACGGCGCGGAGGAGCTTCACCTTCGCCATCGCGGTCTGCATGTCGATCGGGACGAGGTGCGACGCGAGACGCTCGGCGAGCGTGAGGTCGAGCATGACCTCGCGGCGGTTCGCCCGGAGCGCGCGCCGGATCGTCTCCCGGACCTCGAGCCGGCCCTCGAAGAGCGGCGTGACCTCGATCGCCTCGCGTACCGCGACGATCTCCGCCCGCGTCCACCGTACGCGCATCGCCACCGCCGCCATACGTCGCACTCTACCCCGATCGGGGCACATGGAAAAGCTCGTTCGAGGGATTCTCGTCGCCCTTCCGGGGGGCGACGCACGGCACGTAGACTCGGCGCCTCGATGGAAGAGCAACGCGAGCAGTTGCGTGTCGCCTGGGTGGACACCGACGCGAGCGGCCGGATCCACTTCACGGCCGCGTTCCGCTGGGCCGAGGCGACCGAGATCTCCCTGTACCGGCGGCTCGATCTGTTGCGCGGGGGCGGCAGCGACTTCCCGCGCCGCCAGGTCGAGGCGGAGTTCCGGCGGATGCTCGCGTTCGAGGACGAGGTAGAGGTGCTGCTCCGGGTCGCCCGCCTGGGAACGACCTCGATCACGTACCGCTGGGAGATTCGGAAGGACGGCGAGGTCGCGATCGACGGAGGTCACACCGTCGTGCACGTGGGGCCGGACGGGCGTCCCGCGCCGCTTGCCGACGTGTTCCGCACGCGACTCGGCTGACGACGCCGATCGCGTCCGCGTTTACGGCAGCCGTCGTCGGGAACGCTCCGAGCGACGGTGTTTCTGCGCACGCTCCTCGCCTCGGCGGCAACGGTCGCGGCTGCGGCCGGGCTTGCCGCGTGCGGCGGGTCGTCCGCCGCGACGCCGGACGCGCCTCGCGCCGCCACGGCCTCGACGGCCGCGGCACCGCCGGCGGCGCTCGCGTACCAGCGTGCGCTCGTCCAGGTCGTGAACCGTGTCTCACCGTCGGTCGTCCAGATCTCGACCGCGGAGGGCCTCGGCTCCGGCATCGTGTTCGACCGGGCCGGGCACGTCGTCACGAACGCCCACGTCGTCGGCACGGCGCGGAGCTTCCAGGTGACCACCCGGACGGGCCGGCAGCTCAAGGCGACGCTCGTCGGCGCGTTCCCGCCGGACGACCTTGCGGTCATCGAGGTCTCGAACGCGAACCTGATGCCGGCGCGGTTCGCCGACTCGTCGAAGCTGCAGGTGGGCGACGTCGCGCTTGCGATCGGGAGCCCGCTCGGCCTCCGCTCGAGCACGACGGAGGGGATCGTGAGCGCGCTCGGACGCACTGTGAGCGAGCCGAACGGCGCCACGCTGCCGTCGGTCATCCAGACGAGCGCACCGATCAACCCCGGGAACTCCGGGGGTGCGCTCGCGGACATCCAGGGCCGCGTGATCGGGATCCCGACGCTCGCCGCAGCCGACCCGCAGCTCGGCGGTGGCGCCGCTCCCGGCATCGGCTTCGCGATCCCGAGCAACGTCGTCAAGGACATCGCGTCGCAGCTGATCCAGCACGGGAAGGTCGTGAACTCCCGCCGCGCGTACCTCGGCGTGCAGATCGGGAACACGGGCGGCCAGGGCGTCTACGTGGGCTCCGTGCAGGCGGGCGGCCCCGCGGCCAAGGCGGGTATCGCGGTCGGTGACCTGATCGTCTCGGTCGCCGGCAGGCGGACGCCGACCACGACCGCGCTCGGCGCTGCGCTGGCACAGCTCGATCCCGGTCAGACCGTGAGCGTCGTGGTCCGGAACCAGAGCGGCAGGCAGAGGACCCTCCGGGTCACGCTGGGCGAGTATCCCGGCGGCTGAGCCGCGGGCCTGACGACGCAGGGGCAACCGCGAAGACACGTCAAACAACGGGCCGCGGAGGGCGTCGGAAGCTCCCGAAGCCGGAATCGGGTCCGTTTGACTAACCGGTCGGACGGGCTGAGAATGTCCGGTCATACGGCGAAGGGAGGATGAGGTCGGTGATGCGATTCAGATTGATCGCGGCGGTGGCTGGCGTCACGGCGCTCGTGGCCGCGCTCGGCGGATCGAGCGCGTTCGGCGGGTCGAGCGCAACCGGCGCGGCCACCAAGGGGAACCCGATCAAGATCGGCGTGCTCACGTCGCTCACGGGGAATTTTGCGCCGTGGGGCGTCCAGTTCCGGGCCGGGGCGGCGCTCGCGGTGAACGAGATCAACAGGAAGGGCGGCGTCAACGGGCGGCTGCTGAACATCTCGGTCGGCGACGACCAGTCGACCCCGAACGGGGGCATCGACGCGTTCAGGAAGCTCACGCAGCAGGACAAGGTCGTCACGACGGGCGGCGTGGTTGCCAGTAACGTCGGTCTTGCGACCGCGCGGCTCGCCGAGCAGGCGCAGGTGCCGCTGTTCCTCCTGCGCGCGGGCGACGACACGATCCTCACGCTCAAGAGCCGCTACACCTTCCGCACCTGCCTGCCTCCTGCGCAGGAGGACGGGCCTCCGATCCTGCAGTTCGCGCAGGCGAGGGGTGTCAAGAGCGTCGGCGCGATCGTCGCCGACTACGCGTGGGGTCACGCATTCGAGGCGGCGCTGGAGGACGCGTTCAAGGGCTCGGACATCAAGCTGAACGTCCAGGTGGCGCCGCTGCCGACGACCGACTTCACGCCGTATCTCCGGGCGCTCGGCAGCGTCGGGCTGATCGTCGCCACGGGTCATCCGCCGGGAGCCGGGGCGATCCTCGCGCAGTCCGCGCAACTCGGGATGAAGGCGCCGGTGACGGGCGCGTACACCCCGTTCACCCTTGCCGCGAAGGCAGGGTCGGCTGCGTACGGCCGCTCGGCCGACTTCAAGTGCATCAACGTCGCGAGCAAGGCGTACCGCGCGCTCGCCAAGCGGTACCTCAGGACGTTCCCGCAAAACGGGTTCTTCGAGGACGCGGCGATGGAGGGCTACGTGTACGTGAAGATCGTCGCGGAGGCGGTCGGCAAGGTCGGCACCGATCCGAAGAAGGTCTCGGCGTACGTCCACGCGAACACGTTCAACTTCCCCGGCTACGCGTTCCCGTTGAAGTGGACGGCGTGGGGGGAGATGGTCGGGCCGACGCCGTTCCTCACGATCCTGACCAAGGGGCCGCCGCCCGACTCGTCCTTGAACAAGGCCGGTGACTGGTGGCCGAGGAACCTGTCGAAGTCGAAGCCGCTGACCCCCTACCGGCCGTCGTAGGCGCAGAGGCGATCTGCTTCTCGAGGTAGACGCGGTCACGAAACGCTTCGGCGGCCTCCCGGCCGTCGCAGGCGTCACGTTCGGGATCGACGACGGCGAGATCGTCGCCGTCGTCGGTCCCAACGGAGCCGGCAAGAGCACGCTCTTGAAGATCGTCGGCGGCCTGGAGCGGCCGACGTCCGGCACCGTGCGCCTGGACGGAACGGCGGTGAGCGGGATCGGCGCGCACCGCGTCCGACGCAAGGGGATCGCGATGGTGCTCCAGACGCCGCTCTCGTTCGGCTCGTTGACCGTGCTCGAGAACGCGGTCGTGGGCGCGATGTACGGCGCCGCTCACGGCATCGTGGGCGAGCGCGAGGCGAGGCGGCGTGCGCTCGAGGCGCTCGCGTTCGTCGGCCTGGCGGCGCGGGCCGATCAGCCGGTCAAGAGCCTGAACCTCCATCAGCAGCGGTTCCTCGAGCTCGCGAAGGCGCTCGCGGGCCGGCCGCGTGTGCTCTTGCTCGACGAGGTCATGGCCGGGCTCAACGAGACCGAGCTCGCCGCCTCGGTCGAGATCGTCCGGCGTGTCCGGGACGAGCTCGGCACGACCATCGTGTGGGTCGAGCACGTGATGAGCGCGGTGATCCAGCTCGCCGAGCGCGCCATCGTCCTGAACTTCGGCGAGATCCTCACCGAAGGCGTGCCCGAGGACGTCATGCGGCACCCCGACGTCGTCGACGCCTACCTCGGACGGGCCGATGCTGCTTGAGGTCGAGGGCCTCGGGGCCGGCTACCTCGGCGAGAAGGTGGTCTCAGACATCGACTTCGAGCTCTCCGCGGGGGAGGCGGTCGCGATCGTGGGCTCGAACGGGGCGGGCAAGACCACGTTGCTCAAGGCGATCGCCGGTCTGCTCACGCCCATGGCGGGTCGGGTGGTCCTCGACGGAAAGGACCTCACCCGTCGGCCCGCCCACCGGATCGCGCGGGCGGGCGTCGCGTACGTCCCGGCGGAGCGGCATCTCTTTCCGGCCATGACCGTGAAGACGAACCTGATCCTCGGGGCCTACCCGCACCGGCCGGACCAGGGGGCGCTCGAGCTCGTCTTCGAGCTCTTCCCGCGTCTCCAGGAGCGGCTGCACCAGCGGGCGGGAACGCTCTCCGGCGGCGAGCAGCAGATGCTGGCGGTGGGGCGGGCCCTGATGTCCCGGCCGCGCGTGCTGATGCTCGACGAGCCGACCACGGGCCTCGCGCCGAAGCTCGCGCGCGCGGCATTCGAGGCACTCGAGGGATTGAACGAGACCGGGCTCACGCTGCTCATCGCGGAGCAGCAGGTTCCGCTCGCCCTCTCGGTCGCGGACCGCGGCTACGTGCTCGAGAACGGGCGCTTCCGGCTGCAGGGGTCGCCGGAAGAGCTCGAGGCGAACCCGGAGGTGCGGCGCGCGTACCTGGGGGTCGCGTGAGCCGTCCTGTGTCGACCTCGGACCTCCGCGCGTTCCTGGGGCGCCGCTCGGGGTGCGGGGCCGGAGGGCACAGTACGCGTGGTACGGGCCCGGAAGGCACCGTGCCGCGAGCGGCGTCACGCGGCGGCGGAGGCGGACTCCGCCCGGCGGGAGCCGACGCCGGCCAGGGGCGCGCGTGAGGGCGGTGATCCTCGACGGGATCGTGCTCGGGCTCGGGTTCGGGTTGCTCGGGGTCGGGCTGACGCTCGTCTACGGGCTCGGCGGCGTCCTCAACCTCGCCTACGGCGAGATCGCGGTGTTCGGCGCGATCGTCGTCTCCCAGACGATGAACCGCGGCGCCCCGACCCTCCTCGCGGCCGCGATCGGCATGCTCGCCGCCGCCGGTCTGAGCGTGTTGCTCGACCTGACGCTGATGCGCCCGGTCTACCGCCAGGCGGGGGAGCACCGCACCCTGCTGGGGTTGTTGCTGACGTTGGGCGCGGCCTTCGTGATCGTGGGGCTGCTCAACTGGAAGTACCCGACCGGTGCCCTGTACATCTTCGTCGGCGGCGACCCGATCTCGATCGCGGGCGTCCCGATGTCCACGGGTAGCCTGTGGGCCTCCGCGATCGCGCTCGGAGTCGCGGGAGCGCTCCTGGTGTTCTTCGGTCTCACGACCTTCGGGCGGGGCGTCCGCTCGGTGATCCAGGACGAGACGGGCGCACGCCTCGTCGGCATCAGCCCCTCGCTCGTGAGGACCGTGATCTTCGCGCTGAGCGGCGCTCTCGCCGGGCTCGTGGCGGTCACGCGCTCGATGACCGGGCCGCTGACCGTCACGGCGGGCTTCGATCTCACCACGTTCGCGCTGATCGTCGCGGTCGTCGGCGGGCTCGGGAGCGTCGCGGGAGCGTTCCTCGCCGGGGTGATCCTGGGCGTCGTCGACACCGTCAGCGCCCACTACATCGGCGAGTACATCACGTTCGTCGTGCTGCTGGGCGCGGCGGCCCTGACGATCCTCGTGCGGCCGCGAGGGCTGCTCGGGCGGTAGCGCGTGGCAGAGCCTTCCGCTGTGGAGCCGCGCCGTGCGCGGGTCGTTCCGACGGTCTCGCGGGCGCTCCTGCCGATCGCCGTCACGGCCGCGGTCTTGCTCGTGCTGCCCACGCTCTGGTTCGAGGACTCGCCCTACACGACGGGCCTCGCCGTGGAGGCGGTCGTGTTCGGGTGCTACGCGGTCGGCTTCAACCTGATCTTCGGGAGCACGAACCAGCTCTTCCTGTGCGTCGGCGCGCTCGCGGGTGTCGGCGGCTACGCGACCGCGATCCTCTCGGACAGGTGGTCGCTCCCGCTCGCGGCAGGGGTCGCGCTCGGAACCGTGATCGCCGGGATCGTGGGCGGCGTGCTCGCGTGGGTCGCGGTGCGACGCTCGCTCGACGTGATCTTCACCGGGGTCGTGACGCTCGTGTTCTCGCTCGCCTTCACGCAGCTCCTCATCGGCCAGAGCGACCTGACGGGAGGCGACACGGGCCAGGTCCTCGAGGGAGCCGCGACGAACCTGGCCGACGACGCCGTCGGCGGCTACTACCTCTTCGTGGGGCTGCTCGTGGCCCTGCTCGTAGTCTTTCGGGTGCTCCAGCTCTCGCACATCGGCTGGGCGTTCAGGGCCCTCCGCGACGACGAGACCGCCGCGCAGCTGGCGGGCGTCGACGTCGCCCGCTACCGCGTCTACGCGGCGGTGGTGGGGTCGGCGATGATCGGGCTGACGGGAGGGCTCTACGCGTACAGCCTCGGCTTCATCAGCCCTGTCACGTACGAGTTCTCCCAGGTCGACGTGCAGGTTCTCGTGATCGTCGCGTTCGGTGGTCTCGGGACCCTCCTCGGCCCCGTGGTCGGGGCGGCGGCGTTCGGCTTTCTCGACCGGGCGCTGACCGACAGCGGCCAGCTCCGCGAGGCGTACTACGGCGCGTTCGTGATCGTGATCTTCGTGTTCCTCAGGCAGGGAGTGATCCCGCTCCTGATGTCCCTCGCGCGTCGGCTCGGGCGCGTCCGCCGCAAGGAGGTCGAGTGGGAGCCGTCGCCGTAGGCGTTGCACCGACGAGGACGGCGGGGCGGTGAGCGGCTCGAGCCCTGTCCGGCCGCCGCTCCCCGTGGTCGGCCGGCAGTCGGCGAAGCAGGAGGAGCTCCTCCGCCTGGCGTACCGGCTGATGGCGGCGAAGGGCATGCACCGCATGACGCTGCAGGACGTCGCCGACGCGGCCGGGATGTCGAAGGCGAACGTCGTCTACCACTACAAGACGAAGGAGGACCTCGTCCTCACCTCGATGCAGTGGGTGCTCGAGCGCGTCGCGGAACGGGTCGTCGAGGCGACCGCGTCGGCGCCGGGCCGCGACGAGAAGATCCGCGCCATGATCGACGCGATCTTCCTCGATCCCCGCCGCAACCGTGCGTTCTACACCGTCTACGCGGAGCTCATCGCGCACTCGTCGCGCAATCCCAGGTTCGCGGCGCTGAACGGGTGGTTCCGGGAGATCGTGACCGGTCAGTACGCGGCCGTGATCGACGCAAGCGACGAGAGCCCGGAGACCGTCGCGGAAGCCGCGATGGTCGTCCGCGCGCTGATCGACGGGTTGTTCCTCCAGTGGCTCGAGGAGCCGGGCTGGGAAGCCCGTCACGCCGAGTACAAGGATCTCTGCGTCAGGTCGATCATCGCGTTCCTCGATCGCTGAGAGGCGATCGGGTTGACACTGACCGTCCGGTCGGTCAAACTCCCCTCGGTGGACAACGAGGCCGTCCTCGAACGGCTCGCCGCAGGGCAGCTCGTCGAAGGCCCGGAGCACGCGAGCGAGGATTACGTGAAGGGGCTCGCCCGGACGTTGGTCGTGTCCGGCGACACGGAGCTGATCAGCGCCCCCGCATACCTGAAGGCCGCCGCGCACGCGCCGCGGCTCCAGTCGTTCGTGTCGGTGGTCGGGATCATCCAGGATGAGCTGGGACACGCGCACATCGCCTACCGGATGCTGCGTGACCTCGGCGTCGACACGGACAGGCTCATCTACGAGCGCGACGCGAGGGACTTTCGCTACCCGTACGCGTTCGACGTCCCGCTCGAGAGCTGGTCGGAGATGGTCGTCGCGAACGGGTTCTACGATCGCGCCGGCTTCGTGCTGCTGAGCGACATCTTCGAGCACACGAGCTACGGCCCGTGGAAGCGCGCGCTCGTCAAGGTCGATCGCGAGGAGGGCTTCCACCTCCGGCACGGGGAGCAGTGGATGAAGACCCTCGCCTCCGACCCCGCGACGCGGGAGGGCCTCCAGCGCGCCGTCGACTGGATGTTCCTGATGACGCTCGAGTGGTTCGGTCTCCCGGACGACCTCAAGCGGCATCGCGACCAGATCGACTTCGGGCTCAAGGGGCGAACGAACGACGAGCTGCGTCAGATCTGGATGTCGACCGCGGTTCCGTTCTGCGAGTCGATCGGGATCGACGTCCCGGCACATCTCGACGCGGACAGGGGCACGTACGCGATCGACACGCCGTTCCCGCAGCAGTTCGACGAGCGGGAGAAGCGCTGGCTGACCGAGGAGGGCGAGATCTCGTGGGACGTCGTCCTCGAGCGCTGGCGCGCGCGCGGGCCGGCGAACGAGGAGCTCGTCGAGATGATCCAGCGCGGCCGCGTCGAGCTTGCGGAGGCAGCCTGATGTCGATGGCGACGGCGGCGGAGGCGAGGCGTGCGCTCGAGGACGTGCTCGATCCCGAGTACCCGGTCAGCGTCGTCGACCTCGGGCTCGTGCGCGACGTCGAGGTCGACGGTGGCACGGCGAGGGTGGCGATCGTGTACTGCTCGCTCGGCTGCCCCTGCATCGGCCTGATCGAGAACGACGTCGAGGAGCGTCTGCTGCGGCTCGAGGGCATCGACCGGGTCGAGGTCGTCGAGTCGTTCGACCCGTGGACGCGGAAGGACGTATCCCGCAAGGGCCTCGCGCTGCTGCGAGGGGCGGGGGTCGCGTGAGCACCGGGGCCGAGCCGTGGGAGGTCTTCGCCCGGCAGGACTCCCGAATCCCGATCCGGCACGTCGGCCGGGTCGATGCGTCGACCGTGGACGACGCGGTCGTGTTCGCCTCGACGCTGTACGAGGAATGGAAGTGGAGCGACATGTTCATCGTGCCGCGGCGCGAGATCGAGCAGCTGGTCAAGCCCGCGTGACGCTCCGTGTCTTCGGTCGCACGGAGTACGCCGAGCCCCTCGTCGAGGTCGGCACGGCCGAGGAGAGGAGTGAAGTCCTCGGCACCCACGAGGGCGAGTGGGTGGAGCTCGTCTCGTTCCCCGAGGACGCGATCCACTGGATCGTCCGCGACGGTGACAGGGTCGACGATGAGTGACCTCTCGCCGGAGGTCGCGCAGGCGACGGCGCACGTCGTCGTCTCCCTTGCGGACAACAAATACTTCCTCGCGCAGCGGCTCGCCACGTGGGGCGTGGGCGCGCCGACGCTGGAGAGCGCGGTCGCCTGCACGGCGATCGCGCAGGAGGAGGCGGGGCACGCACGGGGCCTCTACTCGCTGCTCGAGGACTTCCCGCCGGACGTCGCACCGCGACCGCTCGAGCGCGAGCACGACCGTGAGCGGAAGTACGTGCTCTCGTACCTTCTCGAGCCGACGACGTCCTTCGTCCGCGGCGTGGCGGCGCTGACGCTGGCCGACCGCGCCTGCACGGTGCTGCTCGAGGCGGCGAGCGCGTCGAGCTCCGACGGCCTCCGAAAGCGTGCGGTGAGGATTCTCGCCGACGAACGGTTCCACCGGCGGTACACGGACGGGCGGGTGCGCGAGCTCGCCCGGTCGTCGGCGCTCGAGGACGACCTCGCCGCGCTGCTGCCGGAGACGCTGTGCTGGTTCGGCCCCGTCGGCGAGCCGGGGCTCGAGCTGCTGGTCTCCGCGGGGATCGTCTCGCAGCGAAACGAGGAGCTGCGCCAGACGTTTCTCTCGCGCCTCGTCGCGGTCACGGAGCCGGCCGGCATCGAGCTTCCCGTCGCGCGTGCCGATGATGGAACCTGGACGTACCCGGAGCTGCCGTGGAGCCGCTGGAGCAGCCTGGAGCGCCGCCTGACGGCGACCCCGGCGACGACGACGTGGTGACCTGCGTATGGTGCGGGTCGAGGAACGTCGAGCGGCTCGGCGAGTTCGGCCCTGGTCTGATGACCGAACAGTGGATCTGCCTCGACTGTCACAGCCCCTTCGAATGGATCCGCAAGCGCTGATGCCGCTGTACCGACTGGGCGACCGTGAACCGCAGGTCCCGGAGGGCGCGTTCGTCGCTCCGAGCGCGACGCTGATCGGCGCGGTCGAGCTCGGGACGGAGTCGAGCGTGTGGTTCGGCGCGGTGCTCCGCGGCGACTTCGACCGGATCGTGATCGGGCACGGCTCCTGCGTGCAGGACAACGCCGTGATCCACGCTGCCGAGGGTCTGCCAACGCTCGTCGGCGCGAACGTGACCGTCGGCCACGGCGCGATGCTCGAGGGGTGCGTCATCGAGGACGGGGCGCTGATCGCGATGGGAGCAATCGTGCTCCAGCGTGCGCTCGTTGGCGCGGGCGCCCTCGTCGCCGCGGGGAGCGTCGTCCGCGAAGGGCAGGAGATCCCGCCCGGCGTCGTGGCCGCGGGTGTGCCGGCGGTCGTGAAGAAGCCGGTCGACGGCTCCTCGCGAGGCTGGGTCGAGACCGCCGCCGCCGAGTACCGGGCGCTTCGGCGCCGCTACCTGGACGAGTTGGAAGCGAGAGAGGAGACGCGATGGTGAAGATGCTGATCGCGGGCGAGCACACCGACGCGACCGCGACCGACGAGCTCGAGGTGGTCGACCCGGCGACGGAGGACGTGTACGAGACCGTTCCCGCTGGCGGTGTCGACTCCGTCGAGCTTGCGGCGCAGGCCGCGGCCACGGCCTTCGCAGACTGGTCCCGCACCGACGCCGAGAAGCGCGCCGAGATCCTGCGGAAGGCCCTCGACCTGGTCGCCGAGCACCGGGACGAAATCGTCGACACGCTCACCCACGAGCAGGGCAAGCCGACGATCGAGGCCGCCGGCGAGCTCCAGCACTTCCTCCACGGGATGCACTACTACGCCGACCTCGCGACGAAGGTGCGCGGCGCCCACCAGGACCTGCCGTCCACGCTCGGCCGCTCGTACGGGATGGTGATCAAGCGCCCGGTCGGGCCGGTCGCCGCGATCGTCCCATACAACTATCCACTGACGCTAATGGGGACGAAGATCGGCCCCGCGCTCGCGGCGGGGAACACGGTCGTGGTCAAGCCGGCGTCGTCGACGCCGCTCGCGACCCTCCGGGTCGCGGAGCTCTTCCACGAGGCGGGGCTGCCGGCAGGCGTGCTGAACGTCGTCACGGGCCGCGGCTCGGAGATCGGCGACGCCCTCGTCACGCACCCACTGATCCGCCGTGTCGCGTTCACCGGCGAGACGGGCACCGGAAAGCACATCGCGGCGCTCGCCGCGCCCTCCTTCAAGCGGATCTCGCTCGAGCTCGGCGGCTCCGACCCGATGATCGTCTGCCCCGACGTCGACGTGAAGGCCGTCGTCAAGAGCGCGGTGATCGCGCGGTTCTGGAACGCAGGCCAGTCGTGCCTCGCCGCGAAGCGGCTCTACGTCTTCGACGAGGTCTACGACGACCTCGTCGGCGGCCTCGCCCAGGAGCTCGAGCGCTACGAGTGCGGCACCGGCTGGACGAAGCCGGAGAAGCCGAGGCTACGGATGGGGCCGGTACACACGAAGGGCGGCCGCGACGAGCTCGCGGAGCAGCTCGACGACGCGGTGTCGCGCGGCGCGAAGGTGCTCGTCGGCGGCGGGCCGCCCGAGGACGCCGACAAGGGCTATTTCTTTCGGCCCACGCTCGTCGAGGGTGCGCCGCACGACTCGCGTCTCGTGCAGGAGGAGGTCTTCGGGCCGATCCTGCCGGTGTTCCGCGTGCAGGACCTCGACGAGGCGATCCGCCTCGCGAACGACACGCGCTACGGGCTCGGCTCCTCGATCTGGACGCACGATGCCCGCGCGATCGACCGGGCCGCGCAGGAGATCGAGGCCGGGATGACCTGGGTGAACCAGATCCACTACGGCTACGACGAGCT
>DASSUT010000049.1:0-7937 GCA_035706725.1 Gaiella sp. | reverse complement strand
CCGATCGCGGTGGCGAGCACCGGCCGCGGCAGGCCGTCGGCGAGCCAGACGACGACTCCGAGCAGCCACAGCGGCAGGAAGTAGAAGCCGTAGCGGTCGTGCAGCCGGTCGTACCCCCACGGGGTGCTCGTGAACGCGGCGACGACGAGGAGGCCCGAGACGTTCGCAGACGCGAAGAGCGCGACGAACGCCGCGGCGTGCCCCGACCCGGCCCGCCCGGCGCGCCCGAGCGTCCAGAGGACGATCGGCGCGACCGCCACGGGGACGATCGCGAGGTACACGGCGAAGTCACCGAGGTGGTACACGAACCACTTCGTGACCTGCAGCGGGTCGTAGCCGCGCCAGAGCTCCCAGTACGCGCCGAGCGAGTCCGAGGCCGATGAGCCCGAGGCAAGCTTCGCGGCGAAGGCCAGCACGCCGAGCACGACGGGCAGCGCGGTGGGCCAGAGACCGACGAGGTCCCTCCGCGTCCGCGGCCTCGACCAGGGCGCGATCAGCCACAGCACCCCGAGCCCGGCGACCCACGTCACGTAGAGGATCCCGTACTGCGGCCGGGTGAGAAACGCGGCCGCGACCATCGCCAGGAGCGCGAGCTGCCGGAGCACGGTCGGCCGCTCGAGCGCGAGGAGGATCAGGTAGAGCGCGCAGGCGGTGAGGAGGTACGAGAGGCTCTCAGTCATCACGGTGGCGACCGAGACCGAGGACGGGATCGCAACCGATAGCGCGGCGGCGAGCAGCGCCCACCAACCGGAAACGAGCCGGCGCGCCAGCAGGTACACGGGCACGGCGGTCAGGGCGAAGAAGAGCGCGTTCGCGGCCTTGAACCAGTCGTACGCCGCGTCGACGCTGCCGGCGGCGCGCAGGATGCCGGCGAGCACGAGCGCGAGCAGCGGCCCGAACCCGTAGTCCTCGCCGCGGAGCGCGAGACCGTCTCCTTCGACGAGCGAGGACGCGGCGATGACGTAGCGCACCTCGTCGGGGAACACGCGTGGGGCGCCCACGGCGAGCGAGAGCAGGACGTACACGGCGAACGCGAGCGCGACTGCCGCGACGAGACCGAGCACCGCGCCGGGGGAACGGTCTGCGCCCGTCGCGCGTGACTGCTCGGGCGCGGCCGACGCCGTGTCGCGGCCCGACGCCGTCTCGAGATCCGTCGCCACGCTCGCGCGATGGTAGTGGACGCGTCCGCAAGTACGGTTCCGATCCCATGAGCGTCACGTCCCACGCGCGGCGCGTCGTCGCCCCCGCCGCCAGGCCGCTTCGCCGCGCCGCCTACCGCGCGCTGGCGCGCAGCTGGGCGCCGCACTCGCGGCTGTTCATCGCGCAGGAGGGCGCCGACTGGGTGCTCGCGTACGAGTCCCGGCAGCTCGCGAAGCTCGCCGCGACACTCGGAATCCCCGTGGGCTCCGAGCGCTGGGTCAACGCCGCCAGCGGCCAGGCCGTCTTCCACGAGAGCCAGTTCACGCTCCTCCTCGAGGACTTCGAGCGCCGCGGGAACCGGCTCGGCTTCGCGTACTTCCACGGCCGGCCGGGGACGCCCGGCTTTCCCGAGTTCGACACCTGTTACCGGAGGCTGGAGCAGCGACACGCGGACGTCGACGGCGTGCAGGTGACGAACGAGGCGATGGAGACCGTCGTGCTCGACACCGGTATCGCCGCGGAGAAGGTGCACCGGATCCCCATCGGGATCGACCCGGTCGCTTTCGCGCGGCGCACCGACGAGGTGAAGGCGCTCGCCCGGCGCGAGCTCGGGCTCCCGGAGTCCGCCTTCGTCGTCGGCTCGTTCCAGAAGGACGGCGTGGGCTGGGGCGAAGGACGGGAGCCGAAGCTGATCAAGGGCCCGGACGTGCTCGTCGCCGCGGCCGAGCGGCTCCGCGACGTCGTGCCGGACCTCTGGTTCCTCCTCACCGGCCCCTCGCGCGGCTACGTCATGGCGGGCCTCGAGCGCGCCGGCATCCCGTATCGCCACCGGTACCTCCCGAGCCTCGAGGCGGTGGCGCGGGCGTACGAGGCGATCGACCTCTGCGTCGTCGCGTCGCGCGACGAGGGCGGGCCGAGGGCCGTCCTCGAGTCGATGGCGATCGGCGTGCCCCTCGTGACGACGCGCGTCGGGCAGGCGGCCGACCTCGTCCGCCACGGCGAGAATGGCTGGGTGGTGGAGGTCGAGGACGTCGACGCGCTCGCCGCGTGGGGCCGCCACGTGGCCGAGGCGCCGAGAGCCGAGCTCGACGGAGTCCTGCAGGCCGGCCGGCGCACCGCCGAGGAGAACTCGTACGAGGCGCTGCGACCGCGGTGGCGACGGCTGCTCGAGCGGCTCGTGCGCATCCCCGGCGCGGCGCGACCCGAGTGGACCTGAGCCCGGCACGAGCCGCCCGTTACGGGCAGGCGGGCGCCCGGTGGGCTCGGCTGCTGGCCGGACGGAAGCCGCGCCCTGGAGTGCGCGTCTTCTACGGCCATGACCGGGTGCCCCCGCCGGGCGAGCGCGCGGCGGGTGGCACGGTGAAGATGCAGAAGCTCGCGAGCCGCTTCCCGAACAGCCCGACGGACTTCTCGATCCTGTACCTCGGCACGACGTGGCTCCCGCGCGACCTCCGGCCGCTGCTCGCCTTCACGAAGCGGAAGGGCATACCGGTGGTCGCGAACCAGGACGGTGTGGGCTATCCCGGCTGGGCCGGTGACCGGACGGAGGAGGTCAACCGTCCGCTTCGCCGCGTGCTGCGCGCGTCCGAGCACGTGCTCTACCAGAGCGCGTTCTCGAAGCTCTCGAGCGACCTCTTTCTCGGCGACCCCCCGGGGTCGTGGGAGATCCTCCCGAATGCGGTCGACGTCGAGCTCTTCACGCCCGCCCCGAGCCGCCCGTCCGCGGGCCCCGTCCTGGTCCTCGGCGGCGACCAGACGCAGGAGTACCGGCTCGAGGTCGCCCTCCGGACCTTCGCGGCCGTCGCCGAGCGGCATGCCGACGCGCAGCTGCTCGTCACCGGCCGGCTCGTCTCACCCTTCGAGCCGCTCGTCGACGAGCTCGGGCTCGCCGGTCGTGTGACGCTCGTCGGCGAGTACACGCAGCACGCCGCCCCCGACGTCCTGCGGCGCGGGCACCTCCTGCTCCACACCAAGGTCAAGGATCCGTGCCCGACGCTCGTGCTCGAGGCGATGGCCACGGGGCTGCCGGTGGTGTACCCGGCGAGCGGCGGGACGGTCGAGCTGGTCGGCGACGAGGCCGGCGTCGGCGTCCCGCATCCGGAGAGCTGGGAGCGCGACGAGCCTCCGAGCCCCGAGGAGCTCGCGGAGGCGGTCGACCGCGTGCTGGCCGACCTCGACCGGCTCTCCGCCGCCGCGCGACGCCGGGCCGTCGAGCGCTTCTCGCTCGGGCCCTGGCTCGACCGTCACGCCGAGCTCTTCGCGCGGCTCGCTCCGGCGTAGCCCCGGATCCGTCCGGCGAGCGTCGCCGCGTGGAACCGCGCACGGTCCGCGTCGAGCTTCGCGAGCGAGACCACGGCCCCGCCGACCGGCCGCACGAGCATCCGCCCGAGAACCCTCGGCGGGTAGCGGTGCTTGCGGAGGAGGTAGCCCACGCTCGCTCCCTCGCTGCGGCCACGGGCGACCAGCGCCGGGCCGGAGCGAACGGTCAGCTCGTGCTCCACCGCGAGGGTCGGGTCGTACGCGATCCGCGCGCGCGCCTCGAGCGCCCGGATCACGTAGTCGGTCTCCTCGCTCGAGCTCCACGGCCCCGGGCCGCCCGCACCGAGCTGCTCGTCGAACCGACCCACCCGCTCGACGAGCGGCCGGCGGAGGAAGAGGCCGGCCGAGGCGACGAGGTTCCACACGTTCCGCACCGTCAGGACGGTCTCCTCGCTGCCCCAGCCGGGGTCGCGCCGCCCGTCGGCGTCGGCCATGGGAACGGAGAGACCGTCGAGCTCCGGCTCGGACTCGAAACGCTCGCCGACGCGCTCGAGCAGCGTCGGCGCGTAGGCGCAGTCGTCGTCCGGGAACGCGACGACGTCCGCCGAGACCAGCGCGAGCGCCGCGTTGCGCGCCCGGGCGAGACCGGGCTCGGAGACCACCCTCACGAGCTCGAAGCGGCGCCCGGAGAGCACCGGCTCGAGCCTCCCGTCGGGGTTCTGGTCGACGACGAGCACGCGGAAGGACCGGTGCGTCTGGGCGTCCAGAGAGTCGAGCAGGCCGCGTGGCTCGTCGACGCGTCCGAGGGTCGCGACGACCAGGTCGAACGTCGGGGAGCCCGTCGACACGTGGCCTAGGCTACGGGACGTCATGGCGCGCGACCCCGCTGTCTCGGTGCTGGTCGCCGTCCACAACGGCGCGCCGTACCTCCGCCCGGCGCTCGAGAGCGTCCTGCGCCAGACGGTCTCGGACCTCGAGCTCGTGGTCGTCGACGACGGATCGACCGACGAGACCGCGGCGGTGCTCGAGTCGGTCGAGGACCGGCGGCTGCGGGTGGTGCGAAGCGAGCGACGTCGCGGGCTCGCCGGCGCGCTCAACCTCGGCCTCGACGAGGTACGGGGGCGGCGGGTCGCGCGGATGGACGCGGACGACGTCGCATTTCCGTACTGGCTCGCCCGGGTTCTCGCGCGGCTGGACGGACCGCCGCCTGTCGTGCTCGTCGGCGCGGGCGTGCTCGAGATGCACGACGCCGGCTGCTTCGGGGCCGTCCACGTGCCGGAGGCCGGGCCGGCGGTGACGCGCTGGCACTCGTTGTTCTCGAGCTCCCCGTTCTTCCACAACACCGTCGTGTTCGAGCGCGACCACTTCGACCGGAACGGGCTCCGCTACGACGAGTCGTTCGTCGAGAGCGAGGACTACGAGCTCTGGACGCGGGTGCTCGCGGGCGCCGAGGCGGACGTCGTCGAGGCGCCGCTCGTCGCGTACCGGTTGCACGCCGGGCAGGCGTCGAAGCGGCGCGCCGAGCTCCAGCGCGAGCTCGGCCGGCGTGTCGCGCTCGGCCAGATCGCAGCCGCTGCCCCGAGCCTCTCCGAGGCGGCTCGCGAGCTCGCGTGGCGGTTCGGGTTCCTGCAGGAGCTCGCGCCGGACGAGCTGGAGCAGGGCGCGGACGCGTACACCGAGCTCGTCTGCGCCTTCGACGGCTCGGGCAGGTACGGCAAGAAGGATCTCGCGCCGGTCAGGCGCATCGCGGCGAGGACCGTCGCGCGACGTGCCGGGACCGTCGGGGGCGCGGCGCGCGCACGCCTCGTGCGCCGCGCGCTCGCGCTCGATCCGGCGCTCGTCCTCCATGTCGCCGAGCGGCGTGCGCGGCGCGTTCGGGCGGAGCGGAGGGCAAGGTCTGCCGCGCGCGAGACGCTCAGAGCGGTCGGCGTGCAAGGTGCCGGCCGCGTACGTGCCGCGGTGGTGCTCCCGGAGCCGACGCCGTACCGCACCGGGATGCTCGACCGCCTCGCGGAGCGCCCCGAGGTCGACCTCACCGTCGTCTACGCGGCGCCCGCGGTGCAGCGTCGTGCGTGGGAGGTGGAGCTCCGTCACCGCGCGGTGCTCCTCGACGGGCGGCGCGTGCCCGGTGCCTCGCGCGTCCTCCGGCACGACTACCCGCTCTCGACCGGGGTCTTCCGTGCGCTGCGAGACGCGCTGCCGGAGGTCGTCGTGGTCTCGGGCTGGAGCACGTTCGCCTCGCAGGCGACGATCGCATGGTGCAGGCGGCACGGCGTCCCGTACGTCCTGCTCGTCGAGAGCAACGAGCGCGATGCGCGCCCCGGCTGGCGTCGGGCTGTCAAAGGCGCGGTGGTCCCCTGGGTCGTCGGCGGAGCGGCCGAGGTCTTCGTCGTCGGCACGCTCGCGCGTGAGTCGATGCTCGCGCGGGGCGTCGACCCGGAGCGGGTCTCCGTGCTGGCGAACACGGTCGACGTCGAGCGGCTGGCGCGCGAGGCGGACGCGCTGGCGCAGCGGCGCGACGCGCTTCGCGACCAGGCCGGGCTGCAGCCGGGCGACATCGCAGTCCTCTCCGTCGCGCGGCTCGCGCCCGAGAAGGGGCTCGACTCGCTCGTCCGAGCCGTGGGCGCCGCGGGAGATCCGCGGCTCGTCCTGCTCCTGGCGGGCTCAGGTCCCGAGCGGGAACCGCTTCGCACCCTCGCCGACCGGCTCGGCGTCCGCCTGGTGCTCCTGCCGGACGTGCCCTGGGAACGGATCGCGGAGCGGTACGTACTCGCGGACGTCTTCGCGCTCCTCTCACGCCACGAGCCGTGGGGGGTTGTCGTGAACGAGGCAGCGGCCTGTCGTCTTCCGCTCGTGCTCTCCGACCGCGTCGGGGCAGCGTACGACCTGCTCGAGGACGGCCGCAACGGCGTGCTGGTCCCGGCCGACGACGTCGCGGCCGCCGCCGCCGCGATCCGCGACTTCGCGGCGGATCCCGAGCGCCGCCGCCGCGCGGGCGCCGCCTCTCGCGAGCTCGTCCGCGCGTGGGGCTACGAGCCGAGCATCGAGAACTTCGTCGACGTCGTCCGTCGCGTCGCCGGCCGCCGCGTCGCCGCCCGTCGCGTCGCCGCCCGCGCCGAGCCGCGCGCCTGACAACGCTTGTGGTGATTCACCACAAGCGTTGTCAGCCCTCTCCGGAGAGCGCCTCCTCGTAGATCCGGAGCTGGACGTCGACGACGGCGTCCCAGGTCGAGCGGCGCGCCGCGCGGAGGGCGCCCTGCTCGAGCACCGCGCGGAGGGCGGGGTCGCGCAGGACGCGACCGATCGCCTCGACGGTCGCCTCGGCGTCGTAGGGGACGACGAGCGCCTCGCCGTCCTCGAACGACGCGGCGACCCCGGTCCGGTCGGAGACGACCACCGCTGTCCCGACCGACGCGGCCTCCGCGGCGACGAGTCCGAAGTTCTCGCCACCCGACGCGAGCACGAACACGTCGGCCCGGCGGTAGAGGTCGAACGGCGGCCCGGGCGTGGCCGGGAGCAGATGGACCCTGGCGGCGGTGCGGGGGTCGGACTGTGCGGCCCGAACCGCGGTGAGCGTGCCGTGCCGGTCGTCGGGGCCGGCGAGCACGACGTGGATGTCCGGGAGCCGGCGGGCGGCGTCGAGGAGGTGCTCGACGCCCTTTTCGGCAGCAATCCGCCCGACGTAGAGCACGACCGGGGAGTCCTCGGGGACGACTCCTGCGAGCGGGTCCCGGTCGCCCGCAGGCGGCGGCTCGGGGAAGCCGTTCGCCCGGAGCCGGACCCGGGCAGGGTCGACGCCTCCCGCGACCACGTCGGCGCGCTCCGGCGGCGCCGACACGACGACGAGCGACGCGCCCGCCGCGACCCCGCGCGCGAGCGTCGAGTCGACCACGCGCTTGAGGCGCACCTTCCGCAGACGCGGCCGGAACATCCCGACCGGCTCGAAGACGTACGGCACCCCGCGCGCGCGGCACCACGCGGCCACCCCCGTCGTGACGGGGTCGCGGAACCCCATGACGTGGGCGACGTCCGGTCGCCCGAGCTTCCGCAGCGTGAGCGGGAGGGTCGGCGTGATCCCCATCCAGCGATACCGAAGCGGCGTCCCGAGGTACGTCACCCGTGCGCCGTCGACGGTCTCGAACCGCGTCCTGCGCGACGGCCGCTCGCCGACGTCGACCAGGGTCGTCGTGACGACCTCGACGTCGTGCCCGCGCTCGACGAGCCGCGACACGAGCTCCCGCGCGACCACGACCGGCCCGCCGAACGCGTGCGCCGGCCAGTAGGCGGGGGTTGCGAGCAGGACGCGCAGCGGGCGCTCCACGCCCGGACCCTAGTTCGCCACCGGTTGGGCCGGGCAAGACGCGATCAGGCGCAAGTTGCAAGTTGTAACTTGCTGTCGTGCCCGCGCCGCGCCCCCGCATCCTCGTCTTGAACCAGTACTACTGGCCGGGGATCGAGGCGACCGCGCAGCTTCTCGCGCAGCTCTGCGAGGCGCTCGCGCGCGACTACGACGTCACCGTGGTCACGGGCCACCTCCG
>DASSUT010000048.1:0-9641 GCA_035706725.1 Gaiella sp. | reverse complement strand
GGCGTCTCGCAACTTCAGCAGCTCGCGGGCGAGGCGAGCGGGGATCGGCTGACTCCGGGACTTGTCGCCTTTCCCATGGCGGACGAGTAAGGCCCGCTTGCGCCCGTCGAGCTCGAGGTCGCGCCACTCGAGCGCGCACAGCTCCGAGCGCCGAAGCCCGGTCGTGACGAGGACGACCAGCACGAACTGATCACGCTCGGCGAGGCCGGGCAGGTTCCGCTCCAGCTTCCCGGCCGCGTCGAGCAGCCGCCTGAACTCCTCGCGCGTCAGCCAGTCGCGCTCCTGTCGTGGTTTCGCCGGCGGGTCGACGTCGCGGAACGGGCTGGGCACGCCAATGCGTCGGCAGACCCAGCCGAGGAAGCGACGGAGAAGCAGGAACCGGCGGTAGTAGGTCGCCGGCGCCGGGTGTGCGCGCTGCTGGTAGGCGCTCAGGTAGTCGACGATCGTCGCTTCCTCCATGACGTCGCGATTCCGCGGCTCCGACCAGTCGAGCAGGTCGTCGATCGCCACGCGGTACGCCACCACCGAGCTCTCGCTCTTGCGCGAGGCCTCGAGTCGCCTCAGCCACTCACCTACCCAGGTAAGACCGGACCCGCAGCCGCCCGTGCGCACCCCTGTGTGGCTTGACGAAGGGGAACCTATTCGCGGCCCACAGCGCTATCGCGGGTCAGCCTGTAGCGGTCGAAGCCGGGCTCGGCGCCCCGCTCGGGGACGAACCCGGCCGCGCGGACCAGTCGCTGGGCCGCGGTGTTGCCGCGCTCGACCTCCGCGACGATCTGGTCGACACCATCGACTTCGGCGAGCGCGAAGAGCGTGCCCAGGACGGTCGCGGCGACGCGCCTGCGCCGGTGCGCGGGCGACACGACGATCGCGATCGCGGCGTTGGCCGGCGCGAGCCGCTCGAGGTCGAGGAGCGCGACCGGCGCTCTGTCCAGCAGGTAGACGACCGCCAAGCGGTCCGGGGCGCGGGCCAGCCTGAGCAGCCGGCCCGGCCACTCCCGACCGCCGAGCCAGCGCCGCGTGTCCGGGTCGTCGAACCACGGCTCGACGACGGGCAGGTCATCGGCGCGAAGCGGTCGCGAGTCGAGGCGCACAGCCCTCAACCCTACGATTGCCTCGACCGGAACGGACAGGCGGCTCGCCGAAGCCGCCCTACTCGACCGGAATCGCGGGCGGGTCGCGCCAGTCGCCGCGGACGCGCAGGGAGCTCGCGCACCCCTCGCCCTTGTGAAGTTCCCCCATTTCTCCGGACATCCGAGCGCTTGGCGAGAGTGGTCTCGTCGGGTGAGGAAGGAGAAGCGAGATGCCCCCGAGGTTTCAGAGGCCGTACCCGCCGGAGTTTCGGCGTGAGGCCGTCAGGCTGCTGGAGACGAGCGGTCGCTCGATCCCGCAGGTCGCGGCGGAGGTGGGTGTCAGCGGCGAGTCGATGCGGCTTTGGCGGCGGCAGGAGCAGCTTGATCGCGGCGAGCGCGAGGACGGGCTGACGAGCGACGAGCAGGAGGAGTTGCGGAAGCTGCGCCGCCAGGTGCGTGAGCTCGAGGCGGAGCGCGAGATCTTGAAGCGAGCGGTGACTTTCTTCGTGCGGGAGACCGATCGGCGGTGACGCTCTACCGGCTGATCGACGAAGAGAGAGGACGCCAGCCCGTCTCCCGTCTGTGCCGGACGCTTGGCGTCACCCGCTCCGGCTTCTACGACTGGCAGCGCCAGCCGCTCTCCGACCGCGCGCTCGCCGACTGGCTGCTCACGGAGCAGATCCGCTGCATCTTCGACGAGAGCGAGCAGACCTATGGGTCGCCGCGCGTGTTCAAGGAGCTGAAGCTCGGCCGCGGTCTCCAGGTCGGCGAAAAGCGCGTCGCCCGGCTGATGCGGCAGGCCGGCTTGGTCTCGATCTATGCGCGCAAGCGGAAAGGCTCGACGACCACAGCGAAGGAGCATCCGCTCGCACCCGACCTCGTCCAGCGCGACTTCGCCGTCGACGGTCCCGACCGCCTCTGGGTGGCGGACTTCACGCAGCTCACGACCTGGAGCGGCACCTGCTACATCGCCGTGATCGCCGACGCCTACAGCCGCCTCTGCCTTCGCTGGTCGGTCCGCGCCGACAAGACGGTCGAGCTGGTGCTCGAAGCATTGGACATGGCGATCTGGCGGAGAGGACAAATGCGCGCCTGCGGCGCCGTCCATCATTCCGACCAGGGATCCCAGTACACCTCGTTCGCATTCACCCGCCGGCTCGTCGCCGAGGGGATCGTCGCCAGCATGGGCACCGTCGGCGACGCCCTCGACAACGCGATGTGCGAGTCGCTGATCGGAACGATGAAGATCGAGAAGCTCGACCGGCAGCCGTGGCGCTCGGTCGAAGACGTCCGTGCTGCCGTCTTCGACTGGATCGAGACCTGGTACAACCGCCGCCGCAGACACTCCAGCCTCGGCTACCTCTCACCCCTCGAGCACGAAAGCCAACACCACGACGGAAACCTGATCACCAACCCATAACGTGTCCACCGAAACGGGGGAACTTCACCGGGGTGGCGGCGCCGCGCTCGACGTTCGAGCCGACGCCTGCCGCCACGAGGACGAGAAGGAACAGCCCGGCAACAACACGAGGCATCAAGTTGATCGTGCCACAATGTTCGCCCACTTGGGCTCTGTTCACCACTACCGACCTCGGCTGATCGTGACTTTCAATCGCCAGGCCCTCAGGCGAGGTGGTCGTCGGTGTCGACGCCGTTGACTCGGACAACGATCACGCGGGCGTTCGCGGGCGGCCCGGGCCTGAACTCGGAACATGCTGGCGCTGCCGCCGCGGGCCGATCCCGCGGGCGTGTATCGGGTGCCCAGGTCGTCGCTCAGCGACGCGTCGAGGTCGAACACGTCCTCCGCGGGCTGTCGCGGCGGGTCGCCCTTGCCCTCCGGGTGCCAGCGCTCTAATTCCGCGTGGAACCGCGCCTCCAGCACCGGTGTCCGGTCGCTGGGTCGCCCGCGCCGCCGTACCGCGACCTCGTCCCGGCACGCCTCGACCGAGACCAGCACAAGCTCGACCCCGCAGCGCTCCCCGACCGTACCGGGCGGGCTGACAACGACGGGACGCGCAGTCGCCACCGACGCCATCCTGCCCGCTGCCTGTCGCGTGCCGGACCGTCCCCGTCACGCTCAAGCGGTGACCCATCTACGGCGTGAGTCGGCGTCTGCGATCCTCTTGGGGTGAGAGTTGAGCTGGACGAGACGCGTGACAAAGCCCGCATCTACGTCAGCGAGGAGCGGCAGAGTTATGAACGGGGCGCGACGTACCTCGTGCTTGCCTACGACGGCAGCGACACGCCTCGTGACCGTCCGCCCGGCGTCCGCCGCGCTGCCCGCCGAGGTGCTCGCATCCGCCGCGCGACGCAGGTTCGGCTGAGGTCGTGACCGTACCCCCAGAAGCGCTCGAGCCGCATCAGCAGCGTCTCCTGCCGACCAGCCCCGAGGACGTGGCCCCCACCGTTCGCGACGAGCTCGGCGCGTTCTGCGAGGACGAGTCCGAGGTCGAAGCGGCGTACGTGTGCCGCGTCGAGCGGGTGTGGCCCGGCCGAGAGCCCCAGCAGAGCCTCTCGTTCATCGTCAAGCTCGCCCAACCAATCGCGGGACCCGACGACGCGCGGTCCGAGACGCGCGCCGTGTGCGATCGCTTCATCCGGGAGCACGCCGACCTCGCCCGCGAGCTCGGCGTCGGCGTGCTCGCCGACCGCGCCGTCCCCGCCTGGGACAAGTACGCGCAGAAGGTCTGGGCCCGCCTGAACCCGTAGCTCCCTGCGCCGCACTTGACGCCCGCCGCCCGTCAGACCTGCGCCCCACAGATACTGGCTGATCGTGGACCGGAGCCCGCCCGACACAGGCCGACCACCGGGAACCCGAGGCGAGGGCTCGGTGTAGAAAGGTCGTAGATGAGAGCGCTCTCGGTCGCCTGTCTCGCGATCGCAGCCGCGGCGTTGCTATCGGCCGGCGCGGGGCGCGCATCGGCGCCACGAATCCTGATCGTCAGCGGAAAGCCTCTGCCGAGCCAAGTCGCCATCTCCGACTGGCCGGCTATCTTCAAGCTGGTCGAGGGGGTGCTCCCCGCCCGCGCCGCACCGCGCGCGGGGCTCGCCGGGCGCCCCCGGCTGAAGATCTCGATGTTCTGGGGGCCGCGCTGGATCGACTATCTCAAGGAAGGCAACCGCGCCTCCGCTCTGCGGCCCCGGCAGGCCGACCAGTCAGGGAGCTTCTACCCGGCTTGGCGCGGGCGCCCCGCGCTGATCGACCTGGGCTGGGCGGGGCGCTGGCCGCGCGTCGTCCCGGCGAAGGCGCTAGCCATCCTCGACCGGTTCGGCGTTCCGACCAAGCTCGGCTAGCGAGTCACGCTCGGTCTTGCGACCTGCGGCACACGTTTCGACCCCGCCTTCGGCTGAGGGCCTCTGCGCTCATCTGCCTCTGCCGATCTCGTCGACCCGACCTCATGTTGGGGAATCACGCGATCACCGGACGGTTCGTCGGCGCGGGCGGTCGACACCAACCGCAAGAAGCAGCGCAAGGGCCGCCGGCGCGAAGAAGAAGCCGACGGAGACTAGGAGGCACCAGACAACCAGAACGACCAGTGCGGCGAGGCGCATCGCAGGTCGGGGCACGGCCAACGCGGCGAGCGTTGCGAGAGGCGGCGCTGCAACCAGCCACCACCGGACGCGTGAGCTATCCGAGGTCAGAGCGAGCGTGACGACCATGATCGTCGCGAGACACGCCAGCGCGAACGCGACCAGACCGTGGGCCTCAGCGCCATAAAGCCACCTTGCTCTCAGATCGGTCCCATCCAAACTGACCTTCTGGCCGCCGAACCGGATCGGCGTCTGCCAGCGCCCACCGACGAGTGCGCGTGCCAGGGTCTCTGTTGTCGTCCGTGCGGTGCCGCCGGCGTGAGACGGGGGCGAAGCGAGCTGGCCCCCTCTAGGGCCATAGGCCCCGAGCGCGCGAAGCGGCCTCCAGCAAATTGTTTACGTCGATCTCGACGGTGGTCATCGCGATGTCGACGAGCGGCCATTCACATGAGATCCGCAGCGGCCCGGGTGGGGGCAGCGGCCACAGCCAGTAGCCGGGTTTCATCGTGACCCTGCCGTTGCTGGACTGTCCCCCACCGCCGGCGTGGGGGAGAAGCAGCGGTCCCGTGGGCTCGGCATCCGGGCTCATGAGTCTGCGATGCGCACCCGGGCCACTCAGATTCGAGGCGCGACCTCCATCCGAAAGCTCGAACCCGATCCGCAGCAAGGAGTCGGGAAGGTCGTGCTCTTCGAACATGTGCTGCTCGTGGAAGATCCTGTTCGTCTCGGATCGCGTCAGGCTCCGTGCCATCGCGAGGAACTCGAACGCCGTGCCTGTCGAGTGCACGACCGCGTGCGAGAGAGCCACAACCGCGCGGCCAGAGTCGGCAAGCACGACGCCTTGGGGGACGACCGCACCGAGCTCATCCTCGGGAGGGCCGTACCAGCGCGGCCAGCGCGGCTCCTCTTGCGAGTCCGGCTCGTCGTCATCGCTGCTGAAACCGAAGATTCGCGTGAAGCCGCTCATGCCTCGACGCTATGCCGTCCAATGTGGTGGGCGCAACTGCCTCCCGGCGAGAGTGCACGGCTCATGAATGGCTCTCCCGAGGCTCCTCAGAACACCTTCGCGAGCTGTCGCAGGTTGTTGCCGACGATGCGGCCGTTGCGGAGCTCGATGACGAGCCGGTTTCCGGTGGGGCTCTGCTCGGAGAAGATCGTCCGCGGGCCGAGTACCCACACGCCGATCTTCCCGACGGGCGAGCTGGCGGATGCGGTTGGCATGAGGACGACCGCGTTGCCATAACGGGCATGGAGCAGCGACCAGAGCACGCTGCCGGTCTTCCGACGAATCTGTCGCATCTCGCCGGACCGGACGAAGAGGGCGAGGTCGCGGGCGGCCGCGCGGTCGTCGAAGTAGCGTCGCCCACGTTCGGTGAAGGCGACCTCGACGGCGCTGTGCGAGTCGAAGCGGTCGGGCCAACGGTGCCCGTAGCTGGCCTGGATCTCGCAACCGTCGAAGGGCACAGGGAGTCCGGCGATGCGCAGGGCGAGGCGCAGCTGGTAGCGCCGCGCGAGCACCAAGACGCTCTCAGTGTCCCAGGGCTGCGGGGCGAGACGGAAGCAGCCGTAGCTGACCCACCGGTGAAGGGCTGCCGCGATGTCCAGCTCGGCCCCCGTGGCGCTGAAGACGACGACGCCGTTGGCGCCCGCGCTGACCTCGACGCCGCGATCCGATCCGGTATGCACGGGAGCCTTGATCGCAGAAGGGGAGGCACGTGTCGGCCGCGGACCTAGAAGTGCCGGCGGAAAGCTCACTCGAGCCACCTTCCTCGGAGGGAGTCGCTCACCATTCGCGTCTAGAGCGATGGCCTTTCGTGCGTTCCGCGGCGCCGGGCGGAACACGTAGACGTTCGCGTTTGGTTTCACCTCTGCGAGTCGGTTTCCGTGCTCGTCGACGGCGACGACCGTTGCGACCTCGTCGGCGGCGAACCCTTCGAGCCGGTCTGCGTGCGGCCGCTCGCCCCGCTTCTGCGAGAACGCCCCGAACTCGACGAGTGGCTGACCGCCGGGTCGGCCCGGGCAGCCCATCGAGCCGATCTCACCCAGCTTGGAGGCCTTGCCGGTCGCGTAGCACTCGACGTCGGGCGGCCGCCGCAACCGGTAAAAGGCTCGACCGGCCTCGGTCGCCAGCAGGCGCGCTTCGACGGCATATCCGTTGAACAGGCGGCGGGCCGCGTCCGGGCGGAGGGTGCCGGGACGACCCTGCGTGCTGAACCGGTACGGGGTCACGGTCTGCTGGGGTACGCCGGAGGGCGCGCGCTTTGCGCAGCTCCGCGAGCGCCAGTTCTGATGGGTGACGAGGCGCCCGCTTGCGTCATACGCACGCAGCTCGGCGACGACGCACGCGCAGCCGTTGTAGGCGCGGCACTTCCAGATGAAGCCGCCGTCCGGGGTGAGCGCGACGGAATGCACGCGCCCGTGCGTGCCGACGATCTCGACCCGCGCGACGTTTCCCGAGACGATCCCTGACAGCAGCCTTCCGGCGCTTGCCGCAACGAGCCTCCCGGGCGCGAAGAACGTGCGTGACGGACTGCAACCGCTGCCCATGCCGTACGCCTGCAGGAGGATCTGGCACGTGACGCTTCGTCCTTCGGCGTCGACGCCCCGCGCGACGAGCAGTCGCCTCAGGTGACCACGGCCCTCGCGGTAGCGGGCGACCTCACGAACCTCGAGCAGGCGCGTGCCCTGCTGCTGGAACCAGCGGAAATTCCGTTGCGGCAGCCGGTCGCGGGCGGTCGCGGGTCGTTCGAACGCGCGGATCCGGTCGGGGGCGGTGGCAGTGGTGGAGCGCCGCGCGGTCGGCGAGGCATCGGAGACCAGCTCGATCCGGAACGGGTTCAGTGGCGCCGTCTTCCCGATACGCGCGCCCGTCGCCGTCTCGAAGGCATCGCCCGCTCCCGCGCTCGGCGGCAGGCCGTGGCCGTAGGCTCCGGCGAAGAGGAGCCGTGCGAAGTTGCGCTCGCCGTAGGAGTGGTAGATGTGCTGGCCGTTGAGGTCGTAGGCGGTCACGCCGGTGCCGCCGGGGCGGCCGAGGTTGTCGGGTCCGAAGGTGAACAGCTGGCCGTCGCGGTAGGCGAGCTGGTGGGCGCGCGGGTCGAGGAGGCGCGCGACCCAGGTGTGGGTGTCGAGCAGGAAGACGCCGCCTGCGGTTCTGCCGTCGGGCCCGGGGATGATGTCGGTGGCGGCGAGGTGGCCTTCGCCGGCTGAAACGGCCTGCAACGAGGCGACTCCGGCGGGCCGGATCGGCGTGCCGCGCGCGAGCCGGATCGTGTGGGTGCCGGGTCGCAGCGTGTCGAGGTTGACCTCCACGGCGCGACCCTTGTCGAGGCCGAGCGGCCAGACGAGGACGAACGCGCGCCGGCCGCGCGGCTCGACCACGAGCGCGGCTGGGCGCAGCGCCGATCCGTGGCGTCCGACCTCGACGCCAGCGGTCCGCGTCTTGCCTTCGGCGTCGGCGATGACGAGCCGCAAGGCGGAGCTCTTCCGCGGGGCCTGGGGCTTGAGGAGGAGCACCAGGTGGTCGCCGGCCGAGACGACGCCGTTGATCGCGAGCTTGTTCGTGATCGGCGTGCGTGCGACGACCCGTCGCGCCAGTGGATCGATCACGACAAGCTGGCGCGACTGAACGTAGCGCCCGTAGGGCGGGCGCATCCGCTGCACGACGGCGAGGAGCCGGTCGTTGCGCAGCCAGGCGATGGTCCGCACGGTCGTCCGCTGACTGGACGCGAGGGGGATCGACGCGACGCGCGCGAGCCGCTTGAGGTCGATCAGCTCGACAGTCGCACGGTCTGATGCGGCGATCGCGAGTGTCGTCCCGTCGGGCGATCGGGCGGGCCCGTATCGGTATCCGCTGAGCAGAAGCGGCCGACCTACTCGGGCGAGCGTGCGCGGGTCGATCCGGGTGAGGGCGGTTCCTGCGCGACGCTCGAACAGCGCGTAACTCGGCTCAGCCGTCGCGACCGCGGTCGTCTGGGGGCAGGTCGCGCAGGGCTGCACTGCTGTCGGCGAGAGAGCGGATGTCGTTTGTGGGACGGGGATGACACCGACCTCCGAATCGCTCGAGTGCCCGACGAGCCCGATCGCCGTCTCGACCGGGGTAGGAGCGAGATAAGAGAACGCGCGCCACTCGTTGAGCGGCAGCTCGCGGGTGGTGCCGTCACGGAGCACGGCCTCGACCTGTTCCACGTCGCTTCGCGCGACGCCGACGAGCCGTTGCGGGCCGCCGCCGGGCGTCGCCGCGGCGAACACGACAACGGGATCGTCGCCCGCGAGTTCCGCGACCGGCTGGAGCCCAGCGGCGTCTGTGCGCGTCCCGATCGCGACCGCGCCGTCCTCTCGGGCGCTCGCGAGTAGGACGAGGTCGCCCTCGGCGACGAGCACGCGCGGCTCGGACGGAGCCCCCGCTGCGGCCGAAGGGTCTCCCGGTACATCGGTCCCCCAGGTCCAGCTGCCCGCCGATGAGCCCGTCCCAGCGGCGACTAGCAGCCCGGCCGCAAGCGCGCAGAGAACGACCAGCGCACCGATCCGGGCACGGCCACGTAGCACGCTCACGGCCCCGTCACCTCCTGCAGCGCCCGGGCGGCTTCGAGCAGGAGTGGCTTGCTCGTCGCCTCGATCGTCACGTACACACCTTTGTGGAGCAGATATCCGGCAAACAGCGTTCCTGCCGGTCGCGAGGGTTCGCCGGGCCGGGTGGCGTCGTAGACGCCGCTGGTCGCGACCGCGAGCGACCCTTCATGTGGGGCTTGCCCCTGGAACGTGAATCGGTAGCTGTAGAGCATCAGGGGCTGGAGCGCCTCCTGTAGCCGCACGTAGTCGTGCGCCAGAGCGGGATCGGTCGGGCCGCCGTACACGACCTCAACGCCCGTCGCGCGGGTCGGCTCGCGGGTCGATCCGGGGCCGTAGCCGGAGACGATCGTGCTCACCGTCACGTCGCCGAGTGGCAGCCCCTCGAACGAGTCCCCCAGACCGAGCAGCCGCCCGTCGAGCGCTTTGTCGGCCTGCCCGAGTGAGACCTCTTGCTCGTTCGTGTCGCGG
>DASSUT010000047.1:0-14764 GCA_035706725.1 Gaiella sp. | reverse complement strand
GAACTTCTCCACGGTCCCGCCGTATCGTTCGAGGTCGCGGCGCAGCGTCTCGTGGTAGCGACGGAGGACCGCCCGCACGTCCTCCGGGTCCAGCCGCTCCGCCCGCGCGGTCGAGCCGACGAGGTCGACGAACACCGCGGTCACGACCTTCCGCTCTTCGCGGAGCGGCGCCTCGGGGGCGAGCGCCGCGCCGCACCCGTTACAGAAGCTGGCGTCGTCGGGGTTCTCCCGTGCGCACCGTGAGCAGACGAGCACCAGGCGAGTCTACGCGCGGCGAAAAGCGGCTCATGCGACCGCGAACGCGGGCGCCTTCAGGCATGTGCCCCGCCGCAGGCGGGGATTCGAGCGCGGGATCCCGCTCCTGCGGAATCCCGCTTGCGAACGAGATTCAGCGGAGACGCCGGACCGTGAAGCCGGCGTCGGCCAGCTCGCGGATCAGGAGCTGGGAGTGCTCCTCGTCGCGCGTCTCGAGCGTCAGCTCCGCCTCCGTCTCGAGCACCCCGATGTTGCGGCCCTCGCGGTGGTGCTGGATGGCGAGCACGTTCGCGCGCTGCGCCGCGATCAGCGAGACGATGTGCGCAAGCTCGCCCGGCCGGTCCGGAATGAGCAGCGCGACCACGAGGTGGCGGCCCGACACCGTAAGCCCGTAGCGGACGACCGAGTTGAGCGTGGTCGCGTCGACGTTGCCGCCGGCGACGACCGCGCACGCGGGCCCTTCTCCCCCGACGCGTCCGGCGAGGATTGCGGCCACCGGCGCGGCGCCGGCCCCTTCGGCCACGAGCTTCGAGCGCTCGAGGAGGAGCACGATCGCCTCAGAGATCTCCTCGTCGTCCACCACCACGACGTCGTCGAGCAGCGCGTCGAGGATCGAGGCGGTGAGCGTCCCCGGATGCTTCACCGCGATCCCGTCCGCGATGGTCGTTCCCTCCGGAGCGCGACCCGCGAGCGGGGCGCACGCGGCCGCCTGCACGCCCACGAGGCGGAGCTCGGGCCGGAGCGCGTCGAGCGCGATCGCCACGCCGCTCGCCAACCCGCCGCCTCCGACCGGGATCACGACCGTCCCGGGGCCGGCGGGCAGCTGTTCGGCGAGCTCGAGCCCGAGCGTCCCCTGACCGGCGATCACGCGCGCGTCCTCGAACGCGTGGACGAACGTCGCACCGACCTCGCGCGCACGTTCGAGCGCGAGCCGTGCGGCCTCGTCGAACCCCTCGCCCGCGAGCTCGACGCGCGCGCCGTAGCCGCGCGCAGCCTCGACCTTCGCCATCGGCGCCGCCTCCGGCACGACGATCGTGGCCGGAATCCCCGCCTCCCGCGCCGCCCATGCGACCGCCTGGCCGTGGTTCCCGGCACTCGCGGTCACCACGCCCGCGGCGCGCTCCTCGTCCGAGAGCTGCGCGACGGTGTTGTACGCGCCGCGGATCTTGAAGGCGCCGGTCCGCTGGAGGTTCTCCGCCTTGAGAACCACCGGCCGGCCGGCGAGACGGGACAGCGTCTCGGACGAGAACACGGGGGTCACGCGCGCGATCCCCCCGAGCCGCGTCCGCGCAGCCTGCACGTCGGAGAACGTCGGGCGCCCGGTCACGTCGCGTCCCGGCCGGTCACCGTGGACACGACGAGCGAGACCGCGCTCAGCGGATCGACCTCCCGCCTCGTCACGCCGTCGACGGCCTCGCGCACCCTTGGATCGCCGGCGATCGCGACCCGCGCGAGCTCGCGCAACCGCGCCACCGCGAGGGTCTCGACCTCGCCGCTCAGGTTCCGTGCCCTCCGCTCGGCGAGCTCGCCGCGCTGCTCGAGCTCCTCCCGCCTCGCCTCGAGCGCCTCCCAGAGCTCGGGCACGCCTTCGCCGCGCAGCGCGTCGGTGAGCAGGATCTTCGGGCGCCGTGCGCGGTCGGGGTCGAGCCTGACGATCGACCGCACCTCCTGGAGCATGGTCTCCGCGGCCGGATGGTCCATCTTGTTGACCGCGATCACGTCCGGGATCTCCATGATCCCCGCCTTGAGCGCCTGGACCGCGTCGCCCGACCCCGGCATCAGCACGAGCAGCACGACGTCTGCGATGCCGATCACCTCGATCTCGCTCTGACCCGTGCCGACGGTCTCGAGGAACACGACGTCCTTTCCGGAGGCGTCGACGAGCAGCAGCGCCTGGAGCGTGGCCTCGGCGAGGCCGCCCAGATGCCCGCGCGTCCCCATCGAGCGGATGTACACCTCGGGGTCGAGAAAGTGGTCGGAGAGCCGGATGCGGTCGCCGAGCAGCGCTCCACGGGAGAACGGGCTCGAGGGGTCAACCGAGAGGACGCCGACCGACCGCCCGTACGAGCGGACCTCGCCGACGAGCGCGCTGACGAGCGACGACTTCCCCACACCCGGCGGGCCGGTGACGCCGACCGAGGCGGCGCCGCCGGTCCTCGGGTAGACCTCGCGCACGAGCTGCTCGGCCTCCGGCACGGCGTCCTCGACGAGCGAGATCGCCTTGGCGAGCGCGCGCCGGTCGCCGGCGAGCACGCCGGCGACGAGCTCCTCGTGCGACCACCCTGCCCGTGCCACCGAAGGGACTCTAGAACCAGCTACCGGTGTCCGACTTCAGTCGGACACCTCCGCGCCGCGACGGGCGAAGCTGTCGGATTCGGCGCGGACGTCGTCCTGCTCGCGCCTGCGCGTCTGCTCGATCTCGGTCATGAGCGCATGGATCCGCTCGAGGCCGCTCGGCGGCGCGGGCTCCGCCTCGTTCGCGGCCGCCTGGTCCTCGGGCATGCGCGTGAGCGCGAACGCGAGCACGGTCGAGACGAGGTACACGACGCCGGCCGCCGCCCAGGCGACCCGCGCGCTCGTGGCGTCGACGAGGAGGCCGCCTGCCGCCATCGAGACGCCGAGCACGCCGTAGTACGTCGACATCAGGACGGCGAGCGCACGTCCCCGCATCGCGTCGGGCGCACCCGCCTGGACGAGCAGCTGGTTGCACACGATCGCGGCGCCGTTCCCGACCGTCGCGAACGCCGCGAGCGCAGCCGCGACCGCCACGGTAGGCGACGCGGACGCCGCGCCGAACCCGATCGCCATCAGAAGCAGCGAGCCGGCGTACAGCGCCCGCATGCCGAGCCGCCGCAGCGCCGACGCGGCGAAGAAGCTCCCGATCACGAGCCCCACGCCGGTCGCCCCGACGAGGAACCCCAGACCGATGTTGCCGCCGCCGAGGTCGTCCTTCACGAGCGGGACCTCGGCGACGTTCACGAACGCGGTGGCGAGCGCGGACACGTTCCACGCGACCAGGACCGCGAGGAGCGGCCGCGACCGGAACACGAGGCCCACCCCGGCGCGCAGGTCGTCCCAGTGGCCTCTCGTGATCGGCTCCTCCGAGCGCAGCGAGCGCTCCGGGATCCGCGCCACGAGCGCCGCCGACACGACGAACGTCACCGCGTTCACCCAGTAGGCGGCGGCCGGGCCGTTGAATGCGAGAATCGCTCCCGCTGCGACAGGACCGAGCGTCCACGCCACGTGCTCGACGGTCGAGAGCAGCGACGTCGCCTGCTCGCGGTCTTCCTCCGGGACGAGGTTCGGCAGGCCCGCCCACGCGGCGGGGCGGAAGAACCCCGTGGCGATCCCGTTGACCGCGGCGAGCGCGACGATCAGCCCGGGCCGCTCGACGAACGGGAGCGCCGCGAAGGTGAGCGCGCGAACGAGGTCGGAGACCACCATCAACCGACGCCGCGAGAGCCGGTCGACGAGCGGCCCGAGCCCGATCCCGATCGCGACGATCGGGAGGAAGTCCGCGATCAGGAGGACGGCGAGCCATTCACCGGATCCCGTGCGGTCGAAGATGTCGACCGAGAGCGCGAGCGCGGCGAGGTACGTCCCGATCGCGGACCCGGCGGTCGCCCAGAACAGCAGCGCGAAGCCGGGATTGCGGCGAAGTGGGGACAGACGGCCTGTGGCGCGGTCGGCCACGCGCGGACGCTAGCACTGCCGCCCGGACGCGAACAGTTGGCCGAAACGGACAGCACTCGCCTGCGAGCGTCCGTCCCGCTCCCGCGGAACGGACGCCCGCAGGCTATCGCGGGTCGTAGGCCAGGTTCTGCCGGAGCCAGCGCTCGGCGGTCGCGAGGTCCTCTCCCTTGCGCTCGGCGTAGTCCTCGACCTGGTCACGTCCGAGCCGGCCGACCGAGAAGTACCGCGCGGACGGGTGCCCGAGGTAGATGCCGCTGACGCTGGCAGCGGGAGTCGTCGCGAACGACTCCGTGAGCTCGAGCCCGACGTCGTCCGCCGCGAGCAACGCGAACAACACGCTCTTCTGCGAGTGGTCGGGGCAGGCGGGGTAGCCGAAGGCCGGGCGGATCCCGCGGAAGCGCTCGCCGGCGAGCTCGTCGGCGTCGAGCTGCTCGTCCGGGGCGTACCACGCGCGCCTGACCTGCTCGTGGAGCCACTCCGCGAAGGCCTCGGCGAGCCGGTCGGCCAGCGCCTTGACCATGATCGCCTGGTAGTCGTCGTGCTCCCGCTCGAACGCGGAGGCAAGCTCGTCCGCGCCGTGGATCCCGACCGCGAACCCGCCGGCGTAGTCCTCGAGGCCCGTCTCGCGCGGCGCCACGAAGTCCGCGAGCGACCGGTTCGGCCGGGAGTCGTCGTAGGCGCCCTGCTGGCGGAGCATGGGGAACCGCGCGCCGCCGTTCCCGGTCGCGAACACGATGTCGTCTCCCTCGGCCGCGGCGGGCCAGAACCCGTGCACGCCGCGCGCCGAGAGCAGCCGCTGGTCGACGATGCGGTCGAGCAGCGTGTTCGCGGCCTCGAACAGCTCGCGGGCGGCGGGGCCCTTCTCAGGGTGGTCGAGGATCGCGGGATAGCGGCCCTTCAGCTCCCAGACGTGGAAGAAGAACGTCCAGTCGACGTAGCGGCGCAGCTCGTCCAGCGCGGGCTCGACGACGCGGGTGCCGGTGAAGCCGGGGGCCGCGAGGTCGTCCGCGTGCCACGCGATCGGCGTCCGGCGCTCGCGAGCCGCCCGCAGCGGGAGGAGCGGACGGCGCTCGCGCTCGGCATGGAGCGCGCGCAGCCGGTCCTGCTCGGCGCGGTTCTCGCGGTCGAGCTCGGTCCGGCGTCCCGGGTCGAGCAGCGAGCTGACGACGCCGATCACGCGCGACGCGTCGAGGACGTGGACGGTCGGCTGCTCGTACTCGGGCGCGATCCGGACGGCGGTGTGCTGGCGCGACGTCGTCGCGCCGCCGATCAGGAGCGGCAGATCGAGCCCCCGCCGCTCCATCTCCTTCGCGACCGAGACCATCTCGTCGAGCGACGGCGTGATCAGGCCGGAGAGGCCGACGACGTCGCAGCCCTGCTCGAGGGCGGTGTCGAGGATCGCGTCCGCCGGCACCATCACGCCGAGGTCGACGACCTCGTAGCTGTTGCAACCGAGCACGACGCCCACGATGTTCTTGCCGATGTCGTGGACGTCGCCCTTCACGGTCGCGAGCACCACGCGCCCGGCGCTGCGCACCGAGTCCTCTTTCTCCGCCTCCATGAACGGCTCGAGGTAGGCGACCGCGCGCTTCATCGCCCGCGCGCTCTTGACGACCTGCGGCAGGAACATGCGGCCGGAGCCGAACAGGTCGCCGACGACGCGCATCCCGTCCATCAACGGCCCCTCGATCACGTCGAGCGGGCGCGCGACCTCGAGGCGTGCCTCCTCCACGTCCTCCTCGATGAAGTCCACGACCCCGTGCACCAGCGCGTGCTCGAGCCGCTCGGCGACAGGGGCGTCGCGCCAAGAGAGGTCCTCCTCACGCCGATGCGCCTCGCCTGCGTACCGTCCCGCCAGCTCGACGAGGCGCTCGGTCGAATCCGGGCGCCGGTTGAAGAGCACGTCCTCGACCCGCTCGAGGAGCTCCGGCTCGATGTCCTCGTAGACCATCAGCAGGCCCGCGTTCACGATTCCCATGTCGAGCCCGGCGCGGATCGCGTGGTAGAGGAACGCCGCGTGCATCGCCTCCCGGACGTGCTGGTTGCCGCGTAGCGCGAACGAGAGGTTCGAGATCCCGCCGCTCGTCCGCACGCCGGGACAGCGCTCTTTGATCAGCGGCAGCGACTCGATGAACGCCTTCGCGAAGTCGTTGTGCTCCTCGATGCCGGTTGCGACCGCGAGCACGTTCGGGTCGAACACGATGTCCTCCGGCGCAAACCCGGCCTCTTCGGTGAGCAGGCGGTACGCGCGCTCGCAGATCTGGACTTTCCGCTCGACGGTCTCGGCCTGGCCCTCCTCGTCGAAGGCCATCACCACGACGCCCGCCCCGTAGCTCCGCACCCGGTGGGCGCGCTCGAGGAACGGCTCCTCGCCCTCCTTGAGCGAGAGCGAGTTCACGATGCCCTTGCCCTGGAGGCACTTGAGCCCTGCCTCGAGCACCGACCAGCGGGAGCTGTCGACCATGATCGGCAGCCGCGCCGCCTCCGGCTCCGACGCGAGCAGGTTCAGGTAGCGGGTCATGACTTGCTCACCGTCGAGCAGGTCCGCGTCCATGTTCACGTCGAGCGCGTTCGCGCCGCTCCGCGCCTGCTCGAGCGCGACCTCGACCGCCGCCTCGAGGTCCCCCGCCTCGACGAGCGACCGGAAGCGCGCGGAGCCCGTCACGTTCGTCCGCTCGCCGATCATGACGAAGCCGGTGTCGGGGCGAATCTCGAACGGCTCGAGCCCGCTCCAGCGCGTGCGAGGCTCTCGCACGGGGATGCGGCGCGGCACGATCCCCTCGACGCCCGCCGCGATCTGCGCGATGTGCTCGGGCGTCGTGCCGCAGCAGCCTCCGACGACGTTCACGAGGCCGTCCTCGGCGAACGCGCGCAGATAGCGGCTCGTGTCGCTCGGCTGCTCGTCGTGCTCGCCCATCGCGTTCGGCAGGCCGGCGTTCGGGTAGCAGGCGACGTACGTGTCCGCGACGCGGGCGAGGCTCTCGAGGAACGGGCGCATCTCGGTTGCGCCCAGCGAGCAGTTGACGCCCGCGATGAGCGGCCGCGCGTGCTCGACGGACACCCAGAACGCCTCCGCGGTCTGGCCCGAGAGGTTGCGGCCGCTGCGGTCGATCGCGGTGAACGACAGCCAGAGCGGCAGGTCGGGCGCGACCTCGCGCGCCGCGACGATCGCCGCCTTCGCGTTCAGCGTGTCGAAGATCGTCTCGACGAGCAGCAGGTCGACGCCCCCCGTCGCGAGCGCCGCGATCTGCTCCGCGTACGTGTCGCGCACCTCGTCGAACGTGACCGACCGGTACGCGGCATCCTCGACCTTCGGCGACACCGACAGCGACACGTTGAGCGGGCCGAGCGCGCCGGCGACGAAGCGCGGCCGCTCGGGCGTGCGTCGCGTCCACTCGTCCGCCGCGCGGCGCGCGAGCCGCGCGCCCGCGAGCGACATCTCCGGGGCGAGCCCTTCGAGCGCGTAGTCCGACTGTCCGATCGACGTCGCGGTGAACGTGTTCGTGGTCGCGAGGTCGGCGCCGGCGGCGAAGTACGCGTCGTGGATCTCCGAGACGACGTCCGGGCGCGTCAGGTTCAGGAGGTCGGGGTTGCCCTTGACGTCGCGCGGATGGTCCCGGAGCCGCTCGCCGCGATAGTCCGCCTCCGAGAGGCGCCGCTGGTGGATGAGCACGCCCCACGAGCCGTCGTGGACGACGATCCGCTCGTCGAGGATGGCTCTCAGCTGTTCGGTCGCGCGCACCGTCTCTCCTTCGGCACGGGCCACCTCGTGCCTAGAGAGGAGCCGGCCGGTGGCGCGCGGGCTCTTTAGGCGTTTGGTGACCCGGTCGCCAAGCTGCCTTTCAAAGCTCTCCGGGACATCTCACGATACCCGGCGGGTCACAAGTCGGCCAGAGCAGGTCGGGTGCGCGGCACGACGAGGAGCGAAGCCGCGACCCACCTCGCCCCTGGTACTTCTCGCGCGGCGAGAAGTGCCCGCCCCGGTGTCAACCAGTCGTGCGGCCAGAGACCGCGAGCTGGTTCTCGGCGTGCTTGATGCGCTGCTCGAGCTGCCAGCGGTCGGCCGTCGACTCGCCGGCCTCGACGCGCGCGAGCTCGGCCTGCGCCGCCTCGAGCTGGGCCTGGGCGCGCGCGTCGTCGATCTCCTTCGCGTGCACGGCGTCGTCGACGAGCGCGAGCGCGCGGTCGAACTCGACCTTGAAGAACCCGGGGCCGGTCGCGAGCTCGAGCATCTCGTTCGGGCCGACGTGGATCCGGGTCGAGCCGGCCTTCAGCGTCGCGACGAGCGGCGCGTGCCGCGCGAGGACGCCGATCTCGCCGGCGGCGCCTGGGACGATCAGCATGTGCGCGTCGCCCTCGTACACCGGGCCGTCAGGGGTGACGATCGCGACGTCGAACGTCGGGTGGTCGGTGACGTCGGCCAACGCTGACCCGGAGACCTACGCGGCTGCCTTTTCCATCGAGCGCGCGCGCTCCACGACGTCCTCGATCGGCCCGACCATGTAGAAGGCCGACTCGGGCACGTCGTCGTGCTCGCCCTTGATGATCGCGTCGAAGCCCGCGATCGTGTCCTCGAGCTTCACGTACTTGCCGGGCGTGCCCGTGAACTGCTCGGCGACGAAGTTCGGCTGCGAGAGGAACCGCTCGACCTTGCGGGCGCGGGAGACCACGAGCTTGTCCTCGTCGGTCAGCTCGTCCATGCCGAGGATCGCGATGATGTCCTGGAGGTCCTTGTAGCGCTGGAGGATCTGCTGCACGCTCGTCGCGACGCGGTAGTGGTCGTCGGAGACGATCCCGGGCTGGAGCGCGCGCGACGAGGAGTCGAGCGGGTCCATGGCCGGGTAGATGCCCTTCTCGACGATCGCGCGCGAGAGCACGGTCGTCGAGTCGAGGTGGGCGAACGTGTTCGCGGGCGCAGGGTCGGTGAGGTCGTCCGCGGGGACGTAGATCGCCTGGACCGACGTGACGGAGCCGGTCGTGGTCGAGGTGATGCGCTCCTGGAGCTGGCCCATCTCGGTCGCGAGCGTCGGCTGGTAGCCGACCGCGCTCGGCATCCGGCCGAGCAGCGCCGACACCTCGGAGCCCGCCTGGACGAACCGGAAGATGTTGTCGATGAAGAGGAGCACGTCCTGGCCCTCGTCGCGGAAGAACTCCGCCATCGTGAGACCGGAGAGGCCGACGCGAAGCCGGGCCCCCGGCGGCTCGTTCATCTGCCCGTAGACGAGCGCGACCTTGTCGATCACGTCGGACTCCGTCATCTCGATCAGGAGGTCGGTGCCCTCACGGGTGCGCTCCCCGACCCCGGCGAACACGGACACGCCGCCGTGCTCGCGCGCGAGATTGTGGATCAGCTCCTGGATGAGCACCGTCTTGCCGACCCCGGCCCCGCCGAACAGCCCGACTTTGCCGCCCTTGATGTACGGGGCGATGAGGTCGACGACCTTGAGGCCCGTCTCGAAGATCTCGATCTTGAGATTCGTGCCCTCGCGCGTCCGCTCCCCCACGCCCGCGAACACCGACACGCCGCCGTGCTCGCGCGCGAGGTTGTGGATCAGCTCCTGGATGAGCACCGTCTTGCCGACCCCGGCCCCGCCGAACAGCCCGACCTTGCCGCCCTTGATGTACGGGGCGATGAGGTCGACGACCTTGAGGCCCGTCTCGAAGATCTCGATCTTCGGCGAGAGGTCGCGGAACGCCGGCGGATCGCGGTGGATCGGCCAGCGCTGGACGTCGGCGGCGGGCGCCGCCTTGCCGTCGATCGGCTGGCCGATCACGTTCCAGAGCCGGCCGAGCGTGTCCGGGCCGACCGGCACCGAGATCGGGGAGCCCGTGTCGGTCACCTCGAGCCCGCGTGCGAGACCGTCGGTCGAGTCCATCGCGACCGCACGCACTCGGTCGTCGCCCAGGTGCTGCTGCACCTCCGCGACGAGCGTCCCGTTGCCGGTCTCGATCTCGAGCGCGGTCATGATCTCGGGTAGTCGGTCGGGGAAGACCGCGTCGATCACGACGCCCTGGATCTCGACGATGCTGCCGGTGTTGCCGTCGCGCTGTGCCATGGTCTCTCTCGGGCTCCTCGGGTGCGAAGTGGACGCGGACCGGCCTTGGCGAACGGGGCCGAAACCGGCGCGAGTGTAGCGACGCGCCCCGCGGCAGGGCCGCCCCAGAAAGATCGTCCCCCGCTACTAACCAGCGTGTGGTTCGCACGTCATAGGTTGCGTGCGAGACCTCGCGATCCTGCCCGCGCCGTGCCACCGCACCCGGCAGCACGTCTCCCTGCGGCTCGACCGCCAGCTCTCCGAGCTCGAGGTCGCGGTGATGGAGCACCACCTTGCACGGTGTCCCGCCTGCCGCAGCTTCGCGGACGAGCTCGAGGGGGTGACCGAGGCGCTGCGGGGCGCCGACCTCGTCGAGCCTCCGATTCGCTTCGAGGTGCCGCACCGGCCCGCACGAATCGGGGTCTCGCGCGCCGGCGCCGCGGCCGCAGCGAGCATCCTCGTCGCGGTGGCGCTCGGCGGGGTCGCGGGGCTCGGGCCCGACGCGCCCTCGACGGGCGACTACCTCGGGAACGTGGCCGGCGAGCAGGAGCACGTGACGCTCGCGGAGCATTTCTCGCTCGTGCTGGACCGCTCGAAGGATGCGGCCCGGGCGCTCCCACAGGGCGTCGCGGCCGCGGAGCAGACGACGGTTCAGCGCGTTCCGACGACGTCTGCGAACCCGGCCGCGCAGGCGGACGGGACCTCTCGACCGAAGGTTGGTGACACCGGATGACGGAGGTGGATCGTATGTGAGGACGCCGGGCCGCGGAGCCGCGGAGAGGGTGCGCTGACCCGCTTTCTCCGCCACAGGACCGTGGGCCCACCTTCGGCTACCATCGGCGATCTTCATCGCCGTCAATCGCCGAACGAAGGTGCTTGACAGGGTGAGAACCTCAAGGAGGGAAGGAATGCGAAAGACCAAGAGATGGGTCTGGTGGGCAGGTGCCTCCGCACTCATCGCGATTACCGTCGTGGGCTCGGCGATCGGCGCGACCGGGGCGAAGACCCAGGTCCTCACGATGTCGATCGGCGCCGAGCCGCCGTCGCTCGACCCGGGTCTCGCGACGGACACGACGTCGTCGAACATCCTGCTCAACATCATGGAGCCGCTCGTGAAGCTGGGCCCCGCGCCGGAGCTCAAGGCGCTGCCGGCCGCAGCATCGAGCTGGTCCGTGAAGGGCAAGGTCGTCAACCTCAAGCTGAACCCGGCCGTCCGCTGGACGAACGGACAGCCCGTGACCTCCGCTGACTACGTCTATTCGTGGCTGCGGACGATCTCGCCCGAGCTCGGTGCGGACTACGCGTACCAGTTCTACGGCATCGCGGGCGCAGAGGCGTACAACGGCTGCGACCCCAAGAAGTCGAACTGCAACGCGCTCAAGAACAAGGTCGGGATCAAGGCCAATGGGAAGTACGGGCTCACGATCACCCTGACCTCGCCGCAGCCGTGGTTCATCCAGCAGCTCTCACACCACTCGTTCCTGCCCGTCAACAAGGCGGCCGTGGCGAAGTACGGCAACAAGTTCACGGAGCCGCAGAACATCGTCACCGACGGGCCGTTCAAGCTGTCCGCGTGGAAGCACGACGCCTCCATGACGCTCACGAAGAACACGAAGTGGCGCAACGCGAGCTCGGTCAAGCTCGACCGCATCAACCTGCAGATCATCACCGACGCGTCGACGGCCCTGAACGCGTTCAAGGCCGGCAACATCTCGATCGACACGACGGGCTTCAACCCGTCCGACATTCCGGCGCTCAAGAAGACGCCGGAGTGGAAGGTCTACAAGGCGCTCGGGACGTACTACTACGGGTTCAACGTCAAGAACATCAGTGACGTGAACCAGCGCCGCGCGATGTCGTTCGCGATCGACCGCAAGGCGATCGTGAAGTACATCACCCAGGCCGGTCAGGTTCCGGCCCGCGGCTTCACGCCGCCCGGCATCGCCGGTGGGCCGATCATCCTGAAGAACGCCTTCAACCCGCCGACGCACCAGACGGCGAAGGCGAAGCAGTACATGTCGCAGGTGAAGAACCCGAAGAAGGACATCCACCTGTACATCAACAACTCGCCGGGCCACATCAACATCGCCACGGCAGTCCAGGCTTTCTGGAAGGAGCTCGGGCTGAACGTGCAGATCAAGGTCCAGGAGTGGAAGCAGTACCTGGAGTTCCTCGGCCCGCCGCCGAACAGCGACGTGGACGTCTACCGGCTCGGGTGGATCTACGACTACCCCGACGCCCAGAACGGTCTCGTCCTCTGGACGTGCGGCTCCGGGAACAACAACACCAACTGGTGCAACAAGAAGTACGACGCGCTGATCGCGAAGGCGAACAACACCCCGAACGCCAACGCCCGGTACCTGCTGTACCAGCAGGCGGAGAACCTCCTCTCCGGCCCGAACGGCGACATGCCGCTCATGCCGATCTACTGGTACACGTACACGGCACTGGTGTCGCAGAAGGTGAAGGGCTTCTCGATCAACCCGATGGACCAGTGGGACTACTCGACCATCTCGGTCAGCTAGCACCTGGCCCAGGCGACGTCTACGATACGGACGGGGCGCTCAGCGCCCCGTCCGTATCACCGTCGGCGCCGTTGAACCACCACTAGGCGATGCTCGCATTCATCATCCGGCGGATCTTCTGGACGATTCCCGTCCTGCTCCTCGTGATCCTCATGACGTTCCTCTTGATGAAGCTCATCAAGGGGAACCCGTTCCAGGTGACGGAGCGTCCCGTCCCGCCCGCCATCCAGGCGAACCTCGACCGGAAGTTCCACCTCGACCAGCCCTGGTGGGCGCAGTACCTGTACTACGTCCGCGACGTCGCGACGTTCAACCTCGGGCCGTCGCTCGTCCAGCGCAACCAGGACGTGAACGACGTGGTCAAGGAGCACCTCCCGGTCTCGATCAAGCTCGGTGTGATGGCGATCTTGTTCGCGATCGTCCTCGGCATCCCGCTCGGGCTGTACGCCGCGTTACGCCACAACTCGGTCGGCGACTACGCCGCGATGACGTTCGCGAACATCGGCTTCGCCTTACCGAGCTTCCTCGTCGCGACGCTCTTGATCTACTTCTTCGCGTTACGCCTGAAGGACTACACGCACTTACCGACGAACGGCTGGGAAGGCCCCAGCTCGTACGTCCTCCCGGTGATCGCACTCGGGATCTACCCGATGACGTACTTCGCGCGGCTCGTTCGCGGCACCGTGCTCGAGACCATGCAGCAGGACTACATCCGCACCGCGAAGGCGAAGGGGCTGCGCTGGAAGGTCGTGGTCGGGAAGCACGTCCTGCGCAACTCGCTCATCCCCGTCGTGACGGCCGCGGGACCGATCCTCGGCTACCTGATCACGGGGTCGTTCATCGTCGAGTTCATCTTCGGGATCCCCGGCATCGGCCGGTACTACGTGACCTCCGTCACGGGCCGCGACTACTCCGTGGTGATGGGTATCACCGTCCTCCTGTCCGTGATCATCATCGTCGCGAACCTCGTCGTGGACATCCTCTACGGGTACCTCGACCCCCGGACGCGTGATGAGCGAACCTGACGTAGCGACCCCCAAGTCCGCCACCGAGCGCAGGGGGCACGGCGTCGACCGCCCGCTTCTGCGGCGCCGGCAGGAGTTCGAGGACGCGCTCTCGCGGACCGCGAGCGCGCGGGGCGCCGAAGCCGGCGCCTCGCTCCCACGCGCCTCCCTCTGGGGAGACGCGTTCCACCGGTTCATGAAGAACAAGGCGTCCGTGGTCGCGGCGGTCGCGTTCCTCGCGCTGCTCGCGTTCGTGATCATCGTGCCCTTCGTCTCGAACGAGGACCCCTACGCCCTCGACTTCTCGCAGGCCTACCAGTCTCCGAGCTGGGAGCACCCGTTCGGCACCGACCAGTTCGGTCGCGACCTGCTCGTGCGCACCGCTCTCGGCGGCCGCGTCTCGTTCGGGATCGGCTTCGCGGCGACCTTCATGATCATGCTCGTCGGGATCGTGTACGGCGCCACAGCGGGATTCTTCGGCGGTCAGGTGGACAACGCGCTGATGCGCTTCCTCGACGCGCTCTACGGGCTCCCGTACCTGCCGTTCGCGATCCTCGTGCTCGCGGTCTTCGGCACGGTGAACTTCTGGACGATGGTCGTCGCGCTCACGGTCGCGTCGTGGTTCACCGCCGCGCGCGTCGTCCGCGGTCAGATCATCACGCTCAAGCAGAACGACTACGTGCGCGCGGCCTACGCGGTCGGGGCCCGCGGGCCACGTGTGCTGTACCGGCATCTCCTCATCAACACGCTCGGGCTGATCATCGTGTTCGTGTTCCTCGAGCTGCCCGGTGTGATCCTCGGCGAGGCGTTCCTCTCGTTCCTGGGTCTCGGGATCAACCCGCCCAAGGCCTCCTGGGGGACCCTGGCGCAGGACGGCTACACCGCCTACGCCACGCACCCGTACATCATCGTGATTCCGTCCGTCTGTATCGCGTGGCTCATCTTGAGCGCGTTCTTCATCGCGGACGGCCTGCGCGACGCGCTCGACCCCAGGACGAAGGAAGCCTAGGGAGCCACGTTGGCGCTGCTCGAAGTCGAGGATCTCCGCACGTACTTCAAGACCCGCGAGGGCGAGGTGCATGCCGTCGACGGCGTCTCGTTCGAGGTCGAGCAGGGCTCCGTGCTCGGGATCGTGGGCGAGTCCGGCTGCGGAAAGTCCGTCACGTCGCTCTCGATCATGGGTCTCGTGCAGTCGCCGGGCCGTATCGTCTCGGGCTCGATCCACTTCGACGGCCGCAACCTCACCACGTTG
>DASSUT010000046.1:0-2657 GCA_035706725.1 Gaiella sp. | reverse complement strand
CGGGAAGGGGTGGATCGCGGTCGGGACGACGAGGGCGCTCGATTCCTCGACCGGTTTGCCCAGCAGTTCCACGAGCGCACCTTCGATGCTCGGGTTGGTGATGCCGGACGACGTGAGAAGAAGCTTCATGTGCCTCCTAGGTGTAGTTCCCAGACACGTTGTTGACGGCGTGAAGTAGCAACGAGCCCTCCTAGGGTGCGGCTTGTCCAAGTCACATCCGAAGGAGGGCTCTTGTGGATCTTCATGCAAATGCGGTCCTGACCGTCCGCCAGCGTCAGCGCGTCTGCGATCTCGTCGCCACCGGGGTCACGGTGACGGCGGCAGCTCTCGTCGTGGGCTGCTCGCGGCAGACCGCCTCTAAGTGGGTCAATCGCCGGCGTCGAGGCGAGTCTCTTTGCGATCGCTCGAGCCGGCCGCACCGCTCGCCCAGGCGTACGCCCAAGGTCGTCGAGCAGGCGATCCTGCGAGCGCGCGAGGACCTGCGCGAAGGGCCGCACGTGATCGGGTGGGCGCTCGGGATCGCCGCCTCGACCGTGCACGCCGTCCTGCGGCGACATGGGCGCTCGCGGCTCGTCGAGCGCCTGCCCCGCGAGGATGTCGTGCGCTACGAGCGATCCCGACCGGGCGAGCTCGTGCACGTCGACTGCAAGAAGCTCGGGCGCATCGTCAAGCCTGGCCACCGCGTCACCGGTGATCGCAGGCATCGGGCGAAGGGCGTCGCTGGCTGGCAGTACCTGTTTGTGGCGATCGACGATCACTCCCGACTCGGCGTCGCCTCCATCTACCCCGACGAGACCGCCGCCAGCGCGCTCGCCTTCCTCGAGGAGCTCGTCTCCTTCTACGGCGCCCATGGCATCACCGTCGAGCGCGTGCTCACCGACAACGGCACCTGCTTCAAGCGCCGCTGGGCCGACGCCTGTGCCGGCCACGCGATCGCGGTCAGGAAGACCCGCGCCTACCGTCCGCAGACCAACGGCAAGGCGGAGCGCTTCATCCGCACCCTGCTCGAGCGCTGGGCGTATGCCTACCCGTATGCCCACGAGGCCGAGCGTGTGGCCGCCTTACCTACGGCGCTCGACTTCTACAATCGCTTCCGTCCCCACCGCGCTCTCGGAGGCCTTGCGCCGTTGCAGCGCGTCAACAACCTCCCTGGGACATACAGCTAGGCGCCCAGCAGCGCCGCCAGGTCCGCCTCCGTCAGCACGGGGACGCCGAGCTTCTCGGCCTTCTGGGCCTTCGAGCCCGGGCTCTCGCCGACCACGACCCCGGTCGTCTTCTTCGACACCGAGTCGGACACCTTCGCGCCGAGCGCCTCGAGCGCTGCCCTCGCCTCCTCCCTCGTCCATCGCTCGAGCGTCCCGGTGATCACGTACTGATGCCCGGTGAGCGGGCCCTCGGGCGGCCGATCGTCCGCCGCGAGCTCGAGCTGCAGTCCGAGCTCGCGCAGCTCCGCGACGAGGGCGAGGTTGTCGTCGTCGGCGAACCACTCCGCGATCAGCTCCGCCCGGTCCGGGCCGATCCCCTCAACCTCCTCGAGCTGCTCGAGCGTGGCCGCGGCCAGCTTCTCGACGGTGCCGAAGTGCAGCGCGAGGTTGCGTGCGATCACCCAGCCGACCTTCGGGATGTTGAGCCCGAAGAGGACGCGGGAGAACGGCTGCTCCTTGGAGCGCTGGATGGACTCCCAGGCCCGCGTGGCCGAGATCTCGGCGAAGCCGTCGAGCTCTGCCAGCTGCTCCACGCTGAGTCGGTAGAGGTCGGGGAGGGAGCGCACGATGCCCTCGTCCCAGAGCTTCTTGATCGTGCTCGCACCCACGTTCTCGATGTCCAGAGCGGGGCCGACCCAGTGGTAGAGCGTCTCCAGTCCCCGGGACGGGCACGCGCGGTTGGGGCAACGGTGCATGACCTCGCCCTCGGGGCGGACGATCTCCGCCCCGCAGAGCGGGCAGCGCTTCGGCATCCGCCACGGCTTCGTTCCCGGCTCGTGCTCGCCGGCCGGGCCGACGACCTGTGGGATGACGTCCCCGGCGCGTTGCACGATCACGCGATCGCCGACGCGGATGTCCTTCCGCCGGATGTCGTCCTCGTTGTGGAGGGTCGCGCTCGTCACCGTCACACCGCCGACGTGGACCGGCTCGAGCTCGGCGAGTGGGTTCAGCACGCCGGTCCTCCCCACCCGGACGTGGATGGCCACGAGCCGCGTCACGGCCGACGTCGGCGCCCACTTGAACGCCCGCGCGAACCGCGGGCGTCCGTGCAGCGAGCCGAGGCGGCGCTGCTGGTCGAAGGAGTCGACCTTGATCACGATCCCGTCGATCTCGTAGCCGAGGCCGGCGCGCCGTTCCTCCCACGCGACGCACGCGTCGGCGACCTCCTCGATGGTCTCGACGCGCTGCGCGTCGGGGTTCGTGCGGAAGCCCCGCTCGCGCAGCCAGGAGAGCGCTTCCCACTGCGAGCCGAGCTCCGCGCCCTCGAGCACGCCGATCCCGTAGACGAAGATGGACAGCGGCCGCTCCGCGGTCACGGCCGGGTTCAGCTGCCGGAGTGAGCCCGCAGCCGCGTTGCGCGCGTTCGGCGCGGGCTTCTTCCCCGCCGCGAGCTGCGCCTCGTTGAAGCGCACGAAGCCGTCGAGGGGGAAGTAGATCTCCCCCCGGACCTCG
>DASSUT010000045.1:0-12535 GCA_035706725.1 Gaiella sp. | reverse complement strand
TCGAGGCGGCAGGGCTGCTCGCCGCCGCCTCTGTCCTGCAGCACGCCGGTCGCTCCCGGCCGGCCGACATCCCACGACCGAAAGGAACGACCGCATGACGACATCGACCCGGCTTCCCGCCAGGCTCGCGCTCACGGGGCTGATCGCGCTGGCCGCCGCGCTCGCGGCGCTCGCTCTCTCCGGCGGGCACGACGCCGCGGCGCACGGCGACAAGGGCGTGCACGCAACGCACGCCACCGCGTCGGGCGCGATCACCGCGAAGGAGCTCTCGCTCCGCAGCACGATGGACCGGCTCTGGGAAGAGCACGTGGCGTGGACGCGCCTGGCGATCATCAGCCTCACGACGAACGCGCCCGACACGCAGGCGACGGTCGCCCGGCTGCTGCAGAACCAGACCGACATCGGCAACGCCGTGAAGCCGTTCTACGGCGCCGCGGCCGGGAAGCAGCTCACCGCTCTGCTCCGCGAGCACATCCTCATCGCCGCGGATCTGATCGGCGTCGCACAGAAGGGAGACCAGGCGGGCGTCGCCGCGCAGCAGGCGCGCTGGACGAAGAACGCAGACGAGATCGCGGCGTTCCTCTCGAACGCGAACCCGCGCTACTGGAAGCTAGGCGAGATGAAGACCATGATGCACACCCACCTCCGCCTGACCACCGACGAGGTGGTCGCCCGCCTGACGCAGAACTGGGCGGCCGACGTGAAGGCCTACGACCGCGTCGAGCACGAGATCCTGCAGATGTCGGCGATGCTGGCCGACGGGCTCGTCGCGCAGTTCCCCGCACGGTTCGTGTAACCAAGCCCGCTCCACCGCCCCGGGGCGAGGGGGCCTCGCCTCGGGGCGACCCGCACAGAGAGGTAAGGAAATGCGCGCTTCGCACACCAAGTCTCATATGACGACGATGACCGGAGAGCACACATCGCACGAGGTCGTCTCGTGGAGGAGGACGCAGCTCGCACGGGCGGGCTTCCGTCTCTCCCTCGCGGCGCGGCTGGCACGTGACTCTCGGTACGACCTCCATGCGCTGCTCGAGCTCGTCGACCGGGGCTGCTCTCCCACGCTCGCCGTCCGGATCCTCGCGCCCCTCGACGGCCTCGACGAGGACCGCGCGGCGTGAGCACGAGTACCGTTGGCGCAGTGCACCCGCAGTCCAACGCGCCGGCTTCGGCGTCCGTCACGCCCGAACCACTCGACCCGGACACGCAGACCTGGCTCGACGACCTGCGCTCCGACGGTATGGCGCGGGACGCGGCGATCGCACGGCTGCACGCGCTGCTCCTGCGGGCGGCCCGGTTCGAGGTCGGGCGACGTCGGGCGACGCTGCCGCATCTGCGGGGGAACGAGCTCGACGACATCGCGATGGAGGCGGCGGACGACGCGCTGATGAGCGTGCTCCGGCGCCTCGACGACTTCCGCGGGCGAAGCCGCTTCACGACGTGGGTCTACAAGTTCGCGCTGCTCGAGGCGGCGGTGAAGCTTCGCAAGCGGTCGTGGCAGGGACGCGAGATTCCGCCCGAGCCCGAGACGTGGAACCTGTTCGCAGACGCCCGCCTCGGACCGCAGGCCGAAGTGGAGCTGGGCGAGCTGCTCCGCGGAGTGCAGAACGCGATCGCCGTAGAGCTCACGCCGCACCAGCGCACGGTGCTCGTATCGCTCGCGATCGACGGCGTGCCGATCGACGTCCTCGCCGACCGGCTCGGCTCGACGCGCGGCGCGCTGTACAAGACCCTGCACGACGCACGGCGGAAGCTGCGCGCCTCCCTCACGGAACACGGCCTCGGGCTCGAGCTCGAGCGCCGGCTGGAGGAAAGCTGATGGAACGACGCGACCCGAGAACGCTGCTGCACGGGCTCCTGGGGCCCGCCGCGCCCGAGGTGAGCTGCGACACCTGCTTCGAGGAGCTCGACCGCTACGTCGACCTCGAGCTCGCCGGCGAGGACGCCGACGCCGCGATCCCCGGCGTGCGCGCCCACCTCGAGGGCTGCCCCGCCTGCCGCGAGGAGCACGAGAGCCTCCTCGTGCTCGCGGCCGAGCGTCCGTAGTCTCCCGCAACGCGGGTCGGGCAGAGCACCGACGCGTACCCGGCGGGCGAACGCCTATCTTCGTCGGAAGAAGCCGTTTTCGTGCGGACCCGAAACGACGAAAGGAACGACGATGCCGATCGACCCCTCCCGCACCGTGGCGGAGCTCGTGCTCGAGAAACCCGCCCGCGCCCGTGCCTTCGAGGAGCTCGGACTGGACTACTGCTGCGGCGGCAAGACGCCGCTCGGCGAGGCGTGTGATTCCCGCGGCATCCCCGTCGAGGACGCGGTCGCGGCGCTCGAGGCCGTCACAGACTCGCCCGCGGGCGAGCGCGACTGGTCGACGGCGCCGCTCGCGGAGCTCTGCGACCACATCGTGTCCGAGCACCACGACCGCTTGCGGCAAGAGCTGCCTCGGCTCGACGTCCTGCTCGACAAGGTCGTGCGCGCCCACGGCGACGAGCGTCCCTCGGTCGTCGAGCTGCGCCATACGTTCACGGCGCTCCGCAGGGACCTCGAGAAGCATCTCGTCACCGAGGAGGAGCAGCTGTTCCCGCTCGTCCGGGCCGGCGGGCCATACGATTCCGAGCAGGTGCACGAGCTCGAGCACGACCACGAGTGGGCCGGGTCCGCGCTCGCACGGATCCGCGAGCTGACCGACGGCTACGACCTCGACCAGGCGATGTGCAACACCCATCGCGCGACGATCGACGGTCTGCACGAGCTCGAGCTCGACCTCCACCAGCACATCCACGAGGAGAACAACGTGCTGTTCCCGCGGGCGCTCGCGGAGGCGTGAGCACGGGGGCGCGGGTCGGCCGGCCGGCTCCGACCACCCTCGTCGCCACGTACTTCGGGGCAGCGCTCCTCTGCTGGCTCGCCGCCACGGCTGCGCTCGTGGCGGCTGCTGGCGACCTCTCGACCGCCGGCGTCGCGTCCCCGGACGTCCTGCTCGCAGTCCACCTCGTCGGCCTCGCGTTCCTCCCGCTCGCGGTGACCGGCGCTGTCCTCCACGTCCTGCCGACGCTGCTCCGTGCCGACGCCTCGGCCTGGCGGGGATGGGCGGCGCTCCCGCTCCTGTGCGCCGGTCCCGCGCTCGCGTTCGGCATCGCGCGCGAGCACGACACGGTCGCGTGGGTCGCCGCGACGGCGGAGACGGCCGGCTTCGTGCTGGTCGCCTGGGAGCTGATCGCTTTGCTCGCGCGGGCGCCGCACGACCGGACGCTGCTCGCCAGCCGCTTCGGGATCGCGGCGTCGACGCTGCACGCCGCCGCCGCGCTCGCGTTCGGCGCGGTGCTCGTCGACCGTGGTTTCAGGCCGGTGCTCGGAATCCCGCACGACCGCGTGATCGCGATCCACCTCCACCTCGCGGCGCTCGGGTGGCTCACGCTTCTGATCGTCACGGTCGGCCGGACGCTCACCCCCATGCTCTCGCTCGCGCCGGCCGAGCGCCGCCGGCGGCTCCCCGTCGAAGAGCTCGTGCTCACCGGAGGCCTGTGGACCCTGCTCGTCGGCCTCGCGCTCGGATCTCGGCCGCCGATGATCGCCGGCGCCGTCCTCGTGGTCGGCGCCGTGGTCGCGTTCGCCGCCCTGACCGCACGGATCGGCCGACGGCACCGGCTCCACGGCCTCGAAGGACCGCTCGTCCACGCGGTCACGGGCATGTTCTTCCTTTTGCAGGCGGCGATCCTCGGGGTGGGAATGGTGCTCGGCCTCGAGCCGACGCCCGCGCGGCTCACCGGCTACGTGGTCGCCCTGTTACTGGGCTGGGCGGGAGGCGTGACGCTCGGTCACCTCGGAAAGCTGCTCTCCCTGTCGGCGTGGACGTGGTGGCCGGCCGGGCCGCGCCCGAAGCAGGCTGAGCTCTATCCGCGCACGGTGTGGATCGGTGAGGCGATCCTGTTCGCGGTCGGCACCGAGGTTCTCGTGAACGGCGTGCTCCAGGGCACCGAGACGCTCACGCTCCTGGGCGCGTTGCTCCTCGTGGGCGCGGCGCTCACCGCCTGCGTGGGGGCGGCCATCACGTTGAGGCTCGGCGTGCCCGCGCTGCGCACCGTGGTCCGGCCGGCGTAGATCAGTCGCCGTCGGCGAGAACGGGCGCGTGGGGGTGCTCGCGAGACTCGCGCTCGTGGGCCGAGGCATGCTCAGCCCGTCCCGCGCGCAGGAAGACCGCCGAGACGATCGCCGCGAGCGCCGCGAACAGCGCCCCGCCCAGGAGCGCGGCGTGGTAGCCGCCGTTCAAGGCCTCGACGGGGTCCTGCCCGGCGGCCTCGAGCGCGTCCGTCCGGGACGCCGCGAGGCTTGCGAGCACGGCGAGGCCGAGCGCGCCGCCCATCATGAACGCGGTGTTCACGACGCCCGACGCGAGCCCCGACTCGTCCGGCGCGACGTCGCTCATCGCGGCGAGCAGCACGGGGTTGAACGCCATGCCCGCCCCGATGCCGATCAACAGCATGCCCGGCATCACGTCGAAGAGCACGTCACCGCCGACGGGGGCGCGGGCGAGCAGGACGAGCCCGGCGGCCGCGAGCAGCAGCCCGGTGGAGAGCGGCGCACGGACGCCATAGCGCATGACGAGCCTGGCGGACAGACCGAGCGAGAACACGGCCATGATCACGTTCGAGGGAAGGAACACGAGCCCGACCTGGAGCGGGCTGTAGCCGAGCACGAGCTGCAGATAGAGGGCTGTGACGAAGAAGGCGGCGAACATCGCGGCCGCCCAGAGCACCCCCGCGACGTTTGCTGTCGCGAGGTTGCGCAGGCGGAACAGGCGCAAGGGGACCAGGGGGGACGCCGCCCGGGCCTCGAGCGCCAGGAACGCGCCGAGGAGGAGGGCGGAGAGTCCGAGCAGGGCGAGCGTGCGCGCGGACGTCCAGCCGACGTCGTTGCCCTTCACGATCGCGTACACCGCAAACATCAGGGCCGACGTGACGGTGACCGCGCCCGCGATGTCCAGTCGCCCGTCCGCGGACGCGCCGCGCGACGACGGGACGAGGCGCAGCGCCAGCACGATGACCGCGATCCCGATCGGGAGGTTGACGAGGAAGATCCAGTGCCAGTCGAGCACGTCGGTGAGGATGCCGCCGAGCATCACGCCGAGGCTGCCGCCGCCCGCCATCACGAACCCGAAGACGCCCATCGCCTTCGCCCGCTCGGCCACGTCGGTGAACAGCGTCATGATGAGCGAGAGCGCCACCGCGGACACGACTGCCCCGCCCACCCCCTGCACCGCGCGGGCGCCGACGAGCATGCCCTGGCTCGTCGCGAGGCCGCACGTCGCCGACGCGAGCGTGAACAGCGCCACGCCGCCGAGGAACATCCGCCGGTGGCCGAACAGGTCGCCGAGCCGTCCGCCGAGCAGCAGGAAACCGCCGAACGTCAGCAGGTAGGCGTTCACGACCCACGCGAGCGAGGTCTCGGAGAAGCCGAGATCCTCGCGGATCGACGGCAGCGCGACGTTCACGATCGTCGTGTCGAGCACGATCATCAGGTCGCCGAGGCACAGGACGACGAGAGCGAGCCAGCGCGTGCGTGGGTCGAGCGTGCTCAATGGACGATCCTTTCGAGTTCGGATGCGACCCCCGGTAGACGGCCCACGGGCGGCGATCTCATCGGTGCGCGCGTCGATGAGTTCGCACGATGCCGCGGGTCCACACTGCGATGAGCACCAGGGAGCCGCGGGCGATCGCGTTCACGATCCATGGTCCGATCGCACGCGCCGATCTCCCGGGCCTCTGCGACCGGGTCTGCGCCGTCCTTTGCGAGGAGCGGCCGGACGTCGCCTACTGCTCGGTCGCGGGGATCGAGCCCGACGCGGTCACGGTGGACGCGCTCGCGCGGCTGCAGGTCGCCGCGCAGCGCCACGGCTGCCGGGTGCGTCTCCGCGGCGCCTCGGCGGAGCTCCGCGGCCTCGTCGCGTTCATGGGACTCGACGACGTGCTGACGGAGTAGCCGGCCCCTACGCGTCGAGGCGAGGCGGCAGGCCGAACAGCGGGAAGACCCGCTCGGTGTCGAGGAAGAACGTCAGCTCGACGAGCTTCCCGTCGCGGATCTCGACGACCTGCAGCGCCCACGGCTCGTAGCCTCCGCCGTCGGCCGGCTTGTACTGGCCGAACGCGGGCGCGCCGTTCGCGCCGACCGTCGGGATCACGCGCGAGCCGCGGCAGGCAATGCCGGGCCCGAACCACCACGTGAAGATGTCGCTGCGGCCCGTCAGCCAGAGGTCGTAGGGCGGCATGGACTGCGTCGCGTCCTCGTGGACGAGCGCGGTCAGCGCGTCGATGTCGTAGCGCTCGAACGCCTCGACGTACCGCTCGAGCAGCTCCGCGTCCGCCGCGTCGACCGAGAGCGGCGCGTCCGTGGTGAGGTTCGTGGCCTGGAGCGTCGCCCTCGCGCGCTGGAGCGCGCTGTTGACCGACGCGACGCTCGTCTCGAGAAGCTCCGCGACCTCGGAGGCCTGCCAGCGGAGCACCTCGCAGAGGATCAACACCGCCCGCTGCCTGGAGGGAAGGTGCTGCAGCGCCGCGACGAACGCGAGACGGATCGTGTCCCTGGCGATCGCGACCTCCGCGGGATCGCCCTCCGGCACGACGCGCCCGTCGGGGACCGGCTCGATCCAGGTGACTTCCGGCAGCGCGTTCAAGTTCTCGGCGACCGGCTCCCGCGCCGGTCCGAGGTCCATCGGGCGCGCACGGCGCTCACGGCCGTTCAGCATGTCGAGCGAGACGTTCGTCGCGATCCGGTAGAGCCACGAGCGGAGCGACGACCGGCCCTCGAAGCGGTCGAAGCTCCGCCAGGCCCTGACGAACGTCTCCTGGACGGCGTCCTCGGCGTCGAACGGCGAGCCGAGCATCCGGTAGCAGAAGCCGGTCAGCTCCCGCCGGTGATCCTCGAGCAGGCCCTCGAGCTCGTGGGCGCCAGGCTTGACCCGGAGCGACGCGTCCGCCATCTCCGACCATGCTACGGACGCGGGGCGCGCGGCGGAGTGTGGAAACCCGTACGACGCCGTCAGCCGCTCGCGCCGGCCTCGAGCCGCTCGAGCGGCGTTGACTCTCCGCGTGCCCTCCGCCGCGCCGCCGCGAGCTGCTCCCACAGGATCACGCCGACGAGCACCGCCACGAGCAAGGCGGCCACCGCGATCGCGGGAATGCCGAGCCCGGCGACGCCGACCGCCGCGCACGCGACGGCGCCGGCCAGGCGGCGCCAGGACACGGACCCTGCCATCCGCCACCGGAAGGCGGCGTGGCCGACGAGGTACAGAGCCGGTCCGCCGACGACCGCGACGAGCTCCGCGGTGGAGAGCTCGCTCGTCGGGTGCGCGATCACCAGCTCGTCACCGACGGCCGAAAGGATCACACCTGCCACGAGCACGCCGTGGAGATACGTGTAGCCGTCCCGCGCGAGCGTCGTCCGGTCGTCCGCGAGCTCGAGCCGCCGTTCCGCGATCCGCGCGACGTAGTCGAAATACAACCACCAGAGCGCGGCGCTGCTCGCGAACGCGAGGCCGAACGCAGCGAGCCGCGCCGCGCTCAGCTCGAGACCGGCGGTGGTCGCGCCGGTGATCACGATCGACTCGCCGAGCGCGATGATCACGAAGAGCTGGAACCGCTCGGCGAAATGCGACGTCTCGACGTCCCATGCCGACGAGGGCAGCCGGCGCTTTCCGGGCACCCAGTAGAGGACGAGCGGCGCGCCGTAGTCGACGAGCAGAGCCGCCGTCCAGAGCACCGCGCGCACCCCCTCCGTGGCCGTCAGCGCGCCGGCGATCCAGAGCAACCCGGCCGCCACGAACCAGATCAGGATCCGGCCCGCGCGCTCGCGCTCGATGGTCCCGCGACTCGCTGCGGCAAAGGTGAGAAACGTGTGGCGACCCACCTGGATCGCGACGTACGAGCCCGCGAAGAGCAGCGCGTGGTCGCCGAACGCACCCGGGATCGCGACCGCGAGCACGAGGCAGAGGAGCATCACCGCGAGCAGCAGCAGCCGCACCGCGCCTGCGTCGGGATCCAGCTCGTTCGTGACCCACGCCGTGTAGTTCCACGCCCACCACACGACGAGCAGCGCGACGAGCGCTCGCCCGGCCCCGCGCCAGCTCAGGTCGTCGAGCAGCAGATGCGAGACCTGCGTGATCGCGAACACGAACACGAGGTCGAAGAACAGCTCGAGGCTCGTCGCCCGCTGCGCGTCGGCGCCGCGTCGCCGTTCCAGACGCATCCCGAGAGGCTACTCGCGCCGATTCCGAGCTCGATTGGCGCCGCTCGGGGGTGAGCGCCCGCCCCGGCCCGGGACGGGCGCCCCCTCCGATCAGCTCTTCGCCGGCTGCGGGACGATCCGGATGTAGGGCTTCGGCTCCTCCCAGCCGTCCGGCCAGATCTCCTTCGCCTGCTCGTTCGAGACGGAACCGGAGATGATCACGGGCTCGCCGTCCCGCCAGTTGGCGGGGGTCGAGACGCTGTGCTTCGAGGTCAGCTGCAGCGAGTCGATCACGCGGATCACCTCGTCGAAGTTGCGGCCCGTCGTCATCGGGTAGACGAGCACGAGCTTGATCTTCTTGTCCGGCCCGATCACGAAGACGTTCCGGACGGTCTGGTTGTCGGCCGCGGTCCGATCGCCGGGGTCACCCGAGACGTCGGCGCCGAGCATGCCGTACGCCTTCGAGATCGCGAAGTCCGCGTCGCCGATGATCGGGTAGTTGGGCGCCGCGCCCTGCGTCTCCTCGATGTCGGCGGCCCACTCGGAATGGCGGTCGACCGGATCGACCGAGAGCCCGACGATCTTCACGTTGCGCTTGTCGAACTCCGGCTTGATCGCCGCCATGTAGCCGAGCTCGGTCGTGCAGACCGGCGTGAAGTCCTTCGGGTGCGAGAACAGCACCGCCCACGAGTCGCCGATCCAGTCGTGGAACCTGATCTTCCCCTCTGTGGTCTCGGCCTCGAAATCCGGTGCGGTGTCTCCGATCGTGAGTGCCATCCCAACCTCCTTTGGAACGCTAGACCCGGCGCGTATCGTGCCTCGGGCTGCCGCTTCGCCCAATCCTTCCATAATTGAAGCATTGGGGGCGTAGCGGCCGGAGCGACACCGCCGCGCGAGGACGTAGCCTCCGCCCATGAACGCGCGCCTGGAGCCGCTCCGCGACGGGGTCCGCGGGATGTACCCGGGGTACTTCGCCCTCGTGATGGCGACGGGAATCGTCTCGAACGCGTTCTTCTACCTGAGCCACCACAGCATCTCGGACGTCCTGTTCGGGATCACGCTGTTCGCCTTCCCGGTGATCTTCGCCTTGTTCGTCGTCCGTGTGCTCGTGTGGCCGCGTGCGGTCTGGCGCGACCTCGTCGATCCTCGGCTCGTCTTCACGTTCTTCACGCTCGTCGCGGCGTCCGACGTGCTCGGGCTCCAGTTGCACCTCCGGGGGCACGACCACGCGGCGCTCGTGCTCTGGCTCGTGGCGCTCGCGGCCTGGCTGGCGCTCGGCTACTTCAGCTTCGCGGTCCTGACCTTCGACGAGGGCCAGACCGGCGCAGATGTCGTCCACGGCGGCTGGCTGATCGCGATCGTGGGCACCGAGTCGCTCGTGCTGCTCGGCGCGCCGCTCGCGGGCGAGTTCGGCTCACTCCAGGACACGATCTTCGTCGCGGTCTACGCCCTCTGGGGCGTCGGGATCGTCTTCTACGGGATCTTCGTGACGCTGTTCGCGTACCGCATCTTCTTCCTCCCCGTCCACGCGGCCGAGATGAACCCGCTCTTCTGGGTCGTGATGGGCGCAGCGGCGATCGCGACGAACGCGGGCTCGACGCTGATCCTGACCGAGCCCGACCTGCCGTTCCTGCTCGCGATGCGGCCGTTCGTGAACGGCACCACGCTGATCCTGTGGGCGTGGGCCACGTGGTGGATCCCGCTGCTCGCGATCTTCGGCGTCTGGCGCCACCTCGTCCGCCGGTACCCGCTCACGTACGCGCCGATGTACTGGAGCCTCGTGTTCCCGCTCGGGATGTACGCCGTCGCGACGTACCGGCTGTCCCTCGCCTCCGACTTCAAGCCGATCTCGGTGTTCTCGGAGGTGATGGTCTGGGTGGCACTGGTCGCCTGGGCGGTGACGATGGGCGGCCTCGTCGCGAGCGCACGGACGCGCCTGTTCGCGGCGCAGGGGTCGCTCTCCCGTTGAGCGTCAGCGCGGCCGGGGGCGCTTCGGTCGCACGAAGCGGTTCGGCGGCGTCTTGCCGTTCCAGCGGAGACCCTTCGCGGCCACGCGTCGCACGACGCTCCGGTAGGTGCCCCACGACGCGGGCCGGTCGAAGGTCATCACTCCGCGCACGGTGCGGCCCGACGCGCGGGCGTAGAGCTTCCCGTTCCGGTAGAGGAACACGCTCACGCCGGCGTCGTTCACGCGGCGGCCACGTGCGTCGACGACCGTCACGTAGACGTGGAGCCGGCGCGCCCTGACGCCGTAGCGGACCGCGGCCACGCGCGCGACCGGCGGCGGCGTCACGGTGACCTGCGCGCTCGCCGTGAGCGGCCCCGCGGCCGTGGCGACGGTCGCCACGACCTGGCCGGTCCCGACCGCTCCCGACGCGGTGAAGGTCGTCGCGGGGCCGGCGGCCGGGGCCACGGTGCCCGGCGTGCCGGGCCCGACGCTCCACGCGGCGGACACGGACGGCAGCGGGTTCCCGAACCCGTCGATGCCGACAGCGGTGAAGACCGCGGTCTGCCCGAGCGGCACGGTGGCCGCCGGCGGGTCGACGCGGAGCGACACGGCGGCTGCGCCCGCCACCGCGACCGTCTGCGTGCCCGAGACGACCCCCGCCGCGCTCGCCGTGAGCGTGGCCGTCCCGGCGGTCGTGTCCTGGTAGTAGACCTGGGCCGTCGAGAACGTCCCCGCGGGAAGCTGCAACGCGAGCGTGGGCGTGAACGGGCCGGCGGGGCTCGTCGCGAACGCGCCCGTCGGCGAGGAGCTCGAGAGCGTGACGTCGACCGGGGTCTGCGGCCGGCTCGGGACCCGCTCGACCTGCGGCTGGAGCGAGATCGGCGGCGAGACCGCGCCGGCGACGACCGACAGCGGCGGCGTGGTGAACGCGAGAACCGTCGGCGACCAGGTGCGGAACCCCGCCCACGTGGGCGTGAGCGTCGCGCCGTCGAGGTCGCCGCCGCACCAGAGGTTCTGGCCCGGCGGTCCGCACGCGAGAACGCCCGGGTCGGAGGGCGTGTCCTGCGCGGAGTCGCGGATCGCCGCCGCGAGCCGGTCGAGCACGGACGCGGCCGCCGCCGCGAACTGGCCCTTGGGCGTCGGCCCCGGGTTGCGGGGCGCCCACGCGAAGCCCCACCGGTCCTCGGGCTGCCCCAGGGCAGCGGCCTCCTGGCGCATCGCGTACACCTGGGCCGAGACGAACTGCTGCATGAGCGTGCCGTCGACAAGCGTCCATCCGAACGAGCTCGCCCACTGCCACGCCGCGCTCCCGAGCGGGCTCGCCGCGCGCGCGAAGAAGGCGTTCGCGGTGCCCGAGACCGGGCCACCCGCGGCGGCGAGGTGGTCGGAATGCTCGAGGAAGTCCTCGAGCGGCCCGACCCGCTGGGCGATCGTCGTGCCGGGCACCGCGTACGAGCGAACGTCGCCGTACACCTCCTGCGACCAGTCGCGCACGTACGTGTTCATGTCCACCCAGAACGCGGAGTCCTGGAGCCACTCCTGCATGCGCGCCTTGTACGTCGCCGCGGACGGCACGCGCTGACCGATACCGACGACGAACACGACACCCTGCGCTGCGGGCAGCGCACCACCGGCGTCGTACAGGCCGCGGAGGAGCTCCCGCATGTTCGTGCGCCATGTGCCGTCCCCGCGCCGTACCGCGGAGGAGAGCTCGTTCAGCGCCCACGTGTCGCCCGCGCCGACGTCGTATCCCGCCGCCGCCATCCGGCGCCGTGCCTCGACGCCCGCGTCGTACCACGACCCGTTGCCCGCCTGGACCCACTTCTGCCAGGCGGTCAGGTGGATCTCCGCGAGCGCGTGGAAGCTCGGACCCAGCGCGCGGATCTGCCAGGCCTGGTCGGGCCGGGGCCGCGTCTTGTCCGAGACGAGCGGCGGGATCGAGATCGAGTACTGCGCGCAGGGCGACGCCTGCGCGGCGAGCTTCGTCGCGAGGCGCAGCCAGTCGTTCGCCGCGTAGAAGACCGCCCGGAGCGGCCGGCAGCCCTGCGTGACCGCGAGCGGGCGCATCTCCTGCCGCCGCACGAGTCGCGCCCACTCCCGCGCGGTCTCCCGCGGCGCCAGCGACGCGACGGGCGACTGCGGGCTCGCGGAGCCCGTGGGAGCAAGGCCGAGCGCCGCGGCGACCAGCGTTATCGTGAGCGCGACCCCGACCCGGAAGCGACGCATCCGGCTCATCCAGCCGAGACCCTACGCGAGGCTCGCGACGTCCTCCCCGGGCTGGGCCTCTCGGGCGATCGTCTCGGTCGCCGAGACGGGCAAGGTCGCCGTGAGCTCCGTCCCGGCCCCTTCTGGGCTCACGACGTCGAGCGTGCC
>DASSUT010000044.1:0-10616 GCA_035706725.1 Gaiella sp. | reverse complement strand
GTCGAGCCCCACTCCCGCCAGGGCGAGCAGGACGACGACGCCCGCGTGCATGGCGCGTGCACCGGTGAACACGCCGTGCACGCCGAACCGGGTCGCCCACGAATGCAGCCCGGCCGCGAGATCGTGCTCGCGGTCGAACAGCGCGTAGAAGAGGTCGAAACCGGCGACCCACAGGCACACGGCCCCACCGAGCGCCCATGCTTCCCACGGGAGCTCGCCGGTGAGCGCGACCCATGCCCCGACCGGGGCGAGACCGAGCGCCGCGCCGAGCCACAGGTGGCAGAGCCACGTGAAGCGCTTGAGGTACGGGTACCCCACGAACAGGACGACCGGGATCGGCCAGAGCCAGCGGACGATCGGGTCGAGCTGGAAGACCGCCAGGAGGTAGACACCGAGCGACAGGGCGCAGAAACCGAGCACCTGTACGCGGGTGAGCGCCCCCGTGGGAAGCTCGCGGCCCGCCGTACGCGGGTTCGCGCCGTCGAGCTCGGCGTCGATCAGCCGGTTGAGGCTCATCGCGAGCGTGCGCGCACCGACCATCGCGAGCGTGATCCACCCCATCGGCCCGAGGCCGGGCCAGCCCTCGACGGCGAGGAGCGCTCCGACGTACGCGAACGGCAACGCGAACACGGTGTGCTCGAGCCGGACGAGCCGCGCGAGCCGGACGGGCAGCGGCGCAGCGACAGCGCTCACGCGCACCCCTGGCCGGCGCGGATGCCAGAGGTGGACACAGGACGTGTCACGCCGGCTCCTTCTCCTTCGACACGAGCACGACGTCGTCGATCCGCATCGCCTTGTCGATCGCCTTCGCCATGTCGTACACGGTGAGGCCCGCGACGCAGACCGCCGTCAACGCCTCCATCTCGACCCCCGTTTGCGCCGTGGTCTCGGCCGTCGCTTCGATCGAGACTCCCTCTCCGTCGACGGAGAGCTCGACTTCGACGAGCGTCAGCGGCAGCGGGTGGCAGAGCGGCACGAGCTCGCTCGTCCGCTTCGCGGCCTGGATGCCCGCGATCCGCGCGACCGTCAATGCATCGCCTTTTGGCAGCGAGCGCAGGCGGCCGGCGGTGTCGGTGGCCATCCGGACGCGGCCGCGTGCAACGGCCCGGCGTCTCGAGAGCGGCTTGGCGCCGACGTCCACCATCCGCACCTCGCCGGAGGCCTCGTCCACGTGCGACAGCTCGTTCACGCGGGTCTGTTGTCGAGTTGGACGACGCAGATGTGTCTCACGGGGGCATCGTAGCCCGGTGGCACGGCTCACCGGATCGGGGCTGGGGCCCGTTCGTCCAGCTCGGCCAGCTCCCGCTCCGACCACGCGTCGATGTCGTGCGTGCGCACCGACGTCCGGATCGCGAGGAGCCGGCGATGCCGCTCCTCGCGGGGGAGGGCGATCGCCTCCGCGAGCGCGTCGGCCTGACCCTGGACGTCCAGGGGATCGACGGGCACCGTCCACGCGCCGAGCTCCTCGAACGCGCCCGCCTCGCGGGAGAGTACGACGGCACCGTCGCGCCTGTTCAGGAGCGGCGCCTCCTTTGCGACGAGGTTGAGGCCGTCCATGACGGGGTTCACGAGCAGGACGTCGTAGTCGCAGTACGCCGCGAGCGATGCGAGGAAGTCGTCGCGGACGTCGAGGTCGATCGGCGTCCAGTCGGGTCGCCCGAAGCGAGCGTTCACGGCCGCTGCCGCCTCCTCCGTCGCACGGCGGTACTCCGCGTACTCGGCGATCTGCTGCCGGGAGGGATCGAGCAGCGCCAGGAGCCCGACACGGCCACGCAACGACGGATCCCCTTCGAGCAGCGCCCCGAAGGCCTGGAACCCGCGCACCGCGTTCTTCGCCGGATCCGTGCGGTCGACGCGCAGGATCAGGATCTCGGGGCGCTGGTCGTGGAGCGCCTCCAGGCGCTCGCGCACGCCGTCGCCCTCCGCGAGCGAGACGAGGGCGGGGGCGTCCACCGCGACCGGGTTCGCGTGGGAGCGGTGCTCGGCCTCGTCGCCGAGTCCGAGGAAGACGTCACAGCACTCGACGAACGCGGCACGCCAGCGCTCGGTGTGGAAGCCGATGCTGTCGCACGCGAGCAGGCCCTCGTGGACCGCATGGACGATCGCGCGAGGCAACACCTCCCAGTCGTCGGGGCCGACCCAGGGAATGTGGACGAAGTGCGCGATGCGGGCGGACGGCCGTGCGGCGCGGACGATCGCGGGTGCCCGGTACAGGTGGTAGTCCTGCACGAACAGCGGCGCTCCAGGGCTCCCGTCGAGTTCCTGCACGGCCGCCTCGGCGAGCGTCCGGTTCACGGTGACGTAGGCGTCCCACGGCTTGGTGAGGGATGCGGCGGGGTCGAGCTTGAGGCCCCACAGGCCGTGTTGGACGAACCAGAGAACCGGGTTCGCGAGCACCGTGTAGAAGCGCTCGTACGCGTCGGGGTCGTGGGCCACGAGCCGGAGCCGGAAGGCGGAGCCTGCGTCGGATCGTTCCTCCCGCACGCCGCTCGCCGCGACCTCGCGGTCGGCGTCGCCCATCGCGCTCGCCACCCACACGACGTCGTGGCGGTCGGCGAGCGGCGCGAGGGCGGCCACCAGCCCCCCTGCGCCTCGAACCGCCTCGAGCGTCCCGTCGGGCTCGCGCCGAAAGCTGACCGGCCCCCGGTTCGAGACCACGACGAGCGCGTCGGACATGCCTACGGAGCCTCGGACGGGCGCTCGCCGAGGGTGATCTCGACCGTCGCTCGCCTCGTCCCGCCGCGGAGCACGGTGAACGTGACCCGCTGTCCGGGCGAGAGCTCTGTCGCGACCACCCGCGAGACGTCCTCGGTGCTCCTGACGGGCGTCTTTCCGATCGCGACGATGAGGTCGCCGCCGAGCGTCAGGTCGATGCCGTTGTACGCCTCGGTCCGCGTTCCGCCGCGAAGGCCCGCGGCCGCGGCCGGCGTGCCCTGCTCGACGCGCGTCACGAGCGCGCCGCGCTCGGCGCCGAGCCCGAACGCCTTGGCGATGCCCGGCGTCACGTCCTGCGTGCTGATCCCGATGTAGGCGTACCGCACCTTGCCGGTGCGCACGAGCTGGTCGAGCGACCGGCGGGCGACGTCGATGGGGACGGCGAACCCGACGCCCTCCGCCGTGCCCGTCGTGCTCTCGATCTGGGCGTTGATCCCGATCACACGCCCCTCGGCGTCGAACAGCGGCCCGCCCGAGCTCCCCCGATTGATCGGCGCGTCGATCTGGATCGCGTTCGCGACCGCGAACCCGGACCTGAGCGAGTCGATCGAGCGACCGGTCGCGGAGACGACGCCCACCGACAGGGACGTCTGTTGCCCGAAGGGGCTCCCGATCGCGGCGACCGGCTCGCCCACGACGACACCGGCCGAGCGGCCGAGCGGAACCGGATGGAGCCGATGGTCCGCGGGCGTCACCCGCAGGACTCCGACGTCGCTGAAGAGGTCCCAGCCGACGATCCGGGCGGTGACGCGATCTCCGTCGGAGAACTCGACGTAGAGCGCTCGCGCGCCCCGGACCGGCTCGTTTCGGGATTCCGTCACGTTCGTGATCACGTGCGCGTTCGTGAGGACGAGACCGGTGCCGTCGACGACGAAGCCGGATCCCTGGGAGCTCCCGTCGGCGCCCAGGTTCGCGTAGATCGTGACCACGCCGTCCGCCCGGGCGGCGTAGATCGCGGCCGGATCGAACCCGGATGCTCGCGTGGTCCGCGCGGGCAGCGGCTCGGGGGCCGGCGCGGCCGCGCGCGTGATCGTCGTCGGCGTGCCCGCGAAGTTCGTCTCGTGCGCGACGACGAGCGCGACGCCGGCACCGAGCCCGGCGGCGACGAGGGCGGCGCCGGCTGCGGCCCAGAGACGCATCCGGCCACGGTATCAGCGTCCCCTGCCACCCCTGGCGGCCGTTTTCACGTGAAAACGGCCGCGTGACGTGGTCCTCAGCCCGGGACGGGGACCGGCTCGGGCAGCACGGCGACCGCCGGCAGCGTGAGAGCGAAGGTCGTGCTCCCGGGGCGCGTGTCGACGTCGACCCTCCCGTTCATCCGTTCCGCAAGCTCGCGTGCGATCGCCAGGCCGAGACCGCTGCCCGAGGCCTGCGGCCCCTCGACGCGGTAGAACCGGTCGAAGACCCGGTCGACGTGCTCGGAGGGAATCCCCGGGCCGTCGTCCGTGACGCTGAGCACCGCCTGGCCGGCATCCGCGTGAGTGCGGACGACCACGCGGGTTCCCGCGGGCGTGTGCGCGATCGCGTTCGCGACGAGCGCGCGGCCGATCTGGAGCACGCGCTCCTCGTCCGCGAGCGCCCAGGCGTCGGGGTCGGTCTCGACCGTGAGGACGTGGCCCGACCCCTCGGCGAGCGGCGCGAGCTCCTCGACGAGCGCCCGGGCGGCGTCCGCGAGCACGACCTCCTCGGTCTCGACGTGGAGGCGGCCGGCATCCATGCGCGAGAGATCGAGCAGATCGGCGGAGAGGCGCGTGAGCCGCTCCACCTGCTCGCGCGTCGTGGCGAGAAACCCGGCGCGGGTCTCCTCGTCCAGGTCCTCGTCGGACATCAGCTCGAGAAAGCCGCCGAGCGAGAAGAGCGGCGTGCGGAGCTCGTGCGACGCGTTCGCGACGAACTCCTTGCGGGCGGTGTCGAGCTGTGCGAGCTGGACGCGCATCCGCTCGAACGCCGCCGCAAGCTCACCCAGCTCGTCGTCGCCGTTGTCCACGACCGGCTGGTCGAACCTCCCCTCCGCGATCCGGTTCGCTGCGCGCTCGAGGCGCCGGATGCGTCGCGCGTGCAGGGTCGCGGCCATGCTCCCGAGGATCGCGGCGATCGCGAGTGCGACGCCGGTCGCGTAGAGCAGCCGCCGCTTGACGACCCTGACCGTCGCGAGCTGGTCCTCGATCGGCGCGGAGAGCAGAAGCACGTTCCCGGACGTGAGCAGCGGGACCGCGACCTCGCCGTACGGGCGGCCGCCGCGCTGCACGCGTCCGCGCGAGATGCGCGTACTGCGCGCGGTCTCGAGCGCGACCTGGTCGTCCGTGACGGGCAAGCCAGAGGAGCCCGAGTCGGCAAGCGGACGCAGGGAGAGCGGCGAGGGGCCGAAGACCTGGTAGACGACCGTGCGCGCGTTGTAGAGGAACGAGGCCCCCGCGACGAAGCCGTCGAGCGAGAGCGGCTGGCTGAAGTCGCGTGTCGCGTAGGTCGCGGCGACCTCGAGCCCGTCACGCTGGAGCTCGTCCAGGCGGTCGTCCACGAGGCGCCGCTCGAGCGACGGGACGACCATGAGGTACGCGCCCCCGAGCGCGCCGCCGACGATCAGCAGGAGCGCGAGCACGAGCGTCGTGCGGATGCCGCCGGGAAGCCTCATGTGCCGTCCCGGAAGCGGTACCCCGCGCCGCGCACGGTCACGATCAGCTCGGGGTCGGCAGAGTCACGCTCGATCTTCTCTCGGAGGTGACGGACGTGGACGTCGATGGTGCGCGGCTCGCGGTAGTCGGCGCTGCCGCGGATCCGCTCGAGCAGCTGGCGCCTGCTGAACACGACCCCGGGCTCCGACGCGAGGAGCGTGAGCAGCTCGAACTCGACGAACGTCAGCGAGACCGGCTCACCGCGGACTTCGACCGTACGGCGCGGAAGATCGACGACGAGGTCGCCCCGGTCGATCACGTCGTCTCGGCGCCCCGCGACGTGCGGCGTCGCCGCCCGGCGGAGCAGCGCACGAACACGGCTGCGGAACTCGCGGATCGAGAACGGCTTCGTGATGTAGTCGTCCGCGCCGAGCTCGAGGCCGAGCACTTTGTCGAGCTCGTCGTCGCGGGCGGTCAACATGATGATCGGCACGGTGCTCTCCGCCCGGAGTCGCCGGCAGACCTCCAATCCATCGACTTTTGGCAGCATGATGTCGAGCACGACGAGGTCGATCGGCCCTTCCCCGAACCGCTGCAGCGCCTCGTCGCCGTCGCGCGCCTGGACGACGCGATATCCGTCGCGCTCGAGCGGGTACGTGAGGAGCGCCTGGATCGACTCCTCGTCGTCGACGAGCAGGATGGTCGAGGGAGTGTCCGCCATCTTCGTGTCCAAACGTAATGATTGCCTCGTTACGCGACGGTTGCGCGGGAGCCGACGTCGTGTCACCGGGGGGACGGCGGCCGGGACGCCTCGATCGGGCGGTGCCTACACTTGCGCCCTGCATGGAGCCGGCCCGCCTCGGCACGTCCAAGCGGAGGCCGCGGCGCGGCTCGGTCGAGCGTCCCGTCGACGGCCGTCTCGTCCGCAAGACGAGCCTCGTCGTCCTCGCACCACTGCTGCTCCTGCTGCTCACCCTCGGCCGCTCTGGCCCGTTGCCCGCGCCCGCGCTCCCACCCGCATTCGACCGCGCGACCGCCGCGTCGCTCACGACCGACCTCGCCCGCGAGAACCCGAGCCGCGTCCCGGGCTCGCTCGGCGCCGCCGACGCTGCCGCGTGGTTCCGCGACACCCTCGCGCTCTACGGGCTCACCGTCCGAGAGGACCGCTGGCGGCAGGACGTCCCAGGGGTCGGACGGGTGGAGCTCCGCAACCTCGCGGCGGTCGTCCCGGGCACCGTCCCTCAGACCATCGTCGTCGTTGCGCACCGAGACAACGAGGGTGATACTGCCGGGGCGAACGACAACGCGAGCGGAACGGCCGCCCTCGTCGAGCTCGCCCGCGCCTACGCGACCGCCGGGGCGACCGAGTCCGCCCGGACCCCGCTCCATACGCTCGTGTTCCTCTCCACCGACGGGGGCGCGTTCGGGTCGCTCGGGGCCGCGCGCTTCGCAAGTCACTCGCCGCTCGCGCGGAGGGCCGTCGCCGTCGTATCGCTCGACGGGCTGGGCGGCTCGAGCCCGCCGCGGCTCGAGCTGTCCGGCCTCGACGGGCGCTCGCCGCCGCCGGCGCTCGTGCGGACTGCCTCGGCACGCATCGCCGACGAGACGGGCCGCGATCCGTCGCTGCCCGGCGTGCTCTCCCAGCTCGTCGGCCTCGCGCTCCCGTTCGGCTACGGCGAGCAATCGCCGGTGCTCAGCGCGCACGTGCCCGCGATCCGCATCGCGACGGGGTCGGACGCCGGCATCCCGCCCGGCGGGGACGAGCTCTCCGATCTCGACCCGGTCAGGCTCGGCCGCCTCGGGCGCGCCTCCGAAGCGCTGCTCACCTCGCTCGACCAGGCCGTCGAGCTGCCGACCGCGACCAACGGGGCGCTCTTCGTCGGCCACCGCACCGTACGCGGCTGGGCACTCGAGCTCGTCCTGATCGCGTGCGTGATCCCGTTCGCGGCGGCAACCCTCGACCTCCTCTCGCGGACGCGGCGGCGCGGCCTCCGCCTCCGGCCGGCGTGGCGCGCGTTGCGACGCCGCTTCGGGCTCTGGCTCGTGCTGCTCCTGATCGTCGGCGTCGCGTCCTTCGTCGGGGCGCTTCCGCGCGAGCCTCGGCTGCCGCCTCCACCCGACCAGCCGCCGCTCGACTCGTGGCCTCTCGGTCTCCTCGCGATCCTTGCGCTCGTGGGCGCGCTCGTGTGGCTCCGGTCGCGCGCACGGCTTCGCGGGCGGGACCCGGCGGACCCGGAGGACGAGCTCGCCGCGTACACCGTCGCGTTCGTCGCGCTGCTCGGCATCGCCATCGGCACCGTGCTCGTCTCGCCGTACAGCCTGCTGTTCGTCGTGCCCTCGCTGTACGCGTGGCTCTGGCTCCCCCAGCTCAGGAGCTCGCCGGCGTGGGTGACGGACGTCGCCTACGGCGCAGGGCTCGTGGGACCGGTCCTCGCGGTCGTCGTGCTGGCGGAGCAGCTGGATCTGGGTGCGCGGGCGCCCGTCTATGCGGCCGCGCTGCTCACGACCGGCGTCGTGCCGTGGGGAGCGACGCTCGCGCTGACGGCCTGGGCCGCTGTCGCCGGCCTCGTCGGCGCCGTCGCCGCGGGGAGCTACGTCCCGGCCGACGGGTCGAGGAGGAGATAACGCACGGGAGCGCCCAGGCCGAGCTCGCCCGTTCCGCGCGGCACGTGCACCAGCGCGTCGGCGGCCGCGGCACGCGCGATCATGTGGGACTCCTGCCCCTCGAGCGGCCGCAGGAGGACGTCGTCACCCGACCGCTCGACGCGCGCGCGCTGGAAGTCGTCACGCGCAGGACGCCGTGCCGCGGGAGCGGCGAGCACGCCCGTCCGGTACGGCGGCTCCGGGTGAGCGAGCCCCTGGAGCGCCCTGATCGCGGGCAGCAGGAACAGCATCGCCCCCACGAGCGACGACACCGGGTTCCCGGGCAGCCCGAACACGAGGGTGTCACCCCTGACCGAGAACGCCACCGGCTTGCCGGGGCGCATGGCGACTCCCCAGAACACCTCCTCGGCCCCGAGCCGGGCGAGCGTCTCGCGGACGAGGTCGTGCGGGCCGACGGAAACCCCGCCGGACGTGACCAGGATGTCGGCCTCGAGCCCTCGGTCGAGGGCGGCCTCGTGCGCGGCCGGGTCGTCGGCGGCGCGCTCCGGCGAGGCCACGTCGGCCCCGGCAGCCGCGAGAAGGGACGCGAGCATCACGCCGTTCGAGTCGTAGATCTCTCCCTCGCCGAGCGGCTCCCCGAGCGGCCTGAGCTCGGAGCCGGTCGCGACGATCGCGGCTCGAGGCCTGCGCGCGCAGCTGACCTCACCGAGGCCCGCCGACGCCAGTGCGGCGAGCCGTGACGGCGTCAACGCGGCGCCGGCCGCGAGCACGAGCTCGCCGGCGCGGACGTCGCCGCCGCGCGGGCGGACGTGCGACCCGGAGGGGACGGCGACCGGCACGACGACCGCGTCGCCCTCCTCGCGGACGAGCTCGATCGGGACGACCGCGTCGGCACCGTCGGGGACGACGCCGCCGGTCGAGATCGCCATCGCCTCGCCGGCGCCGAGCGGCCGCTCCGCGGGAACGCCGGCCGCGATCCGTCCCACGAGTGGGAGCGTCCCCGGCGTGTCGCCCGAGCGAAGCGCATAACCGTCCATCGCGGAGCTCGGGAACCGGGGCAGGTCGAAGGCGGCCGCGGCGTCCTCCGCGAGCACGCGCCCCGAGGCGTCCGCGAGCGGAACCGTCTCGGCGGGCAACACGCGCACGCGATCGAGGACCCGTGCGAGAGCGTCCTCGACGGGGAGCAGCGCGGCCACTACCGTCACGCTACACGGGTACGCTGCGCGCGTGATCTCGGTCGTCGTCCCGGTGCGCGACGAGGAGCGCACCATCGAACCGCTCTACGACGAGCTGACGAACGCACTCGCGCCGCGGGGCGAGCCCTGGGAGGTCGTCTACGTGGACGACGGCTCCCGGGACGGGACGCACGAGGCGCTGGCACGTCTCCACGAGTCCGCGCCGAACGTCCGCGTCGTTCGCATGCGGCGCAACGTCGGCAAGGCCGCGGCGCTGGACGCCGCCTTCCGCGTCGTCGAAGGCGACGTCGTCGTCACGATCGACGGCGACCTCCAGGACGACCCGGCAGAGATCCCTCGCCTGCTCGCGAAGCTCGACGAGGGCTACGACCTCGTCTCGGGCTGGAAGACCCGGCGCAACGACCCCTGGTCGCGGCGCGCGCCGTCCCGCGTGTTCAACGGGGTGACCGCGTGGTTCTCGGGCGTCCACCTGCACGACATGAACTGCGGCCTCAAGGCGTTCCGCGTGGAGGTCGCGCGCGACCTCGACCTCTACGGTGAGCTCCACCGCTTCGTCCCGGTGCTCGCCCACGATCTCGGGTACCGGGTGACCGAGGTCGGCGTGAACCACCGCCCGCGCGAGCACGGCCGCAGCCGGTACGGGATCGAGCGGTACACGCGTGGGTTCCTCGACCTGCTCACGGTCTCGTTCATGAGCCGCTACCGGCATCGCCCCCTGCACCTCTTCGGCGGTCTCGGGTTGCTGCTCGGGATCGCCGGCGGCGGCATCCTGATCTACCTCACGATCGAGAAGCTCCTGGGCGAGCCGATCGGCAAGCGGCCGCTCCTCATGCTCGGCGTTCTGCTCGTCGTGATCGGGATCCAGTTCCTCTCGCTCGGGCTGCTCTCTGAGCTCGTCACGAGCCAGCATCGCGAGCGGATGCGCGCGCTGGAGGACCGGCAGTCGCGGCTGGTCGACGAGATCCTCCGCTGACCGCCGCGTGAAGGCGCTCTACCTCGGGACGTACGACCGCACGTCCCCGCGGAACACGCAGGTGATCTCCTGCCTTCGCCGCGCCGGGGTCGCCGTCGTCGAGCGGCACCGCGCCGTGTGGGGACGGCACAACTGGTCCCCGGGCCTGCGCGCGCTCACGCGGCTCGCCCGGGCCGAGGTCGCGCTCGCGCGGGTGGAGGAGCCCGACGCCGACGTGATCCTCGTGGGCTACCCGGGTCATGCCGACATGCCCGCCGCACGGCGTGTGGCGGCCGGCAGGCCGGTCGTGTTCAACCCGCTCGTCTCCCTGGTCGACACGGTCATCGGGGACCGGGGCCTCATGTCGTCGCGCTCGCCGCTCGCGGCCGCGCTCGGGATGCTCGACCGCCGCGCTTTCGGCTCCGCAGACCTCGTCGTCGCGGACACCGAGGCGCACGCGCAGTACTTCCGCGCGAGCTTCGGACTGGTCGAGGAGAAGATCGCGGTCGCGCTCGTCGGCGCGGAGGACACCCTGTT
>DASSUT010000043.1:0-9434 GCA_035706725.1 Gaiella sp. | reverse complement strand
TCGAAGCGGCTCGGAAGCCGCCATTCGACGCGCGCCCCGAGCTCGTTCAGCGTCAGGAGCGCGACCGCGGTGGCCGAGATCCCGTCGACGTCGTAGTCGCCGTGGACGCAGATTCGCTCCCCGTCCCGCACTGCGGCGCGGATCCGCTCGACCGCGGCGGTCATGTCGCCGAGCGTGAACGGATCGTGGCCGGGAGGCTCGGCGGCGAGAAACGCGCGCGCCAGGTCGGGCTCGTCGAGGCCGCGGCGGACGAGCACGGTGGCGGTGATCTCCCTCACACCGAGCTCCCGTGCGAGGGTGTCGACGCGCTCCCAGTCGCACGGTTTCGTCGTCCAGCGGCCGTCCTGCATGGCCTCCACGACGGTACGGGCGCCGTCGGACGGCGCAGGCCGCCGCTGCTCGTTGACGGGCCGGGCTCGGCGCCTCTATCGTCAAATCACGATCCGGCCTCGGATGCGACGGCGTGCGGACAAAGGAGCATGACGTGCTGACAGCAACGAAGGATCTCGTCCTCCCGACCACGGTGACCGGCTCCTGGCCGCGGCCCACGTGGTTCACCGGCAACCTCTTCGAGCGGCCGTTCTCGTCCGGGATGGCGGACGTCGCCTACCGGGAGCACTACGTCGACGCCGTGTCGTCGGTGCTGTCGGACCAGGAGCTGGCGGGCCTCGACATCCTCACGAACGGCGACTACCACCTCGACGCAGACATCGCGGGGCGCTCCTGGTTCTCGTACCCGTCCGAGCGTTTCTCCGGCATCTCCGAGTACGACACCGAGACGACGTTCGGCTGGTCGTACCCGATCGGTTCGTGGCTGAACGAGATCGTGGGCGGCTGGAAGTACCACGCCGTGGTCGACAAGATCGGCCCCCGGGTCCCGCTCGAGTTCGCCAAGATCTGGCGCGTCTCGCAGGCCCGGACCGAGAAGCCGGTGAAGCTCGGGACGATCGCCGCCGACCTCGCCGCGACCGTCCTCACGATCAAGACCGACGCGTACGCGGAGGACAAGCAGGACCTCATGTGGGACATCGCGACGCTCTTGAACGCGGAGCTCCGCGAGCTCCAGGCGGCCGGGGCGAAGATCATCCAGATCGAGGAGCCCGCGATCCACAGCGCCGCCGCCTACGGCGCGGGGCCCGAGTACCTCGACTTCCTCGTCGACCTCTTCAACCACACGGTCGAAGGGCTCGACGACGTGGAGCTCTGGATCCACACCTGCTGGGGCAACCCCGGAGCGCAGCACTGCTTCGACCCGCAGATCTCGTACGAGCCCTCGGTCGACATCTACCTGAACCGGCTCAAGGGCGACGTCTGGACGATCGAGTCGAAGAACAACGACCACGGCCTCCTGCCGGCGTTCGCGCCGTACAAAGGGAACCTCCCGAAGAAGGTCGCGGTCGGAATGATCAGCCACCGCCATCTCCAGGTGGAGACGCCCGAGGAGGTCGCGGCCGACATCCGCACCGCGCTCGAGTACATCGACGAGGACAAGCTCGTGCTCTCCTCCGACTGCGGGTTCGGGCGGCAGGGCGTGCCGCGGCCGATCGCGATGTACAAGGCCGCCGCGCTCGCGCAGGGCGCGAACATCGTCCGCGGCGAGCTCGGCGCGCCGCAGACGCACGTGCGCGCTGCAGACCCCGGCCTGCAGGTCGACGTACCGGCGCGGGCACCGGAGGCGGTCGAGGCGTAGGAGACGGACAGGTCGACGCGGGCTGCCGCTCAGGCGGTGCGGCGCTCGCGGCGCTCGCGTCGAGCCTGCAGGATGATCTTCACCCAGAGGAGGACGACCGCGGCGGTCGCCCCCACGACGCAGACCGCGATCGGCGCGAGCAGCGCCATCTGCTCGAGCGTGTACTTCGTGACGATCGCCCCGACGAGCCAGATCACGACGACTGCGCCCACGACCGCGACGACCGGCTTCCAAGTGCTCATGGCGCCAGGCTAGCCTCTGAGTGTGTCAGGGGAGACCCGGAACTACTCGTCGGGCGACGCGTACGCGCTCGAGTTCCTCGGTTACCAGTTCTCGTTCGGCGAGCGCGACTTCGAAGAGCGCGTCGCCGCGGCCGCGGTCAAGCTTGGGTTGATCGCGTCGAACGACCTCGAAGCCGAAGAGGTTGCCGACCTCGTGGAGCTCGCCGCCGACGCGCGCATCGCCGACCCGCGCAGCCGGTTCGGGGCCTATGTCGTCCGCAACTGGGAGCGCCTGGCCCTCGTCGACGGCGAGTCGCTCGTGTACTGGCTGCGCAAGCTCGTGTTCCGCAGCGCCTACCTCGACCACCGCGTCAAGGAGGGCCTCCTCGACGTCACCTGGGACGACTCGAGCGGCGAGTTCGCGTACGCCGAGCCGGCGGGCGGCCGGTCGCTGCTCGAGCTCGCGCCGACGCCGTCCTGGCACGCGCTCCAGTACCGCGGCTGAGCTTATTTCTGGCTCTTGATGAAGGCGACGAGCGCACGGACGTCGTCGGGCCTGTCCGCAAGCTTGGCGCCGGCGACGGCGGCCGACATGATGCCGGCGGTGAAGCCCTTGACGATCTGGGCGTCGGGATCCGTGAGCGAGCGCTCGAGGTACGCGTCGTCTGCGGTGACCGACGTTCCGTCATCGAGCTCGACGGTGCGGCCGGCGGCGCCGTTCAGGCTGGGACCGGCCCCTGCCGCGCCGCTCAAGGAATGACAGGCGGCACAGCCGTCGTCGGAGAACAGGGTCTTGCCCCTGGCGACGAGCGCGGGAGCCGCCTCGCTCGGAGCGGTGACGGCCGGCGGCGTCGTCGCGCCGGCGGGAGGCGTGGTCGTGGTGGAGGGAGCGGTGGTCGTCGTGGGTGACGTTGCCGTGGCGACGGGCTCTGTTGTCGCCGGCGACGTAGCCTCCGCAGCATCCTCGCCGCGACTGTGGCCGATCGCGTATGCGGCAACGAGAAGGCCGAGGACGACGGCGCCGCCGAGGAGGCCGCCAACCAGCCAGCGCCAGAGCCCATCGGCGCCGCCGGCCGGCGTGGTGCCCTCGTGCTCGTCGGTCATGATGCGCCTCCCGTCATGGCGGCCGCGAACATGAGCGTCATCGCCACGGCGAGGAAGGCGCTGAACCGGCCGCCGAGGGGCGTGAGCCGAGTCGCGCCGAGCCCGGCGACGAGCCCGAACGCGGCCATCGCAAGGTGGTACAGGGCGTGCTGGAGGTCGTTGCTCTCGAGCGGCTCGTAGAGACGCGGCACCATCAAGAGCATCATCGTCGCGGGCGCCACGATCACGAGTGTGAGCCCCCAAGCCGGATGATCGCCGAGCATGCGGGAGACGGTCCCGAACGAGCCCAGCAGCAGTCCGATCACGATGCCGAAGAGAAACTGCCCCGCGTGGTCGAGGTGGTGGTAACGGGTACTCGTCTCCGAGGCGTCGACGATGCCCGGGAAGAAGGCGACGATCGCGACGACGGCAAGTGCGACGGCGAACCCGAGGTGGGCGGCGGTCCCGAGCGGGGCTCCCACCCGACCCGGGGGGCGTTCGTCGGACTGCGGCGCGGCGCCGGCCCGAGCGCCGGCGGTGCCGGCGGCCCGACCCGGGCCGTGCTCCACCGACGTCGAGTGGCGCCGGGCCCAGGCGGCACGGGCGAGCGGGGCGAGCTGCACGATGCAGGCTAGGAATCCGAGCGCGAACAGAAGGGCGAAGATCGCTCCGACCGAGCTGTAGCCGACCGTGCCGTCCGGTTGCACCGCATATCGGCGAGGAACGCCGAGCGCGCCGGCGACGAACCAGGTGCCGGTCAGCCCGTAGCCCCCGACGAGCAGCAGGCCGATCGTCGCCGAGCGCAGGGCGGGAGACGACGTCCGGTCGGTCTCGCGCTCGAGCAGGTGCGCAACGAACGCGAGAGCCCACAGGACGACGGTCATCATCAGATACGTGTGGAAGTGGGCGACGACCCAGACCGTGTTGTGGAAGCGGAAGTTGATCGGGATCAGCGAATCGATCACCGCGCCGACCCCACCGATCGCCCAGCCCGCGAGGCCGACGTAGAACAGCGTCGAGGCCAGCGTCCAACGGTAGCGCGACCCCCAGACGAGCATGGTCATCGAGTAGATCGTGATCACGGCGACCGGGAGCAGTGCGGCGTACGAGGCGACGAGCGAGCCGACCTGCGCCCACATCGGCTGCACGAAGTCCATGTAGAGGTGGTGCGAGAACGCAGTGGCGATGAAGACGAGCGACCCCATCCAGCCGGCGACGAACACCTTTGACGTCTCATACGGACGACCGGCGTAGCGCGGCAGGATCACGTAGATGGCTCCTGCAGCGAGGTAGATGACGAGATTCGCGATCGAGTGGCCGAAGAAGTAGACGAGGTTCTTCGCCACGAGCGCGTCGATACCGACCCCGGAGTCGTAAGTGCGGCCGAGCAGTCCGAGCACGATTGCCGAGCCCGCGGTCATCGAGAGCAGGCCGTCGATCGCGACCACGGTCGCTGCGACCACCTGCGGCGCGGGCGCCTCCGGCTCGCGCCCGAGCAGGTACTGCCAGCCGAGGGCCCGGCCAAGACCCCCGGAGGCGGTCGTCGTCTGCTCGAGCACGTCGAGGCAGTAGACGAAGAACCCCGTTCCCACAAGGAGATTGCCGACGAGGAAGAGGCTCTCCGACCAGACCGGCCACTGGCCCACCGGGAAGAACGGCAGCGGCGGCAAGAAGGTCCAGCCGGCTCCGAAGCCACCGACGAGCGTCGCCACCAGCACCGCGACGGCGCCTCCGACCACGAGGGTGTAGCTCGCGTAGACCCGCCCCGGCCGGAGCGGCACCACAGGGTGCAGCACGTACCAGAGCGCGCCCATCATCACGAGCAGGACGCCCGTGATCATTCCCACGCCGTGCAGCGTCATCAGCCGGTAGAACCACGCTGGCGAAAGCCCCGTCTCATCGGCCTGGGTCAACCGCATCAGCAGGGCCAGCACACCCATCGCGGCGACCAGCGCGATGCCGGTGACACCGAACAGGACGCCGACGCGCCGTTCGACCTGCTGTGCCTCACGGGTGAACGCAACCGCCTGCGGGTGCAGGATCGCCGGAGGGGCCGGAGTTGCGGTCGCAGCTTCCATCAGCGCCCCGTCACCGTGAAGGAGCCGTCCATCGTCGAGTGGTTGAGCCCGCAATACTCGCCGCAGCGAACCCGGTAGATGCCCGCCTGGCTCATGGTCAGGTCGAGCTCGTTGTGGTAGCCGGGCATCGCCTGCACCGAGCCGACCAGATGGCCACGCGGGTTATAGAGGATGAAGCCGTGGTTGACGTCGACCGACGTGAGATCGAATCGGACACGGGTGCCGACCGGCACACGGTCCGGCTCGAACGCCCAGAAGAACTGGCCGGACGTGACCTTCACCGTTGTCCGCCGGGCCGCGCCGCCGCTCGCGTAGGGCAGATCGAGCAGTGACAGCCCGACCACCACCACTCCGACCGCGGCGAGCAGGGCGAGCCACCTCTTCCGTAGCCAGTATCCGACCCGGTGCACGCGCTCGACGGACACATCGGTGCCCGCCTGGAGCCCGATCACGACGAACGCGGACGCCAGCAGGAGCGACAGCACGACGAAGACGCCACCGATCACGATCTGCAGCGTTCCGTAGTGGAGGCTCATCGGTCGGCCGTCACGGGTTCCGAGGTTGCTCGGGTCGGGCCCTCCGCATAGGCGCGTTTATACACGATGTCGGTCGTGAAAATTGCCGGAGACGAGGAGACCGCGGCAGGTGGCGCGAGCCGGAAGGCCGCCAAAGGCGGGCCTACACTGTCTTCATGCTCGGCGAAGGGGACGATGCGAGCGCGTGCCAACGCACTCCCTCTTGGTCTGGAGGCTCGCGAGAGGTCGTCGTGACCGATGAGCCCGACGTGTCGCTGCGGCGGCACCGCGCTCTCGGCGACCCGAGCCGAGCGCGGATTCTTGCCGCACTCTCCGTCGAGGCGCCGCTCGACACGTCCGAGCTCGCCACGCGCACCGGACTACACGCGAACACCGTGCGTATGCACGTGAGAGTGCTCCAGGACGTCGGCCTGATCCATGCGGAGAAGGCGCCGTCGACGGGTCGGGGCCGCCCGAGACTCGTCTACAGCGCCACGGACCCGGTCACCGAGGAGGGCGACCGCCCCTATCGGCTGCTGGCCGGCGTCCTCGTGGCGCTCGCCGCGCGAACGGAGAGGGAGGCGACCGAGCTCGAGGCCCTCGGAGACGCGACGGGTCGTGACCTCGTCGATTCCCCGTCGCCCGATGCGAACATCCCGGACGACGATGCCGTCGCTGGGCTGCTGGCGGTGCTGGAACGGACGGGGTTCGAGCCAGAGCTCGCAGGCGGGCGACGCGGGCGACGAATACTGATGCGTTCGTGTCCCTTTCTCGAGCTCGCCCGTCAGCACCGCGACGTCATCTGTCCCATCCACCTCGGCCTGATGCGTGGCGCGCTCTCCGAGCTCGGTGCACGATCGACCGCGACGAGGCTCGAGCCGTTCGTCCGGGCCGACCTCTGTGTGGCGCACCTTGCCCCAGGGGGCGACCGCTAAAAGAGGCTGCCCCCGTCGCCGATCGCGCCGAGATGGCGCCGGCCGAGCTCCGTGATCACGCGGCCCCGCGGCGTGCGCTGGAGGAAGCCGAGCTGGAGCAGGTACGGCTCGTAGACGTCCTCGATCGTGTCCGGCTCCTCGCCGAGCGCGACCGCGAGCGTCGAGAGGCCGACCGGCCCGCCGCCGAACTTCGACGCGATCGCGTCGAGCAGCTCGCGGTCGACCCGCTCGAGCCCCTGCCCGTCGACCTCGAGCAGCTCGAGCGCCTCCTGCGCGACCGCAGAGGTGATCGAGCCCGAGTGCCGCACCTCGGCGACGTCGCGGACGCGCCGCAGGATGCGGTTCGCGATCCGGGGCGTGCCGCGTGAGCGGGTCGCGATCTCGTCGGCGGCCTCGTCGGAGATCTCGACGTCGAGGATGCCCGCCGACCGGCGCACGATCGTGCCGAGCTGCCCGGGGTCGTAGTAGCCGAGCCGGAAGGTCATGCCGAACCGGTCACGCAACGGCGTCGTGAGGAGGCCCGTGCGGGTGGTCGCGCCGACGAGCGTGAACGGCGGCAGGTCGAGCGTCAGCGTGCGCGCCGCCGCACCCTGGCCGAACACGATGTCGAGGCGGAAGTCCTCGAGGGCCGGGTAGAGGATCTCCTCCGCGGCGCGGTTGAGCCGGTGGATCTCGTCGACGAACAGCACGTCGCGCGCCTCGAGGGCCGTGAGGATCGCCGCGATGTCCTTCTTCTCGAGCGCCGGCCCGGCGACCGTGCGCAGGCCGACCCCGAGCTCCTCGCGGACGATCTGCGCCAGCGTCGTCTTGCCGAGCCCGGGCGGTCCTGCGAGCAGCACGTGGTCGAGCGCCTCGCCCCGCGCCTTCGCCGCCTCGAGCGCGATCTCGAGCTGCTCCTTCACGCGCTCCTGGCCGACGAACTCGTCGAGGCGGCGAGGCCGGAGCGAGCGCTCGGCCTCCTCCTCGTCCGGCCGCAGCGCGGGCGCCATGAACTGGCTCACGCCGCGGCCCCCCGCAACGCGAGCCGCACGCGCTCCTCGGCGGGCAGCGCCGGGTCGACGTCGGCGAGCGCGAGCTCGGCGTCCGCGACCGAATAGCCGAGCTCGACGAGCGCGTCCCGCGCGACGAGGTGGCCGGGGAGCTCCCCGACCGCGGCGAGCGACGGCTCCGTGTCCGCGCCGAGCTTCTCCTTGAGCTCGAGCACGATCCGCTCGGCCGTCTTCCTGCCGATGCCGGGGATCGCCTGGAACCGGGCGTGGTCGCCGTGGGCGATCGCCCGGCGAAGCTCCGGCGCTGGTGACCCCGACACCACCGCGAGCGCGACCTTCGGACCGACGCCGCTCACCGTGAGGAGGTGCTGGAACAGCTCGCGCTCTCCCGCGTCCGCGAACCCGTAGAGCTGGAGCGCGTCCTCGCGAACGTGGAGGTACGTCTCGACGGTCAGCTCCGAGCCCGCACCGGCGCGGCGGAGCACCGACGGGGTCGCGGCGACGAGGTACCCGACGCCGTTCACGTCGAGCACGAGGCCCTCCGCGGTCCTGCCGGCGGGCCGGCCGCGTAGCCGCGCGATCACGACTGCCTCCTCATGCGACCACCCGGGCGAGCGGCGGCGTCAGCGCATGGCAGATCGCCACGGCGAGGGCATCGGCCTCGTGCGAGGTCGACGGCTCGCGCTCGAGCGAGAGCAGCATGCGCACCATGCGCGAGACCTGGCCCTTGTCCGCTCTCCCGTAGCCGCACACGGCCTGCTTCACGCGCGCGGGCGCGTACTCGGTGCAGGCGACGCCCGCGGTGGCGGCCGCGACGAGCGCGGCGCCGCGCGCCTGCCCGACGAAGAGCGCGATGCGGGCGTCGGCACCGACGAAGGACTCCTCCAGCGCGACGGCGTCCGGCTCGTGCTCCGCAATGAGCATGGCGACCCCCTCGAAGATCCCTCTGAGCCGCAGCTCGGGTCGCTCCCGCGCGGTGGACGTCCAGCAGCCCTGGGCGAGGGCTCTGATACGCCCGTCGCTTTCGTGGACGATCCCGTACCCGCACGCAGCCGTCCCTGGGTCGATGCCGAGGACCTTCACGTGAGGAGGGTACGCAGCCCTCCGGACGACTCCTCTAGTCTCGCCGGGGTGGACGTCGTCGACCTGCTCTCCGTCGAGGGACGCGGCCCCGCGTGGGGCATGGCGAGCGAGGAGCTCAACGCGACGCTCCTCGTCTGGCGCGAAGGCGAGGGGCAGCCGGAGCACGTCAACGAGGAGCGGGACGTTGCGCTTGTGACGCTCGACGGCGACGGAAGGCTCGTCGTGGACGGCGAGGAGCACACACTGCGCGAGGGGACGTTCGCGATCGTCCCACGCGGCGCGACCCGCTCGCTCGTAGCGGGGCCGAACGGCCTCCGCTGTCTCTCGCTCCACCGCCGCCGCGGCGGGCTCGCAATCGGACGCGTCCCGAAGGCCGCACCGCTCTAGGAAGCCTCGTGCGGCCCGGGGCTCGATGACTTTGCAACACAGTGTTACAAGCTTGGTTCGCCCGTCTTCCGCTGACACCGTGCCGACATGCCTCGGTGGATCGTCCACCCGGTGTCTTCCATCAACAGCAGCCGACCGCCGCGCCACGTGTCGCCACCGCACCAACCGTCACGTCGAGTGTCGCGAATGGACGGTCTCAGGTTTGCGATGGCCGCGAGTCCAGGCCGACCTTCGGCGCGCGAAGCACGCCACGGCACCCAAAGGGTCGCAAAGCTCGGGACGAGTACAGCGCGCAGGGTCCGCCCTCCTAGCTAGGAGGCGACCGCCTCCAGCACCGCCTCCGGAATGTCGAAGTTCGCGTAGACGTCCTGCACGTCGTCGGAGTCCTCGAGGCCCTCGACGAGCCGGACGACCTGCTTCGCGGTGGACTCGTCCGCGATCGCGACGGTGGTC
>DASSUT010000042.1:0-6032 GCA_035706725.1 Gaiella sp. | reverse complement strand
TGCACGATTCGGGCGAGCGAGGAGACGCTCGTCAAGATCGCGAAGGGCGAGGCCAACCCCACGACCGCGTACATGACCGGCAAGCTCAAGATCGACGGCGACATGGGGGCCGCGCTCAAGCTGCAGAAGCTCTTCTGACGTCTGTTCGCGAAGCAAGGATTCCGCAGAAGCGGAACCCTGCCGCTTGATCCCCGCCCCGTGGGCGGGGCACATCCCTGAGGGCGGCCGCATGCGCGGCCGCAGAAGCGAAGCCAGAAATCCGCTCGCGCGGGCGAACATGTAGGTTCCCGCCGTGCCGTGGGTCGTCCGCATCCTCGTCGCCTGGGGTATCAACATCCTCGCCCTCATCGTCGCCGACTGGCTGTTCTCGGGCTTCACGATCGGGCGCTGGGGGCCGATCATCCTCGCGGGAGCGGTGCTCGGGCTCGCGAACGTGTTCCTGAAGCCGCTCGTGACGTTCATCGCGATTCCGCTGATCCTGCTCACGTTCGGGATCGCGTACTTCTTCGTGAACGTCGTGATGCTGCTGTTCACCGAGTGGGTGACGCCCGACTTCTCGATCGACGGGTTCTGGACGTACGTCGGCGCGACGATCGTGATCTGGCTCGTGAACTGGATCGTCTGGAGCCTGGTCGACTCGATCGTCGGGGAGGAGCGCCTGCGCCGCACGTAAGGATGTTCTGAACCCTGGTGTATGCCCGCCGCGGCGCGGGGTAGGGTCGGTCGGCGTGGCTCGTTCTGCCCTCCTCGTCTCGGCGACGCTCGCGGCGATTGCGCTCTGGATCCCTGCGACGGCCTCTGCCGCGCCGGGGCTCCAGGTCGGCATCACCGACGACGCGTGGCTTCTCTACGGCCCCGGGACGGCGGAGGACCGCGCCACGCAGCTCCACGATCTCGGCGCCGAGGTCGTGCGCGTCACGCTCGACTGGAGCCGCGTCGAGCAGGTCGAGGGCACGCTCGACTGGAAGGCGCAGGACGCTGCGCTCGACGCCCTCCGGGCTCAGGGCATCGCCCCCATCCTCGTGCTGTGGGGGACGCCCGGGTGGGCGAACGGCGGCCGCGGCCCGAACGTCCCGCCGCGCTCGGCGAGCGACTTCGCAGCCTTCGCGCAAGAGGCCGCGACCCACTACTCGTGGGTCAGGCGCTGGGTCGTCTGGAACGAGCCGAATCAGCGGCGGTGGCTCGTCCCACCCTCGCCGGCGCTCTACGTGACGCGGCTCCTCAACCCGGCGGAACAGGCGATCAAGGACGTGATCCCCTCCGCGCTCGTCGCAGGCGGAGCGACCGCGCCGCGCGGCGCAAGCGGCGGCACGTCGCCGGTCGCGTTCATCCGCGGCATGGGCCGTGCGGGAGCGCACCTCGACGCCTACGCGCACCACCCGCACCCGCTCTCGCCGTCCGAGTCGCCGACATCGGGCGGATGCGACCATTGCGCGACGATCTCCATGGCGACCCTGCCCCGCCTGCTGACCGAGGTTCGCAAGGCGTTCGGTCCCCGTACGCGCATCTGGCTGACGGAGCTCGGCTACCAGACCAATCCGCCGGACCGGATCCTCGGCGTCCGCTGGGGGACGCAGGCGCGGTACGTCGCGGAGGCGCAGCGACGCGCGTTTCTCGCGCCGCGCGTGGACATCATCGTCCAGTACCTGCTGCGCGACGAGCAGTCGACCGCGGCCTGGCAGAGCGGGCTCGAGACGGCGTCCGGCCGCCCGAAGCCGGCGCTCACGTCGTTCACGCTGCCCCTGGTCCAGGTACGCCGGCGGGGTGCCGCCACCACCGTCTGGGGCCAGGTGCGACCGGGGGACGGTGACCGCGCCTACGAGCTCCAGCGGCTTGTCGGCGGACAATGGAAGCGCGTCTCTCCGTCGGGCGCGCAGACCACCGCGAGGGGCTTCTTCACGCGCACCATCCGTGCGGTGCACGGCGACCGGCTCCGGCTCGTCGACCCGGCGTCCGGGCTCGCGAGCCCCACGCTGGTCGTCGTGTAGGGGCGACGCTCGAGCCGCCCCGCGGCTCTCAGCCCTCGTCCGGATCCGGCGGCGCCCACGACGGGCGGCGGCGCTCCAGGAAGGCTCGGAGACCCTCCTGCCCCTCGTCGCTCGCGCGACGCTCCGCGATGAGGCGCGCGGTCTCCGGCCCGTCGGGGCGGTCGAGCACGAGCCGCTTCGCGTGGCGCGCCGCACGGGGGCCCGCCGTCCGGAGTTCGCCGAGGACGTGGTCGAGCGCGGCGGCGAGGTCGGTCGTCACCTCGTGCACGAGACCGATCCGGAGAGCGGTCTCGGCGTCGAACCGCTCGCCTGTGACGAAGTAGCGGCGCGCCGCGCTCTCGCCGATCCTCCGCAGCGCGAACGGCGAGATCACCGCCGGCAGGATCCCGAGCTTGACCTCGGAGAACGCGAAGACCGTGCGGGGGTCGCTGAGCACGATGTCGGAGGTCGTGACGAGCCCGATGCCGCCGCCGAACGCGTGACCGTGCACGACCGCGACCACCGGCGCCGGGCAGGCGTCGATCGCCTCGAACATCCGGCGGAGCGCGGTCGCGTCCGCGACGTTCGCCTCCCGGTCCACGTCCGCCGACGCGCGCATCCACTCCACGTCCGCGCCGGCACAGAAGCTGCGCCCTTCGCCCGAGAGCACGACCGCACGGGCCGTGCCCACGTCGACGAACGTCTCCGCCAGCTCGGCGATCAGCGCGGCGTCGAACGCGTTCCGCGACTCGGGTCGCGCGAGTGTGACCCGCAGCACGTCGTCGTCCCGCTCGACCCTCAGCGCGCCCACACGGGAGAGCTTAGGGTGTCGGCGATGGCGAAGGGTCGCAGGCTCTCCGGGGCGATCGCCGCCGCGCTCACCCCCCTGCGCGACGGCGGCGCACGGCTCGACGACGAGGCGTTCGGCCCGTACGCCGACTACCTCGTCGGCGCAGGTCTGGACGGGGTCCTCGCGTTCGGCACGAATGGCGAGGCCGTGCTGCTCTCGGTCGAAGAGCGGCGGCGCGGCCTCGAGTTGTGGCTCGAGGCGCTCGGTGGCCGGGCGCTCGTCGCGGCCCACTGCGGCGCACAGACGACGGCCGACACCGTCGCCCTCGCGTCCCACGCAGCCGCAGCCGGCGCGGACGCCGTCGCGGTGATCGGGCCGCCGTACTTCAAGCTCGACCCCCGCGAGCAGCGCGCGCACCTGCTCGCCGCCGCGGAGGCGTGCGCGCCTCTCCCGTTCTACGTCTACGAGTTCGCGGCAACCGCCGGGTACGCGTTCGACCCGTCGATGCTCGCGCAGCTGCGCGAGGAGGTGGACAACCTGACCGGGATGAAGGTCTCCGACGTGCCGTGGGAGGCGTTCGAGCGGTACCTGATCGAGGGCTTCGACGTGTTCGTCGGCCCCGAGTCGCTGATCCACCTCGGGCGGGAGGCCGGCGCCGTCGGCGCCGTGTCGGCGCTCGCGTCCGCGTTCCCGGCCGAGGTGGCGGAGGTGGTGCGCCGGCCGACCGCGACGGGGGCGGCGAGGCTCGCCGACCTCCGCCGGCGCATCGAGTCCTTTCCCCGGCACGCTGCGCTCAAGCGCGTGGTCGGCCGGCGCGGCGTCCCGGTGCTCCCAGACGTCCGACCGCCGCTCCGTGACCTCGATGCGGCCGAGCGCGCCGGCCTCGAGGCGTGGCTGGAGGAGGAGCTCGGGAGCGCCGCTGCGTGAGCCTCGCGGAGCACGCGAACGGGGCGCTTCGCTCGGTGATCCTGCACGCGGCGCACGACCGCCACGTCCAGGGGCTGATGAGCCGCTACGGGATGCGGCTCGGCGCCGGCCGGTTCGTTGCAGGCGAGACGCTCGACGAGTGCGTCGCTGTGCTCCAAACCCTCGCCGACAAGGGCTTCCACGCGAACACGACGCTGCTGGGCGAGAGCGTGAGCGACCCCGGCGAGGCGGAGTCGGTGGCGGACGAGTACGGCCGGATCCTCGAGCGGCTCCACGCCGAGCAGCTGCCCTGCAACGTCGCGCTCAAGCTCACGCATCTCGGCCTCGAGCTCGACGAGGAGCTCGCGTACCAGAACATCGAGCGCGTCGTGCGTGTCGCCGAGCGCGTCGAGAACTTCGTGCGCATCGACATGGAGCACTCGAGCGTGCTCGAGGCGACGCTCCGCATCTACCGGCGCCTGCGCGAGGCGGGCCACGGACGCGTCGGCACCGTGGTCCAGTCGTACCTCTTTCGCTCGGAAGGCGACCTCGAGGGGCTGCTGCCTCTCCAGCCGAACCTCCGCTTCGTGAAGGGCGCGTACCTCGAGCCGCCAGAGATCGCGTACCGCGACAAGCGCGACGTCGACGCCGCGTTCGGGCGGATGGTCGAGACCGCGCTCCGCGGTGGTGCGTACACGGCGATCGCGACCCACGACGAGGCGCTGATCGAACGCTGTCTCGCGTTCGCCGAGCGCGAGGGGATCGGTCGGGACCGCTTCGAGCTCCAGATGCTCTACGGCGTGCGGCCCGGGCTGCAGGCGGAGCTGCTCGGCCGGGGCTACAAGGTGCTCGTCGCGACCCCGTTCGGCCCCGAGTGGTACCCGTACCTCATGCGTCGGCTCGCGGAGCGGCCGGCGAACGTCGGGTTCTTCGTGCGGAACCTCCTGCGCCGCTGAACGCCTAGGAGAGCGCCTCGTACTCCTCGTAGAGGTCCGGCTCGCGGCCGACGAGGTCGCGGAGCGCCCCGAGCTGCGCGGGCGCCGGGTCGTCGTCCTCTGCGACGACCAGCATCCCGATCTGCTCGGCGGCCTCGTTGACGAGGAACGTGCTCGGCGGTGCAAGGGCCTCGAGCTCGTCGAGGCGGTCGCGCAGCTCGTCGACGGGAGGTGTCCGGTCGTCGAGCCGCCAGAGGACGAGACGGACGACCATCGCCGCTGCAGCCCTAGAAGGGCCCGCGCGCGACGTAGGGCTCTTCGCGCGGCGCCCCGATGCTCACGAACGTGATGCCGTCGTCCCCCGCCCGCACCTGGCGGACGGCCTCGGGGTCGAGCCGGACGACCCGCCGAGGCGCGAGCACGAGCTCCTCGCCGTCGATCGTGAGCGAGCCCGTCCCCGAGAGGACGATCATCACCTCCTCCTGCTTCGAGTCGGTCTCGTCGTGCTCGGGCCCGGCCGCCCCGGGCGGGAGCTCGAACCAGTTGAAGCCGAACGCGGTCGCGCCGAGCGCGCGGCGCAGGAAGCGGACGGCGCCCGTCGGCCCGGCCGGCTCGAGCTCGTCGACATCGACGACCGTGAAGCGAGCTGCCATCGCGGGCAGCTTACGCGAGGCGGGCGGCGTAGACTCGCCGCGTGGAGCCGTTCTCCTGGGACGACGAGCCGGTCGAGCAGCTGAATCCGCGCATCCGCCGGCAGATGCTCAACGGCGACACGATGACGCTCGCGCGGATCCTCCTCGCGAGCGGCGCGATCGTGCCCGAGCACGCACACGACAACGAGCAGATCTCGACCGTGATCTCGGGACGCGTGCGCTTCCGCCTCGGCGAGAAGGAGACGGTCGTCGCGGCCGGCCAGAGCCTGCTCATCCCCGGCGGCGTGCCGCACCGGGTCGAGGCGTTGGAGGACTCGGTCGCGCTCGACGCGTTCTCGCCCCGACGCGAGGATTGGATCTCGGGCGACGACGCGTACCTGAGAGGCGAGTAGAAGAGCCGGTCGGGCCGCCGGCGCTGCGGCCCGCACGGCGACCCGAGTATCGTGACCGGCCTGCATACGTCATCGTCCCGACGGGTCGCTCCAGGCATCCCCCAAGTGGTGGTTCACCACCCGGGTTGACCCGGTACGGTCCCCGGCCATGGCGGCCGACCTCGATCCCCTCGAGCAGCATCTGATCGAGGCGTTGCGCGCCCTGCCGGACGGGGACGCGGCCTCGGCGCCGCCCCCGGAGGCCGAGGAGGCGTGGCGGGCGCAGGCGGCGAGCCGGGTGATCGACCACGCCGCGCGCTGGCTGCAGGAGCAGAGGCTCGGCTTCTACACGATCGGCTCCGCCGGTCACGAGTCGAACGCCTACGTCGCCCTCGCGCTGCGGCCGACCG
>DASSUT010000041.1:0-24672 GCA_035706725.1 Gaiella sp. | reverse complement strand
GGGCCGATCACGTGCACGATGCCCTCGCGGCCCGAGCCGGACCCGTGGAGGACGATCCCGAACTCCTCGCAGTTCGCGCGCAGCGCGTCGAGCTGCGCCCGCGCGAGGTCGTCGGTGACCGGCCCCGGGAGCGTCGGGACGTTGTGGTCCATGGTCGCGACGGTCAGCTCGGGACGACGCACGCGGCGGCCCGCGAGCCGAAGCCCTTCGAATGCCTGCGCGGAGGTGACCTCGTGCACGAGGTGGAGGTCGACGTAGAGCAGCGCCGGCTCCCCGGGCTCTTCCCGGACGACGTGGCGCGCCCAGAGCTTCTCGAACAGCGTCGCGGGCATTTGCCGAAGACTACGTGCGGCCGTTCGGGCTACTTCGCCGCGAGCACCTCGTCGAGGAACGCGTCGGCATCGGGGGCGATCGGGATCGGGTCGTACGTGAACGAGACCGGCCCGAGGGTCTTGAGCCCGTCTCCGGTCACGAGCAGCACCACCCTGTCGGTCGAGCCGACCTCGCCGGCCGCGACAGCCGCGCGCAGCGCGCCGAGCGTCACGCCGGCCGCCGTCTCCCCGAACACGCCGGTGGTGCGCGCGAGCAGCGCCATGTTCTCGCCGACCTCGTCCTCGGGGACGGCGTGGATCGCGCCTCCGGTCTCGCGGGCCGTCGCCACCGCGAAGTCGCCGTCCGCGGGGGAGCCGATCGCGAGCGACCGGGCGATCGAGTCGGGCCGGACGGGCTGGACGGGGGCACCCTCACGGAACGCGGTCGCGACGGGCTGGCAGCCCTCCGCCTGACCGCCCACGAGCCGCGGAGCCGGCCCGTCGGCGAGCCCGAGGGCGCGGAGCTCGGAGAGCCCCTGGCCGACCTTGTGGAACATCGCGCCGGAGGCGATGGGAGCCGCGATCACGTCTGGTGCGCGCCAGCCCAACTGCTCGACCACCTCGTACGCGAGCGTCTTCGAGCCCTCGGCGTAGTACGAGCGGAGATTCACGTTGACGAAGCCCCACGGCAGCTCGAACGAGAGCTCGACCGAGAGACGCGAGCAGTGGTCGTAGTGGCCGTCGACCGCGTACAGCCTCGGGCCGTAGGCGGCGGCCGCGGCGAGCTTCTCCGGCTCGAGGTCGGCCGGGACGAACACCGCGGCCTCGAGCCCCTCCGCCGCCGCGCGCGCGGCCACCGCGCCCGCGAGGTTGCCCGTGGACGAGCACGACAGCGTGGTCAGCCCGAGCTGCTGTCCCTTACGGGCCGCGACGGCGACGACACGATCCTTGAACGAGTGCGTCGGGTTCGCGGTGTCGAGCTTCAGCCAGAGCTCGCGAAGACCAATGGCCTTCGCGAGCCTCGGAGCAGGGACGAGCGGCGTGAAGCCCGGTGCAAGCCTCGGCTCCTCCGGCGCTTCGACGGGCAGGAGCTCCGCGTAACGCCAGAGCGACGCGGGGCCCGCCGCGATCCGATCGCGCGTGAACGACGTCCGGACGCGGTCCCAGTCGTAGACCGGGTCGAGCGGGCCAAAGCACCGGCCGCAGCTTCCGGTCGCCTCGAGGGCGTGCTCGGTGCCGCAGACCCGACAGGAGAGGGAGAGGGCTGACACGGGTGGAACCTCCTTCGTCTCGCTCGACACATCCGTCCGGGTTTGGCACCGTGCCCTCGCGTGGAGGGGGGTTGCCGAGGCTTCACAGGGCCGGCCCCTCAGCCTCTCTCGATGTGGAGCGGGACGAGTCCCGCATCCGCGTCACAGCCTACACGCGCCGGGACGTCCCGCCACCCCACCCGGTTTGACAGCTCGGGTGGGCGCCGCGTAGGCTCGCTGACATGTCACGTTCGGACGTGACACGCGGGGAGGGACGGAAGCGGGCCGCGCCCGTGCTGGCGGCGCTCGCCGTCGTCGCGACCGCCGCCGCCACCGCTGCCCTCGCCGCGTCCGCGGCCCCGCCTGCGAGCCCGGGGGCGGGCGCTCCTGGCAACGCGAACGGCCAGCTCGGCCTCGTCGGCATGGACCATGTCGGCATCACGGTGCCCGACGTCGACGAGGCAGTCGCCTGGTTCGAGAGCGTGATGGGCTGCGTCGCGCCTCTGACGTTCGGGCCGTTCTCGGGCGTCGGGGACCTGCTCGACGTCGACCCGCTGGCGGTGGTGCAGCAGATCACGATGGTGCGCTGCGGGCGCAGCGCGAACGTCGAGCTGTTCCACTACACCGCCCCCGACCAGCGGCTCGAGCCTCCGAAGAACTCGGACTGGAGCGGCTACCACATCGCGTTCTACGTGACCGACATCGACGCGGCCGTCGAGTACATGGTCGACCACGGCGCCGAGAAGCTCGCCGGCCCGCTGCCGGTCACCGAGGGGCCCGCGGCGGGTCAGACGATCAACTACTTCAGGACGCCGTTCGGGACGTATATCGAGCTGATCAGCTACCCGGACGGGATGGCGTACGAGCGCGACCCGAGCCGTCCGCTCTGGTCGCCGAAGCGGAACGGGACCGACCCCGTCGTGACGAGCGTCCCGGGCCTGCTCGGGATCGACCACGTCGGGATCACGGTGCCGAACGTGGCCGACGCCGTTGCGTGGTTCGAGGAGGTGCTCGGGTGCACGTCGCCGCTCGCGTTCGGGCCGTTCGCAGGCGTCGGGGAGGTCCTCGACGTCGACCCCGCGGCGGTGATCGAGCGCATCCAGCACGTGCGCTGCGGGAACGGGCCGAGCGTCGAGCTCTTCCAGTACACGTCCCCCGACCAGGACCGGACGTTCCGGAAGAACTCCGACATCGGCGGCAAGCACCTCGCGTTCTACGTCCGCCACATCGACAAGGCGGTGGCGCGCATGGTCGCCCTCGGCGCGGAGAAGCTCGCCGGGCCGCTGCCCGTGACGGAGGGGCCGGCGGCGGGTCAGACGATCAACTACTTCAGGACGCCGTTCGGGACGTACGTCGAGCTGATCAGCTATCCGCAGGGCGAGGCGTACGCCGAGACGGCCCCGGTCCCGCTCTGGGACCCGCGCGACAACCGGCCCTAGCGGGCCGTCGTCACCGCGCCTTCCGAGGCGGACGAGACGAGCGCCGCGTACTTCGCAAGGGCGCCTGTCGTGACCTTCGGGACGAACGGAGAGAGCTCGCGTAGGCGCGCCGCGATCTCGTCGTCCGAGAGCGCGACGTCGATCGACCGACGGTCGACGTCGATCGTGATCGTCTCGCCCTCTCGCACGGCAGCGAGCGGCCCGCCGACGGCGGCCTCCGGGCAGACGTGGCCGACCATGAACCCGTGCGTCGCGCCCGAGAAGCGCCCGTCGGTGACGAGCGCGACCTCGTCCGTGAGGCCCTCCCCGACGATCGCGGCGGTCACATGGAGCATCTCCCGCATTCCCGGCCCGCCCACCGGTCCCTCGTATCGGATCACGACGACGTCGCCGGGAACGATCCTTCCCGCCTTGACCGCCTCGAACGTCGCCTCCTCCGAGTCGAACACGCGGGCAGGACCGCTGTGCAGCAGGCGGTCGTTCCCGGCGAGCTTCACGACGCATCCGTCCGGCGCGAGGTTGCCGCGCAGGATCGCGAGCCCGCCGCGCGGCTTGAGCGACCGCTCGATCGGGACCACCACCTCCTGGCCGTCGACCTCGACCGCCGCGCCTGCGATCTCGCCGAGCGTGCGGCCGTCGACGTTGAGGGTTCCCGGATCGACGAGATCGGACTTGACGAGCTCGCGTGCCACCAGCGCGACGCCGCCGGCCTTGTGGACGTCGGTCGCGACGAAGCGGCCGAACGGCTTCAGGTCGGCGACGATCGGCGTCCGGGCGGAGATCGCGTCGAAGTCGTCGATCGTGAAGTCGATGTCGAGCTCCTTCGCGATCGCGACCAGGTGGAGGACGCCGTTCGTGGAGCCGCCCGTGGCGGCGATCGACGCCGCGGCGTTCTCGAGCGACGCCTTCGTGACGATCTGCGAGGGGCGCACGTCGCGGCGGACGAGATCCACGGCGAGCCGGCCCGCCTCCTCCGACGCTGCCTCCTTGGAGCGGTCGAGCGCGGGAATGTCGTTCTGGCCCGCCGGGCTGATCCCGAGGAACTCGAGCGCGGTCGCCATCGTGTTCGCCGTGAACTGCCCCCCGCACGCGCCGGCGGCGGGACATGCGACGCCCTCGAGCTCGTGCAGCTCCTCCGCCGTGATCTTCCCCGCCGCGTACGCGCCGATCTGCTCGTAGACGTCCTGGACGGTCACGTCCTTCCCGCGCCAGCGGCCTGGCGCGATCGACCCGGTGTAGAGGACGAGCCCCGGAAGGTCGAGGCGTGCGAGCGCCATCACGGCGGCGGGAATCGTCTTGTCGCACGCGATCAGGCACACGAGCCCGTCGAACAGGTGACCGCGCGCGACGAGCTCGATCGAGTCCGCGATCGTCTCGCGGGAGACGAGCGACGCCTTCATCCCGCTGGTGCCCATCGAGACGCCGTCCGAGACCGCGATCGTGTTGAACTCCATCGGCGTCCCGCCTGCCTCCCGGATCCCGCGCTTCACGTGGGGGGCGAGCGCGCGCTGGTTGAGGTTGCACGGCATGGTCTCGATCCACGTCGTGCAGACGCCGATCAGCGGCTTGGCAAGGTCGGCGTCGTCGAACCCGACGGCCTTGAGCATCGCCCGCGCACCGGCGCGGTCGGGGCCGTCGGTCAGCGCGGCGCTGTGGCGCTTCGCGGGATCGGAGGGGATGTCGTACGGCGTGCTCACAGGGCAGGACCTCTCTCGATGGGGGTTGACGGGTCGCGACACCATTCGCTGAACGAGCCGGGATAGAGGCGCACGTCATCGCGCCCGCGGAGCACGAGGCGCTGGACGACCGGCGCGGCGCTCACGCCGGAGCCGCAGTAGACGACCAGCTCCGGCGCGTCCAGGACGTCGTCCGGAAGCGGCTCGAGGTAGTGCGCGTTGCGCGCGCCGGGGATCCGCCCCGCCACCGGGTCGAGCGGCTCGACGTCTCCGCGCCAGCGCTCGGGCGCACGCGCGTCGAGGAGCACGAGGCGAGAATCGCCGAGCCGGGCGAGGAGCTCGTCCTTCTCCGCGACGTCGTCCTCGCGCACCCGCGGCTCGAACGGCGCGCGCTCGACGCGCGGCTCCTCGGTCGCGAGCGGCCCTTCGTAGGCGCGGAGGTCGAACGTGCCGGCGTCGTCGTGGCCGAGGTGGCGGAGCAGCCACCAGCAGCGCGCTGCCCAGCCCGAGCCGTCGTCGTACGCGAGCACGAACGTCTGCGGGCCGATCCCGGCCCCGGCGAACACTGCCCCGAGCACGTGCGGGTCCGGCAGAGGGTGGCGGCCGCCGACGGCGGGGTCGGCCGGCGGCGCGGAGAGATCCGTCTCGGGATCGAGGTGCACGGCGCCGGGGACGTGGCCCTCGTCGTACGCCTCGCGCGGGCGGCAGTCGACGAGACGCACTGTCACAGCACGCCCTTCGGCGTGACGGCGAGCGGATGCACGTCGAGCTGGGGGAAGCGCTGCGCGAGCTCGGACGCGCACGAGGCCGCGTCGTCCGCCCAGACGATCACCGTCGGCCCGGAGCCGGAGAGCGTCGCCCCGCGCGCGTGCGCGGGGAGCTCCTCTCGGAGGGCCTCGAGCATGTCCGAGGGGCGGTAAGGCTCGTGGAGGCGGTCGTCGAGCCCCGCCGCGAAGAGCTCGCGGTCGCCGAGCGCGGCGCCGGCGGCGAGCAAGGCCGACCGCGCGGCGTTCGCGGCCGCGTCCGTGTGCGGCACGGTTGCGGGCAGTGACCGCCGCGACGCCTCGGTCGCCGTCCGCTCCCGCGGGACGAGCGCCACCGGCGCGAGCGGCAACGTCTCGGCGATCCGCGCGAGGCGGCCGTCCCAGGCGAGCGTCACGCCGCCGAGCAGCGCCGCCGCGAGGTTGTCGGAGTGGCTCTCGAGCGTCCTGCCGGCAGCGAGGAGCTCCGCGGGGTCGGCCTCCGAACGCGTCGCTGCGAGGCCGAGCGCGATCGCCGCCGCGGACGAGCCGAGACCGCGTTCGAGCGGGATGCGGTTCACGAAGCGGAAGCGCTTGCCGGCCGGGTCGGCGAGCAGTGCGTACGCCCGCACGGCGAGGTTCGTCTCGTCGGCCGGCAGCTCGCCCGCACCTTCGCCCTCGATCTCGACCCCCTCACCGTCGGTGACCTCGAGCTCGTTCCAGAGGTCGAGTGCGACCGCCGCGGCGTCGAACGCCGGGCCCAGGTTGGCCGAGGTCGCGGGCGCACGGACGATCACGATGCTCTTCTTCTAGCGCTTCCCGGAACCGGAAGCGCCGGCGATGGCATCCGGGTCGGGTGCGACCGCGACCGGCGGAAGGGCGTACCGGTCGGCGGCGTCAGGGTCCTTGAGGCCGTGGCCGGTGACCGTTACCACGAGCCGCTCGCCCTCCAGGTCCCCTTGGAGCACCGCGACGAGGCCGGCCGCGGACGACGGCTCGCAGAAGAGCCCCTCCTCGGCGGCGAGCGTGCGCCAGGCGTCGACGAGCGCCGCGTCCTCTGCGGCGATCACCCGGGCGCCTGCGGCGCGCACCGCCTCCGCATGGGCCGGCTCGCCGATCCTGATCGCGGTCGCGAGCGTCCGTCGGCGATCGACGGCCTCGACCGACACGATCGGCACGGCGAGACCGAGCTCGGAGAGCGCCTGCGCGTACGACGACGTGTTGCCGCCGCCGCCGTACGGGAGCACGAACGCGTCGGGCGGCCCGCCGAGCTCCTCGACGACCTCGAACACTGCGGTCTTCTGTCCCTCGCGCCGGTCGGGGTTGAGCGAGTTCACGAGCACGTACGAGCCCCGGTCGGCGAGCTCCTGCGCCGCGCGCAGCGTCTCGTCGAAGCTCCCCTGGACCTCGAGCACGGTCGCGCCGAGCATTCGCGTCTGTGCGAGCTTCGCGCCGGCGACCGCTCCCTGCGGCGTGAGGACGAGGGCCGGCAACCCCGCGCGCGCGGCGTACGCGGCCGCGCTCGCGGCGGTGTTGCCCGTCGACGCGCAGAGCACTGCCTCGGCCCCGCGCTCGAGCGCCTTCGAGACCGCCACCGTCATGCCACGGTCCTTGTACGAGCCGGTCGGGTTCGACGCCTCCCACTTGAGCCACAGCTCGCGCAGTCCTGCGCGTCGCGCGAGCCTGGGAGCGGGCAGCAAGGGTGTGGAGCCCTCGCCCAAGCTCACGACGGGTGTGGACGGGGAGACCGGCAGACGGTCGCGGTATCGCTCGATCAGTGAACGCGTCACAGTCGCGGAACCCTGGCACTTTTCGCCGAACGCGGAAAGTGCCTACGCCCAGCCGAGCTCCTCGACTCCACGCTCGGAGACCACGGGGATCGCAACCGCGTCCCCGCGCGACTCGGCGAGCGCGCGGATCGCCGCGAGCGCGCGGTCGACGCGGCCGGCCGGTGCCTCGTGGGTGACGACGTGGAGCGTCGCGTGCCCGTCCACCGGCTGCTGCACGAGCCGCGCGACCGACACGCCCTCCGCCGCGAGCTCGTGGGCGAGCCGCTCGAGCACGCCCGCGCGGTCCTCGACCTCGACGCGGAGGTACCACGGCGACGCGAGCTCCCCCGGCGGCAGGCGATCGAGCTCGTGCCACACGGGGTCGCCCTGCAGGAACCCGGTGCCCGTCGTGCCGACGATCGAGACGAGATCGGCGACGACCGCGCTCGCGGTCTCGATGCCGCCCGCCCCTGGCCCCTCGAGCGTGATCTCGCGAATTGCGTCGCCCTGCAGCATCACCGCGTTGAACGGTCCCTCGACCGCCGCGAGGGGGTGGTGCACGTCGACGAACGCCGGCCCGACGCGCGCGTCGACGCGTCCCTCCGAGAGCGTTGCGCGCGCGAGCAGCTTCACCTTCATGTCGAGCGCCCGCGCGGCCTGGACGTGCTCCTGTGTGATCCCCTCGATGCCGTCGACCTCCACCCACTCGAGCGGCACCCGTGAGCCGAACGCGACGGTCGCGAGGATCGCGAGCTTCGCGGCCGCGTCTCCGCCGCCGACGTCGTCCGTCGGGTCCGCCTCCGCGTACCCGAGGTGCTGCGCCTCCGCGAGCGCCTCGGCGTACGTCCGGCCTTCGGCCATCGCGGAGAGGACGAAGTTCGTGGTGCCGTTCACGATCCCGAGCACCCGGTGGACGTTGGTCGAGACGAGCGACTCCCGGAGCACCTTGATCACGGGGATCGCCGCGCAGACCGACGCCTCGAAGCGGAGGTGGGCGCCGGACTCGGCCGCCGCCGCGAACAGCTCCGCTGCACGCCGTGCGACGAGCTGCTTGTTCGCGGTCACCACCGAGCGCCCTGTCCGGAGCAGCTCGAGGACGTAGGCGCCCGCGGGCTCGACGCCGCCCATCACCTCGGCGACGATCGCCAGCGACGGGTCGCCGAGCACGTCCCCGGGATCGGTCGTGAGCACGCCGGAGCCGGGTGCGAAGCTTCGCTCCTTGCCGGCGTCTCGCACGAGCGCCCGAACGACCCGAAGCCGATGGCCGGTCGCGCGCTCGATCTCGTCGCCCTGCTCCTCGAGCAGGCGGGCAACGGAGGCGCCGACCGTCCCGTAGCCGAGAAGCGCTACGGGAACGTCAACGGACGGCACTCGCGTCCTCGCGGCGCATGAGCGAGCGCAGCTCCTCTCCGACCTGCTCGATCTGGCTGCCCGCCGCCTCCGCGCGCCGGCGCCGCAGCTCCTGCTCGCCGTTCTCCATGTCCGCGATCCACGTCTTCGCGAAGGCGCCCGACCGGATCTCCGCGAGGAGCTCGCGCATCTGGGCACGCGCGTGGTCGTCGATCACCCGCGGGCCGCTCAGGTAGTCGCCGAACTCGGCCGTGTCCGAGATCGACCAGCGCATGTGCTGGAGGCCGCCCTCCCAGATGAGGTCGACGATCAGCTTGAGCTCGTGCAGGCACTCGTAATACGCGACCTCGGGCTGGTAGCCGGCGTCGACGAGCGTCTCGAAGCCCGCCTGGATGAGCTGCGTCACGCCGCCGCAGAGCACGGCCTGCTCGCCGAAGAGATCGGTCTCGGTCTCCTCGCGGAACGTCGTCTCGAGGATCCCTGCCCGCCCGGCGCCGATTCCGACCGCGTAGGCGAGCGCGACGTCGCGCGCGCGGCCGGAGGCGTCCTGCTCGACTGCGATCAGCGCGGGCGTGCCGAGCCCCTCGCTGAACAGGCGGCGGACGACGTGTCCTGGGCCCTTCGGCGCGACCATCACGACGTCGTGGCCCGCGGACGGCGCGATCCGGCCGTAGAGGACGTTGAACCCGTGCGCGAACAGGATCGTCGCGTTCGGCTCGAGCGCGGGCTCGACCGCCTCCGCGAACACCTGCGGCTGGAACTGGTCGGGCAGGAGGAGCGAGACGAGCTGCGCGCCGCGGACCGCCTCCGGGATCGTCCGTACCTCGAGCCCGGCCTCCTCGGCCGCGCTCCACGACGAGGAGCCCTCGCGCAGCCCGACCACGACGCGGACGCCGGAGTCGTGCAGGTTGAGCGCATGGGCATGGCCCTGGCTGCCGTACCCGACGACGGCCACCGTGCCGTCGAGGAGGGACAGGTCGCCGTCACGGAGGATCGTTGCCATCAGAGGTCCTTTCGCTCGGGAGGAGGGCGGGTCAGTTGATTGCGGCGAGGCGTCTCGGCGCCCGGCGGCGGCCGGTCGCCCGCGGGACGCCGACACGGCCGGTCCGGACGAGGTCGGCGATCCCGTACGGCCGGCAGAGCTCGTGGAAGGAGTCGACCTCCTCGGGAGTCGCCACGAGCTCGAGCACGACCGCGTCGGCTCCGACGTCGAGCAGGCGGCCGCCGAGCGCCTCGGCGGTGGTCACGAGCTCGGCGCGCCGCTCCGGCGAGACGGAGACCTTCACGAGCATCAGCTCCCGCTCGACGGCCTCGCCGGCCACGAGCTCGGTCACGCGCAGGACGTCCACGAGCTTGTGGATCTGCTTCTCGATCTGCTCGAGAGAGTGCTGGGTGCAGTCGACACGCAGCGTGATGCGGCTGACGCCGGGCTGCTCGGTCGGCCCGACCGCGAGCGACTCGATGTTGAAGCCGCGTCGCGCGAACATCGTCGTGATCCGCGTCAGTGCCCCAGGCTTGTCCTGCACGGTGACGCTGAGTGTGTGCCTCATGACGCCTTCACCTCCAGCGTGTCGCCGTACTCGATCATGTCCACGGCGGCGGCGCCCGACGGAACCATCGGGAAGCACTGCTCGGCCGGGTCGACGCGGCAGTCGACGACGACCGTCCGGCCGAGCGTCAGCGCCTCTGCGAGCGCCGGCTCGAGCTCGGACTCGTCGGTCACGACCATGCCGACCCCACCGTACGCCTCCGCGAGCTTCGCGTAGTCCGGCAGCACGTTCGTGAGATGCACGTGGGAGCGGCGGCCGTCGAAGAACATGTCCTGCCACTGCGTGACCATCCCGAGGTAGCCGTTGTTCACGAGCACGACCACGATCGGCAGCTCCTCGAGCGCGGCCGTCACGAGCTCCTGGGCGGTCATCTGGAAGCACCCGTCGCCGTCCACGCAGACGACGGTCGCCTCGGGCCGGGCGGCCTTCGCACCGATCGCAGCGGGGATCCCGTAGCCCATCGTGCCGAGCCCGCCCGAGGTGATGAAGCTCCGCGGGCGCTCGCTCGAGACGTACTGCATCGCCCACATCTGGTGCTGGCCGACGCCGGTCGTCACGATCACGTCCTGTCCCGCGGTGAGCCGCTGGAGCGTCTCGAGCACGGTCTGCGGCTTCAGCCACTCGCCGCCCCGGTCGTAGCGGAGCGGGAACTCCTCGCGCCAGTCGCGCAGCTGCTCGAGCCACGCCGCAGGCGGCGGGGCGCCTTCTGCGCGCTGGTGCTCGACCTCGCGGGCGAGTGCGCCCACGGCCGTGGCGAGCGACCCGACCACGGGGATGTCGGCCGAGCGCAGCTTCGAGATCTCGGCGGCGTCGACGTCGAGGTGGACGACCGTGGCCCCCGGCGCGAACGCCGAGAGCTTGCCGGTCACGCGGTCGTCGAACCGTGCGCCGACCGCGACGAGCACGTCGCAGGAGTTGAGCGCGAGGTTGGACCACTTGGGACCGTGCATCCCCGGCCAGCCGAAGTGGAGCTGGTGCGACTCGGGGAACGCACCCTTGCCCATCAGCGTGGTCACGACCGGGAGCGAGCCGGTCTCGGCGAGGTCGAGCAATTCCGCGCACGCGTCACCGTTGAGCGTGCCGCCGCCGACGTACAGCACGGGCTTGCGCGCGTGGGCGATCGCGCGTCCGGCCTCGCGGATCTGGAGCGGGTGCACCTTCGTCGGAGGGCGCCAGCCGGGCAGGTCGAGCTCGCCCGGGAACGACAGGTCGACGACCGCCTCCTGCACGTCGCGGGGCACGTCGACGAGCACCGGGCCGCAGCGGCCGGTGCGCGCGACGTGGAACGCGGCCCGCATCACGGACGGCAGCTCCCGCGCGTCCTGGACGAGCCACGAGTGCTTCACGATCGGCATGGTGATACCGGTGATGTCGCACTCCTGGAACGCGTCGGTGCCGATCAGCGTCGAGCGCACCTGACCGGTGATGCACACGAGCGGCGTCGAGTCCATCCACGCGTCCGCGATCGGCGTGACGAGGTTCGTCGCACCCGGCCCGGAGGTCGCGATCGCGACCCCGACACGGCCCGACGCCCGGGCGTAGCCCTGCGCCATGTGGCCCGCGCCCTGCTCGTGGCGCGCGAGCACGTGCCGCACGGTCGTCCCGCGCGCCATCGCGTCGTACGTCGGCATGATCGCGCCGCCCGGGAGGCCGAACATCACCTCGACCCCCTCCGCCTCGAGGGCGCGGAGGATCGCGTCACCGCCGGTCATCTTCACGGCCCGACCCCCAGCGCGAACTCCGTGTCGCGCCGCGCGCTCGGGAGCAGCCCGAGGACGGCGTCGACGAACTCGCGCGTGGTCGCCGCGACGCCCGGCGCCGCGACCTCCACCGGCCGCCTCGGTCCGCGAAGCGCCGCGGCGAGGCTCTCCTCGAGCGCCTGGCCCGCCGCCGCGCGGTGGAGGCCCTCGGACAGCATCAGCGCGGTCGCGAGCAGCATCGCGCTCGGGTCGGCGACGCCCTGCCCCGCGTCGTCCGACTCGGTCGAGCCGACGGGCGCGAAGAGGCCGGGCCCGCTCTGGGAGAGACCGCCCACGGCGACGAGCCTGCGGCGCCCGCCGAGCCCCGGCGCGGCCGCGATCGTGTCGCCCAGCACGCCTTCCGCGACCAGCACGCCCGCCGAGCCGGCGCCGAGCCGTCGGAGCGCCTCGAGGAGCGGCACGTGCTCGACCTCGACGCCGGGATGCCGTTCTGCGTGCCGCTCGACGCGGACTTCCCAGTCGTCCGAGACGCCGACCGACGTGAGCCTCCCGGACCGGGTTCGGGCAGTGTCGAGCGCCCGGTCGATCGTCCAGCCGGCCGCACCGTCGTCGAGCGGGGCGAATGCGGTCGCCTCGCCTGCGTCGTCGAGCACGCGCGTGACGGTGGCGCGCAGGTCGAGCGCCGCCTTCACGCCCGCGAGCGCCGGAGCGCTGTCGCCGGCGACGAGCACCGCGTCGGCCGATGACGTCGCCTGACGGGTCGCGACGGGGAGCAGGTGCCCGGACCGGGTCAGCGCCTCGGTGTCGAACGGGGGATGGAGCTCTTCGACGTCGAAGCCGTGCTCCCGGCCGAGGCGGGCCAGCGCGCGGCTCGCCGCGGCGGTCACCTCCGGGCCGATGCCGTGGCCGGCGAGGCACGCGACGACGTACCTGTGGCGGGATCTCATGGGGACTTGGGGGTCGGGGGCCTACGGGTCATGGAACGGAATCTCCTCTCGCTCGGTGCCGTCCGGCGGACGCACCGGTGGTGTGTCTCGGTCGGTGTGTGCGCCCTTCTCGAGCGCGTGGGCGTCGATCTCCCCTAGACGGGGAGAATCGCGATGAGCTCGATGCCGACGCCGACCGAGACCGCGGGGCGCGGTACGAGAGGTCGTACGGATACGTCGTGGCAGAGCATCATCGTGGTCGCACAGTGCCTGTCGAACGGCGGTCCTGTCAACACCCAACCGTCCAGCCCACGCGCCGAACGTCCGGTCCCGGGGCTGGACCTTCGAGTTGCGGTCGTCCGCCGTCGCCAGTACGATCGATGATCGATGGTACGCGGAGCGCCGATTCTCGCGAGCCCGTTTACGGCCAAGCCGGGCACGGGCATTCGCCCGTTCGCGATCGTCGCGCCGCCTCGGCGCTAGCCGGCGACTTCCCCCCGCCACCGCCCGCTAGCTGACGAGACACCAGGCGGGAAGCTCGTTCCATCCGTTCCTCGAGTCGACGAAAGGCGGTGCCGAAGCCGTGTCGAGCCCACTCCACGATCCGACCCGTGAGCGCGACGCGTGCGGCATCGGCCTGGTCGCCGACGCGCGGGGACGGGCGTCGCGCGAGCTCCTCGACCGCGCGCTCGCCGGCCTCGCCGCCGTCGCCCATCGGGGTGCGTGGGCCGCGGACGGCGTGACGGGCGACGGCGCCGGACTGCTCCTCCCACTGCACCCCGCGTTGACCGGGACACCCGGCGCCGGGATCGCGATGTGCTTCCTCCGCGAGCCCTGGCTGCGGGGAGTCGTCGAGGACGCCTGCCGGGCGGAAGGCCTCGAGCCCGCCGGCTGGCGGGAGGTGCCCCACGACGTGGGCGCGCTCGGCTCGACCGCGGTCGCGTCCATGCCGCGGATCGTCCAGCTGGTGCTCGCGCCGTGCGCGGAAGACGATGCCGAGCTGCGGGCCTACCGCGCCCGTAGGCGCGCCGAGCTTGTGGACGGCGTCTACGTCGCGTCGCTCTCGTTCCGGTCGGTGACGTACAAGGGGCTCTGCGCGGCGACCCAGCTCGCGACCTTCTACCCCGACCTCCGCGATCCAGACTGGTCGGCCGCCTGGGCGATCTTCCATCAGCGGTTCTCGACGAACACGTCGCCGAGCTGGGAGCGGGCGCAGCCCTTCCGCCTCCTTTGCCACAACGGCGAGATCAACACGATCGAGGGGAACGTGGCCTGGATGGAGGCGCGCGAGCGCGCCGCCGGCCTCGATCCGGATCTTGCCCCGGCGCTCGACCGGTCGGGGTCGGACTCCGCGCTGCTCGACAACGCGGTCGAGCTGCTCGTGCGCTCCGGGGTCGAGGTCAGAGAGGCGCTCTCACGGCTCGTGCCGCCCGCCTGGCAGAACGACCCGCGGGTCGACGACGCCGAGCGTGCGATGCGGCGCTACCACGCGATGCTCACCGAGCCGTGGGACGGTCCCGCGGGGCTCGTGTTCACCGACGGGATCACCTGCGGCGCGAAGCTCGACCGGAACGGGCTCCGGCCGCTGCGGATCGCCGTCTGCGCGGACGGCCTCGTCGCGGTCGCCTCCGAGGCGGGCGCGGTCCCGCTGCCGGAGGGCGTCGCGGTGCGGCGCGCCCGGCTCGCTCCGGGGCAGCTCCTCTCGATCGACCCCGAGCGCGGAGTCCTCTTCGACGGGGAGGTGACGAGGACGCTCGCCGCACGCAGGCCGTACGCGGGCTGGGTCTCTGACTCGTTCCGCTTCGGCGACACCGGCGACCCCGTGACGCCGCCCGAAGGCGACCTCGCCGCCCGCCACGCGCTCCACGGGTACACCCGCGAGGAGCTGAGCGTGATGCTCAGGCCCATCGCGCAGACCGGCCGCGACCCCGTGTACTCGATGGGCGACGACGCGCCGATCGCGCCGCTCGCCGGTCGCGCCCGACCGCTCGCCTCCTACTTCCGCCAGCGCTTCGCGCAGGTCACGAACCCGGCGATCGACCACGAGCGCGAGCGGACCGTGATGTCCGTCGCCACGCTTGTCGGCCCGCGGCCGCCCCTCGACGCCGACGGTCCCCTCGCGCCGGTCGTCGCGCTTCCCTCCTTCCTCGTGACGCCCCACGGCCTCGCCGCGCTCGAGCCCGTCGAGGTCGACGCCACCTTCACCGCGGAGGAGGGCCTCGGCCCCGCGGTGGAGCGGGTCGCCGACGCATGCACCGACGCCGCCGAGGCCGGCGCGACCGTCGTCTGCGTGACCGACGGGGCGGCCGGCGGCGAACGCGCGCCGATCCCATCGCTGCTTGCGGTCGCGGCGGCCCACGGGAGGCTCGTCGAGCGCGGTCTGCGCACCGCCTGCGCCCTCCTCGTCTCGAGCGACGAAACACGGGACACGCACATGGTCGCGACGCTCGTCGGCTACGGCGCGGACGTCGTCTGCCCGCGTCTCGCCCTGGAGACCGTCGCGCGCCTCGCCGAGACGGACAAGGGCGGCGGCGACCGCCCGTCTCCCGACGAGGCGCAGACGAGGCTCCTCCGGTCGCTGGAGCTCGGCGTGCTCAAGGTCATGTCGAAGGCAGGGATCTCGGACGTCGCGAGCTACCGCGGCGCGCGCCTGTTCGAGGCGATCGGGCTCGACCGCCGGCTGTGCCGCCGGTTCTTCGGCGGGACGCCGTCGGCGATCGGCGGCGTGGGGCTCGGTCGGCTGGAGCACGACGCGCTCGACCGGCTCGCCGCGAGCGAGGCCGAGCGGCCCGCGCTCGAGAACCCCGGCTTCTACAAGTTCCGCAAGGGCGGCGAGCCGCACGCGACCGACCCGGACGTGGTCTCGGCCTTGCAGGAGAGCGTCACGGCGGCGCACGCGCTGATCCGGGCGGTCCGCGGCGACAGGCTCGAGGAGTACGACCGCTTCGCGCGGCTCGTGGAGGAACGCCCGCCGCTCGAGCCGCGCGACCTGCTCGAGCTCGTCCCTGCGCGCGCCCCCGTCCCGCTCGAAGAGGTGGAGCCCGTCGAGTCGATCGTCCGCCGCTTCTCCGGCGGGGCGATGTCGCACGGCGCGCTCTCGGCGGAGGCGCACGAGACGATCGCGATCGCGCTCAACCGGCTCGGCGCCCGGTCGAACTCGGGCGAGGGCGGCGAGGACCCCGCCCGCTACGGCGACGAGCGCAACTCGAAGATCAAACAGGTTGCGTCCGGGCGCTTCGGCGTCACCGCGGAGTACGCGGTCTCGGCGGAGGAGCTGCAGATCAAGATCGCCCAGGGCTCGAAGCCGGGCGAGGGCGGGCAGATCCCCGCGCACAAGGTGACCGACGAGATCGCCCGCCTCCGCGGCACGTCGCCGGGCGTCGCGCTGATCTCGCCTCCGCCGCACCACGACGTGTACTCGATCGAGGACCTCGCCCAGCTCGTGTTCGACCTCAAGGAGGTGAACCCGGACGCGGACGTCTCGGTCAAGCTCGTCGCCTCGGCGGGGGTCGGGGTGATCGCGGCGGGCGTCGCGAAGGCCCGCGCGGACGTCGTGCACGTCGCAGGCGCGGACGGCGGCACCGGCGCGAGCCCGCTGCCCTCGATCAAGCACGCCGGCGCGCCGTGGGAGCTCGGGCTCGCGGAGACGCAGCAGGCGCTCGTCGAGAACGGGCTGCGCGGCCGTGTCCGCGTGCGCGTCGACGGCGGCTTCAAGACGGGCCGCGACGTGGTCGTCGCGGCGCTGCTCGGCGCGGACGAGTTCTCGTTCGGCACCTCGCTCCTGCTGGCCGAGGGGTGCCTGATGGTGCGCTCGTGCCACCTCGACACGTGCCCGGTCGGGATCGCGAGCCAGCGGCCGGAGCTCCGCGCGAAGTTCGCCGGCACCCCGGAGATGGTCGAGGCGTACCTCCGCTTCGTCGCGCTCCAGGTGCGACGGCTGCTTGCCGGCCTCGGCCTGCGGACGCTCGACGAGGCCGTCGGGCGGACGGACCTCCTGCGCCAGCGGCGGACCGGTGATCCCGCCGCCGACGCGCTCGACCTGCGCCCGCTGCTCGTCCGCGCGGGCGCGGGCGCAGCGCGGTACGTCGGCGACGCGGTCCCGGACGAGCGCGACCGGCTCGGGGCGCTGCTCGTGGCGCAGGGCAAGGCCGCGATCAGCGGCGCGCGGCTCGTCGAGCCCGCGTTCGAGATCACGAACGCCGACCGCGGGATCGGCGCCCGCCTCGGCGGCGCGATCGCGCGCTCCGTCGGCTCCGGGCGGCCGGCCGGCCGCGTCCGCGCGCGCTTCGAGGGCGCCGCGGGACAGAGCTTCGGGGCGTTCCTGACCGGAGGCGTGGAGCTGCGCCTCACCGGCGAGGCGAACGACTACGTGGGCAAGGCGATGTCCGGCGGGCGCATCGTGATCTCGCCGCCGCCGGACGACGCGGGCGACCCCTGCCTCGTCGGCAACACGGCGCTCTACGGCGCCACCGGCGGCACGCTCTTCTGCGCCGGCGCCGCCGGCGAGCGGTTCGCCGTCCGCAACTCGGGCGCGGTCGCGGTCGTCGAGGGGGTCGGCGACCACGCGTGCGAGTACATGACGCGCGGGATCGTGGTCGTGCTCGGGCCGCACGGCCGCAACCTCGGCGCGGGGATGACGGGCGGCGAGGCCTTCGTCCTCGACCCCGACGAGCGGCTCGTGAACGGCGATCTCGTCGGGCTCGAGCCACTCGACCAGCGTGATCGCGAGCGGCTGGTGGGCCTTCTCGAGCGCCACGTGCGCGCGACCGGGTCCGCACGGGCCGCAGCGTTGCTCGAGCGGATCGACGACGCGCTCGGGAGGTTCCGCCGGGTCGTGCCACGGCTCGCGCTCGCGGCGGCGGAGCCCGCGGGCGAGGAGGTCGCTGCCGCAGGTAGCGGCCCGCTTTCTGCATAATATGCAGATGGCGTACGTGAGCATCGTCGGCGCGGCCGGCTACACAGGACAGGAGGCGCTCGACCGGGTGCTCGGTCATCCCGAGCTCGAGCTGTACGCGGTGGGGTCCGACTCGCTCGCGGGTCGCGACGCGACCGCGCTCGACCCGCGGCTCAACCGGAACGGCGGGAGGCGCGTCCCGCGGCTGATCACGAACGCCGCCGCGCTCGCCTGCGAGGCGGACGTCACGATCCTCTGCCTCTCGCACGAGGACACGGCCGCCCTCGAGCCTCCGAGCCGCGGCGTGGTGATCGACCTGTCCGGCGCGCACCGGCTCGCGGATCCGGCGCAGTACGACGCCTGGTACGGGTTCACCCACCCTCGGCCCGCGGCGCTCGCGCTCTGGTCGTACGGGCTCCCGGAGCTGGCAACGCCCGAGGGGCGGCTCGTCTCCAATCCCGGCTGCTACGCCACCGCAGTCCTCCTGGCGCTCGGGCCGATCGCGGACGCGGTCGAGCGGGACAGCGTGGTCGTGGACGCGATGTCCGGGATGACCGGCGCCGGACGAGGGCTCAAGCCGTCGACCCACGCGGGCTTCGTGCTCGAGAACGTCTCCCCGTACCGCGTCGGCGCCCACCAGCACGTCGCCGAGATCACGCAGGCGCTCGGGTTCCCGGTCTCCTTCACACCACATCTCCTGCCGATCAGGCGCGGGCTGCTCGCCACCTGCAACGTTCGGTCCACCGGGCCGAACCTGCGCACGCTGCTCGAGGAGCAGTACGCGGACAGCCACGTGGTGCGCGTGCTTCCGGAGGGCGTCGTGCCGGAGCTCGCGCGGGTGCAGCACACCGACGCGGCCGAGATCGGCGTCTTCGAGGACCGCCACACCGACCGGACGATCGTGATCTGCGCGCTCGACAACCTCGGCAAGGGAGCGGCGGGCCAGGCCGTGCAGAACGTGAACCTCCTCTACGGGCTCGACGAGACGGCCGGTCTGAGGATCGACGGGGTGCTCGTCTAGTGCTCCCTCCCGGGACTCACCCGCGCCCTGGGCGGCTGCGAAGCGGCGCATCGCCGTGTCCTCGGTCGCGCCGATATGCCCGCATATCGGCGGCCCTGCGTCCTCGCGCTGCTTGCTTCTCGCGCGCCAGGATCATCGATTGAGTCCCGGGAGGAAGCACTGATGTCGGTCACGGCCGCGCGCGGGTACGCCGCCGCGGGGGTGAGCGCCGGCATCCGACCGTCGGGCAAGCCGGATCTCGCGCTCGTCCACGCGCTCGAGCCGGTCGTCGGCTGCGCGATGTGGACGCAGAACCGCGTCCAGGCGGCGCCCGTGACCGTCTCGCGTCGCCACCTCGCGGTGGCAGAGCCGCAGGCGGTCGTGGTCAACGCCGGGGTCGCGAACGCCGCGACGGGCAAGGCGGGCGAGGAGGACGCGGAACGAACGGCCGTCCACGTCGCGGAACGCCTGGCGCTCGAGCCCGAGCAGGTGGTCGTGCTCTCGACCGGCGTGATCGGTCCGCGGCTCCCGATGGAGAAGGTCCTCGCAGGCGTCGAGGAGGCCGCCGTCGCACTCTCCCCCGACGGCGGCCCCGCGGCGGCCGGCGCGATCCTCACGACCGACGCCGGGCCGAAGACCGCGGTCGTCCGGCGCGACGGGTTCACGGTCGGCGGGATGGCGAAGGGCGCCGGGATGATCCACCCCCGCCTCGCGACGATGCTCGCGGTCGTGACGACCGACTACCCGCTCGCATCCGGCGAGGCCGAGGGCTTCCTCCGCCCGGCGGTCGAGCGGACGTTCAACCGCATCTCGGTCGACGGCGACTGCTCGACGAACGACGCGGTCGTGCTGCTCGCGAGGCACGGAGTCGGCGAGCGCGATGTCGCCCAGGACGCGGCCTTCGCTTCGGCGCTGGAAGAGGTCTGCGCGAGCCTCGCCCGGCAGATCGTGGCCGACGGGGAAGGGGCGACCGTGGTCATCGAGGTCGTCGTCAGAAGCGCTTCTTCGGCCGAGGAAGCGCAGGCGATCGCGCTTCGCGTGGCGACCTCGCCGCTCGTGAAGACCGCGGCGTTCGGCCGCGACCCGAACTGGGGCCGGGTGCTCGCCGCCGCCGGCTCCGCGCCGTGGAACGGCGGCTTCGCGCAGCTCGATCCCGACCGGCTCAGCGTCTCGTTCGACCATACGACGGTGTTCGAGCGCGGCGTGCCCACCGGCCTCGTCCCGTCGCTGGGCGGGGCGGAGGCGAGGATCGACCTCGACCTCGGGCTCGGCGACGGCGCCTGCGCGTACCTCGCCTCCGACCTCTCCTACGACTACGTCAAGCTCAACGCGGAGTACACGACGTGAGCGGGAGGGTCGTGGTGCTGAAGCTCGGTGGGCGTGTCGCCGCCGACGCCGTTCGCGCCGCGCTCGAGCGCGTCGGCCCGTCCGCGGTCGTCGTCCACGGCGCGGGCCCGCAGATCACCGAGGAGATGGCGCGGCGCGGGATCGAGCCCGTGTTCGTGCGCGGGCGGCGCGTGACGACGCCCGAGGTGCTCGAGGTCGTCGCGTCGTCGCTCGACGCGGTGAACGCGGAGGTGTGTGCAGCGCTCGGCCCTCGTGCAGTCGCGCTTCGCGGAGACGCGATCGGTCTCCGCGCGAACCGGGTCCGCGAGCTCGGGCTCGTGGGCGAGCCCGAGGCGTCTGCGCCGCCCGCAGTGCTCGACGCGCTCGCGGGCGGCTGGGTGCCCGTGGTCTCCCCGCTCGCCGAAGGGCCGCTCAACGTGAACGCGGACGAGGCGGCGGCCGCGCTCGCCGTGGGGCTCGGGGCCGAGAGGATCGTCTTCGTGAGCGACGTCCCCGGCGTCATCGTCGAGGGCGCGCTTGCGCGCGTGCTGTCGGCGGACGAGGCCGAGGCGGGGCTCGACGCCGGCGACTTCGAGGGCGGCATCGTCCCGAAGCTCGTCGCCGCCGTCCGCGCCGCCCGAAGCGGTGTTCGGGCCTCGATCGGGACGACCGAGGTGCCCGCGTGAGGGACTCGGGCAACAGACTGTTGCACGCCTCGCGCGAGGCCGTCTTGCCGACGTATGCGCGAGCGAACCTCACGCTCGTCCGCGGCGAGGGCTGCCGCGTCTGGGACGACGAGGATCGCGCGTACCTCGACTTCGGCGGCGGCATCGCGGTCACCGTGCTCGGACACCTCCACCCTGCGGTGACCGACGCCGCGCACGCCCAGCTCGACGTGCTGTGGCACGCGTCGAACCTCTACTGGACCGAGCCGATGCTGCGGCTCGCGGGACTGCTCTCGGACAGGATGGGCGGCGCGCAGGCGTTCTTCTGCAACTCGGGCGCCGAGGCGAACGAGGCGGCGCTCAAGGTTGCGCGCAAGGTCACGGGCCGCACGCGGATCGTCGCGCTCGAGGACAGCTTCCACGGCCGGACGCTCGGGGCGCTCTCGGTCACGGGCCAGCCGGCCAAGCGGGAAGGCTTCGGGCCGCTCGTGCCCGGCGTCTCGTTCGCGCGCCCCGATGACGTCGAGTCGCTCGAGGCGGCGGTGTCGCCCGGCCGCGACCTCGCTGCGATCGTCCTCGAGCCCGTGCTCGGCGAGGGCGGCGTGAGACCGCTCGAGCCCGGCTTCGTCGAGGCCGCGGCGGAGATCGCGCGGGAGGTCGGCGCACTGGTCTGGGTCGACGAGGTGCAGACGGGAATCGGGCGTACCGGGACGTTCTTCGCGTACGAGCAGCTCGGCCTCGAGCCCGACCTCGTGACGCTCGCGAAGGGCCTCGCGAACGGCCTCCCGATCGGCGCACTGCTCGCCCGGAACGGCGTCGCGGAGGCGATCGTCCCGGGTGACCACGGCGCGACGTTCGGCGGCAACCCCGTCTGCTGCGCCGCCGCGTGCGCGGTGGTCGAGGCCATCGACGACGAGCTCCTCGCGAGCGTCGTCGCATCCGGTGAGCGGCTCGTCGAGGGCCTCCAGGCGCTGCCCGGCGTCACCGCGGTGCGGGGTCGGGGGTTGATGCTCGCCGCGGCGCTCGACCGGGACGCCGCCGCGGTCGTCGAGGAATGCCGTGAGCACGGGCTCCTCGTGCTCACCGCCGGGTCGGGGCCGAGCGTCCTTCGGCTGCTGCCGCCGCTCGTGGTGGGTGAGGCCGAGATCGAAGAGGCGCTCGCGATACTCGCGGCCGTCCTCTCGTGAGCAATCGCGTCCGGCAGCAGGCGATCCTGCGGCTGGTCCGCGACCGGGCGATCTCGACGCAGGCTGCGCTCGTCGAGGCGCTCCGCGAGGAGGGGCACGACGTCGTCCAGACGACGGTCTCACGCGACGTCCACGAGCTCGGCCTCGTCAAGGTGCGGGCCCCGTCCGGACGGCTCGTGTACGCGGCGCCCGGCGCCGATGACGCCGATCGGCGCCGCGCGATCGGCGTCGCGATGCGCCGCTATGCGATCGGGGTGGAGCGCGCGGGCCCTGTCGTGGTGGTCACGACCCCGCCCGGCTACGCGAGCGCGCTCGCCCAGGCGATCGACGAGGGACGGCACCCGGGGATCGCCGGGACGATCGCGGGCGACAACACGATCTTCCTCGCCCCGCGGGACGGCACGAGCGTCGTGGCGCTCGCCGACGAGCTGAGCAAGCACCTCGACAGCGACTGAGCGCGAATCCCTCGAAATGGGGGGCAAGGGATCTGCGCGCGGCGCCGAATCACATAGCACCCACCCTCCCCAGTACCACCGAGGCGGCCGCTCCCCCAAGCGGCCGCCTCACTCTTTCTCGTCGCGAAGCGGGGATCCGCAGGCGCGGATCCCCGCCGCGAAAACCCCCGCCTTCGGCGGGTACGTCCCTGAAGCGGCCTGCTTCGCGGCCGGGAGCGCGGGGCGCCTTCATCAGAAGGCATATCGCTGTTCCTTCCACGGATCGGCGTCGTTGTGGTAGCCGTAGCGCTCCCAGAAGCCGGGCGCGTCGGTCGGGCGCAGCTCGATTCCGCGAAGCCACTTCGCGCTCTTCCAGAAGTACCGCCCGGGCACGACGAGCCGGAGCGGCCAGCCGTGTTCCGGCGTCAGCGGCTCGCCGTCTGCGTGCGTGACGAGCAGCGCGCCCTCGAGGTCGAGCGCCGAGGCCGGGACATTGGTCGTAAAGCCCGCCTCCGCGTGCGCGATCGCGAACCGCGCCGATGGGAGCGGCGCGACCCGCTCGCGGATCGCCGCCCACGAGATCCCCGTGAACTCCGCGTCGAAGCGGCTCCACCGCGTGACGCAATGGATGTCCTGGACGACCGTCGACTTCGGGAGCGCGTCCAGCTCGTCCCAGGTGAGCTCGAGCGGCTCTTCGACCTCGCCGAAGACCCGGAAGCTCCAGCCGGCGAGATCGGGTGGATACGACGGCACGTCGCCGGCATGGAGCACCGGCCATTTCTCGGTGAGGTACTGCCCGGGCGGAAGCCGCGCCGGGTCGTACCCGGCGTCCGCCACCTTTCGTTCCGCTCTGCTCCTGAACATGCTCGCTACCCTCGCTTCATGAGTCGACGTGTGTCTGCGACGACGGTATACGTGGCGTCGAGGGACCGCGCCTACGTTTCCGTGAACGGTCCGGAGGCCGCGGTGTACCTCAACCGCATGGTCTCGAACGACGTCGAGGCGTTACAGGTCGGTGACGCATGCGACGCGCTCCTCCTGACCCCCAAGGCGAGGATCGTCGCCCCGATGCTGGTCTGGCGCCGTGGGGAGGACAGCTTTCTGCTGCTCACCGAGCCCGAGGCAGGCGAACGACTCGTGCGTGAGCTCGTCCGCGCGCGCTTCGCGGCGAAGTGCGACATCGCGGTCGAGGAGCACCGCTCGATCGTGGTCTTCGGCGGCGGCGAGGAGGACTTCGTGGTGAATCACCACAAGGTCGTCGCGAACGACGACTACGGCGTCCCGGCGGTCGAGCTCCTCGACGCCGACGCGCCGGCCGAGGCGGAGCCGATCGCGGAGGAGGAGCTCGAGCGCCTGCGGATCCTCGCGCAGACGCCGCGTCTCGGCAGGGAGCTCGACGAGCGGGTGATGCCCGCCGAAGCCGGGCTCGAGCACCGCGCGATCAGCTTCACGAAGGGGTGCTACCCGGGGCAGGAGCCGGTGGCGCGACTCCACTTTCGCGGTCACCCGAACCGAACGCTCCGGCTCGCGTCGGTGGACGAGGGCGAGCTCCCCGAGTACGACGCCGAGCTCGTGCTCGACGGCAAGGCGGTCGGGCGCATCACGAGCGCCGCGCCGGATCCCGAGCGGGGGATCGTCGCGCTGGCGTACGTCCGCCGCGAAGTGCCCGCGGGCGCCATGCTCGAGCTCCGCGACGGCAGGAGCGCCCGCCTGCTCGGCGAGCCCGCCTGAGACTTCCCCGTCGAGCGGGCGGCGAGGCGCCGCAGGAACACGCCGCCGAGGTCGACGCGTTTCTCGACCACGTCGGCCGCTGGGCCGCGTCCCGAGGCGACGTCGCGGCAGTCGCGCTCGTCGGCTCGTGGGCGCGGGGCGAAGCGCAGGCCGGCTCCGACGTCGACCTCGTGGTGCTCACGCACGACCCGGCCGCCTACCTGGAGCACGACGGGTGGATCGAGCAGCTTGCTCCCGGCACGCGTCTCGTCCGCGCGGCGAGCTGGGGCGCGATCGACGAGCGCCGGCTTCTCCTGCCGTCCGGGCTCGAGGTGGAGGTCGGCGTCGGGCGCCCCTCGTGGGCCGACACCGACCCGGTCGACCCGGGGACGCGCCGGGTCGTGTGCGACGGCCTCCGGCCGGTGTTCGACCCAGCCGGGTTACTCGCCGCGGTCGTAGCAGCCTGCTGACGCACCCCAGCATGCGCCCGGCACGATTCGAACGTGCGACCTCTGCCTCCGCAGGGCAGCGCTCTATCCCCGTGAGCTTCACGTGGGGGAACCCATGGTTCCCCCACGAGCCCCCTCCTTCGACCGCGGCGACATGCGCCCGGCACGATTCGAACGTGCGACCTCTGCCTCCGCAGGGCAGCGCTCTATCCCCTGAGCTACGGGCGCGGGGAGCGGGAAGTGTAGCCGGTTCGATCCGGCTCTAGACTCCGCGCGATGCCGCTCTGGCTCTCCGA
>DASSUT010000040.1:0-8484 GCA_035706725.1 Gaiella sp. | reverse complement strand
CGACCTCGGTCGGACGGACGCGGACGCCGAGGCCGAGCCGGCCTTGACCGAGCAGGAGCTCGACGGGCTCGTCGGCGGGTTCCTGCGGATTCGGGACCAGGAGCCGCTCGACGACGTGTCGGACTGGGCGAACGCGGTGGTCGCGCTGCTCCAAGACGAGTCCGAGGCCATCGCCTAGGGGAGGACGTTCACGCCGCGCGCGATCACGAGCCCGACCATCGTGAGCTGATTCCCGTTCCGCCCGGCAGTGCGCCTGCGATCCTCTCTCCGCAGTAGGGTCGGCGCGTGAACAACGGTCAGGCGCGCGCGTACCTCCGGACGCTCGTCCTCGCGGCGGCGCTCGGCGTGCCCGTCGCGTTCGCCGCGGTGCTCTACGAGACCGCGCTGCACGACGTGATCCACCTGGTCTGGGACGAGGTTCCGGACGCGTTCGGTTGGGACCGACCCGCCTGGTGGTACGTGATCCTCGTGCCCGCTGCCGCCGGGCTGCTCGTCGCGGCGGCGGTGCGGCTCCCCGGCCACGGCGGCCATGCACCGCTCGAGGGGCTCGGCGTCGAGCCGGTCCGGCCCGAGCACCTCCCGAGCATCCTCACGGCCGCCCTCGCGTCGCTGGGTGCGGGGCTCGTGCTCGGGCCCGAGGCTCCGTTGATCGCGCTCGGTCTCGGGCTCGGGCTCCTCGCGGTCCGTCTCGTGGGAGCCGACGAGACATCCGGTCGGCTCCTCGCGCTCGCCGGCGCCTTCGCGGCGATCTCGACGTTGTTCGGCGGGCCTCTCGTCGCCGCGTTCCTCCTGCTCGAGCTCGCCGCGGCGTCGGGGAAGATCCCGGCCCAGACGCTGGGGCGTGCGCTGCTCCCGGGGTTCGTCGCGGCCGGGACCGGGGCGCTCGTGTTCACCGGAGTCGCGGGCTGGCCGGGTCTTCACCAGGGCTCGCTCGCCCTGCCGCCTCTCCCGGGCTACGACTCCGTTCGCGTCGCCGACCTCGTCGGGTGCGCGATCCTGGCGGGCGTCGTCGCCGCCGTCGTGGTCGCGTTTCGGCATCTCGCCCACGCCGTCGCCGCACAGCGCTTCCTCCGGCCCACCCCACTTCTCGTCGTCACCGGTCTGCTGGTGGGGACGCTCGCGGTGGCGTTTCGCGCGGCGGCCGACCGTCCCGTCGATCTCGTGCTGTTCTCCGGCCAGTCGGAGCTCCCGGCGGTGGTCGCCGAGGGATCGGCCGGCGTGCTCGTCCTGGTCGTCGCGGCGAAGGGCCTCGCCTGGTCGTTCTCGCTGGGCGGCGGCTTCAGGGGAGGGCCGGTCTTTCCCGCGTTGACGCTCGGGGCGGCGGTCTGCGTCGCGGTCGCCGATCTCGACATCGGCGTGCGTACGACGCCGGCGGTCGTGGCAGGCATCGCCGCAGCGTGGGCCGCCACACTCCGAGCGCCCTTCTCCGGCGCGCTCATCGCGGCGCTGCTGGTGGGCTCCAGCGCGGCGGTCACGACGCCGATCGCCGTCCTCGCCGCTGCCGTCGGCTGGCTCGTCGCGACCGCCCTCCCGAACCCCGAGGACCGGACGGTAGGCGCAGTCGAGGACGCAGCGCCCGTCGCCTCCGGCTGAACGGTCACTCGAACGGGGCCTCTCGCAGACGGGTCGAGCGTCCGACGCGACGGGTACCACTCGGCCACGTCTCGAGGAAGAGCGCCATGGACACCTGGAACCCGATCAAGGATTCGACCATCAACCTCAGCGCCGCAATCGCAATCTTCGTCTGCGCCTTCATGGCGAGCTTCACGGAGATCAACTGGGCCGCCAACGTCGCGCTCGGCGTGGTGATCCTCGAGCTCGGCGTGACCGCGGTGTGGGTGCTGGGCAGGCGCCGGCCGGCCGCCGACCCGCCGGCGCGTACGTAGAGGCTCGACGGCCGCGGGCCACCGAGACGGTGACCCGCGTGACGGTCGTGTGTCGACTCTCAGCGGATCGACCGCTTGAGCAGGACGACGGGCCAGGCCATCAGGTCGCCGTACTTCAGCGACAACCCCACGGCCTCCCAGCCCTCCTCGCCGAGGCCGTTCAGGTGCTCCGGAACGAACGTGTCCTCTTCCTTCTTGAGGTTCTTCGCTTCCTTGAGCGGCACCACGAGATACTCGAACCGGGCCGACTGAACCTGCGGAGGGTCGACCGTCGGCGTGATCGTCATCGTGGTCACACCTCCTTCCCTGCCGATGCTCGCACGCCGTCGCCCGGTTCGCGTCAGCGGATACCCGTACTCCTCCTCGCGCACATCCCGGCGCCGTCGGACCAGCCGTCCGCCACCAAAGTCTCGCCATCGGTCTAGGCCACGGCCTCGCGGCGACGGGCACCATCCCGCCCTGCGGCAGGGGAGGGGTCGGCTGGCGTGGCGGCGTGCTGCGGCAATGCCCGCGTCAGCCGACGCCGCAGGCGGGGTTCACGACGCGCAGCGGGCGGGAGCCGCGTGGTATGACGTTCCTCGTGCCCTCCGGCGACCTCACTCACGACACGGCGCTGGCGATCGTCCGGCACGTATCGGAAAGCGCGCCGGGTCCGGTCTCGGTGGCGGTCGTGGACGACCACGGCGAGGCGGTCGCGTCGCTCCGGATGGACGGCGCTGCGCTCGACACCGAGCTCAACGCACGCCGCAAGGCGTACACCGCGGCGCGCAGCGACACGACCACGACACGGGCGCTCGCGGCGAAGGTCGCAGGCGCCCCGACCGAGCTGGCGAGCTTCGACCCGTTCTTCTCGTTCTTCCTCGGTGGCGTCGCGATCCTCGTCGGCGGAGACCGTGTCGGCGCCGTGGGCGTCAGCGGTCTGTCGGGTGAGGTCGACGAGCGGCTTGCGCTCGATGCGATCGCCGCGGCAGGGCTCGAGTCGCCCTCGTAGCTCGCGGTCATCCGGACGGCCGGAGTCAGCGAATTTGGGCCCGCCTGGACTCGAACCAGGGACCTACCGATTATGAGTCGGCTGCTCTGACCAGCTGAGCTACGGGCCCGCGCGGCCAGCGTAGACGGTTCGCCTGCCGCAGCGGGCCGGCGGCTGCCACAATGGCGGCAGATGACGTCTGCGCCCGAGACGACAACGGCCACTCCTGCCGGCACCGCTTCGCGCGACGGCTCCATGAAGACCTTTCACCGGGAGACGAGCCTGCGCACGGCGGGTGGGCTCACGGTCACCGACATCACGGAGCAGGTGCAGGAGGCGGTACGGGAGAGCGGCGTCGCCGACGGCGTCTGCTGCGTGTATTCGCCGCACACGACCTGCTCGGTGCGCGTCAACGAGTACGAGCGCGGCTTCCTCGAGGACTTCTCGGTGCTCCTGCGCAGGCTCGTGCCGACCGAGCACTACTACGCGCACGACGACTGGGACCGGCGCACAGAGAACGTCTCCGAGGAGGACATGGAGGCGTCGAACGGCCACTCGCACTGCATGTCCATGCTCATGGGGCCCGCGGGGGAGTCGATTCCCGTGCGCGACGGCGTGCTGTGCCTCGGCCGCTGGCAGCGAGTGCTGTTCCTCGAGCTCGACCGCGAGCGGGACCGACGCTGGCTCGTGCACGTCGTCGGTGTTTGACGCCTGCGGCGCCAAACACCTAGAAAGTCCACATGAGCCAGGTCGAGAACCTCCTCATCGACGGTCAGCGCGTCCCGGCTGCCGAGGGCGCGACCTTCGAGACCGTCAATCCCGCGAGCGGCGAGGTGTTCCGCACGGTCGCACAGGCCGGCCCTGAGGACGCCGACCGGGCCGTCCGGGCGGCGGCTCGGGCGTTCGAGGACTGGAGCGCGCGAACGCCGATCCAGCGCGCGAAGGTGCTCTATCGGTGGGCCGAGCTCGTCGACGAGCACGCCGACGAGCTCGCGCTGATCGAGACGCGCGACATGGGGATGGCGATCGGCGACGCCCGGTGGTGTGCGCACAACGCGGCTGCGGTGATGCGCTACTACGCCGGCGCGGTCGACAAGTTCTTCGGCTCGACGATCCCCGTCGACCGCGACGGCATCGTGCTCACGTTCCGCGAGCCGATCGGCGTCGCGGCGTTGATCACCCCGTGGAACTTCCCGCTCAACATCGGCAACTGGAAGACTGCGCCCTCGCTCGCGGCGGGGAACACCGTCGTGCTGAAGCCCGCGAGCCTCTCGCCGCTCTCGGTCCTGCGCTACGCCGAGCTCGGCCTCGAGGCGGGCTTGCCGCCGGGTGTCCTGAACGTCCTCCCCGGCCCCGGAGGCGCCGTGGGCGACGCGCTCGTCGAGCACCCGCTCGTCGGCAAGGTCGGCTTCACCGGCTCGACCGAGGTCGGTATCGAGATCGCGCGGAAGGCGGCGGGCACCGTGAAGCGCGTCACGCTCGAGCTCGGCGGCAAGAGCGCGTGCATCGTGTTCGCGGACGCCGATCTCGAGAAGGCCGGCCGCATGGCGCCGTTCTCCGTCTTCGAGAACGCGGGACAGGACTGCTGCGCGCGCTCCCGGCTCCTCGTCGAGGCGTCGGCGAAGGACGAGCTGCTCGAGCACTACGTCGCAGCGACGCGGGCGATCGTCGTGGGCGACCCGGAGGACGACGTGACCCAGATGGGGCCGCTCGTCTCGTCGTCGCAGCGGGAGACCGTCGAGGGGTACGTGGCACGGGGCGTCGAGGAAGGGGCGATCGTGCTCGAAGGTGGGTCACGTCCCGACGGCGACGGCCTGGGTTGCGGGTTCTACCTCCGTCCTACGATCCTCGACCGTTGCACGAACGACATGGTGGTCGCGCGCGAGGAGATATTCGGCCCCGTCGTCTCCGTGATCGAGTTCGAGACCGAGGAGGAGGCGATCCGCATCGCGAACGACACGCCGTATGGGCTGTCGGGGTCGCTCTGGACCCGCGACGGCGCGCGCCAGCTTCGCGTCGCCCGGGCGCTCCGGACCGGCGCGATCGGCGTGAACTCGAACAGCTCGGTGTTCCCGCAGGCCCCGTTCGGGGGTTACAAGGCGTCGGGCGTCGGCAGGGAGCTCGGCATGGAGGGCCTCGTCCACAACACCGAGCTGAAGAGCGTCTTCGTCTCGACGGAATAGGGCACGTCCTGCTTCGCGAGATGTGCGTCTGAGGACAGAGGCCTAGCGGCTCTGGAGCGCGAGGGCGGCCCGGTAGGCCTGTTCGACCTCAGCCGCCGTCCAGTCGTGGCAGTCGATCTCGAGGTTGTACGACTGGTCGCCGGTGGCGCTCGCGACGAGCGCCGGCAGGGCGTCCTCGGCCACTCCCGTCTCCGCGAGGGTCGGGAAGCCGACGTCTCGGAGGACGCGCCGCACGGCCCGCACAGCGCGCGAGCCGTCTCCGCTCCCGTCGGCCGGCTCACCGAGCGCGTCCGCGACGCGCTCGAGCCGGTCGGCGCAGTCCGCGCGCGAGAGCTCGAGCGTCTCCGCCACCACGAGCCCGATCGTCAAGCCGTGCGGGAGGTGCGCGACCCCGCCCAGAGCCTGGCCGAGCGCGTGGTCGGCGGCGCAGTCCGACAGGTTCATCGCGAGCCCCGCGGTGAGGCTCGCGCAGGCCAGGCGCCGCCGCGCCACCGCGTCCGTCCCGTCCGACACGGCCTCGCGAAGCGAGTGCGCGACGTGGTAGCAGGCCTCGAGCCCGAAGGCGACCGAGAGCGGCGACGAGTTGCGCACGGTGCACGCGCCGATCGCCTGTGCGAGCGCGTCGACGCCGGAGTGCGCCGTGGGCGCGGCCGGGAGCCCGTGCGTCAGCACGGGGTCGACGAGCGCGTGCTGGGAGCGCATGTTCGGATGACCGAAGCCGATCTTCCGGTCCGCCTCAGTGTCCGTGAGCACGCTCGCGCCCGACACCTCGCTGCCGGTGCCCGCAGTGGTCGGGCACAGCACGAGACCGATCCGCGGCGGCTCCGGGACGCGCGCGCCGGACGCATAGTCCGCGACCGCGCCGCCCTGGTCGGCCACGATGCGGGCGGCCTTCGCGACGTCGAGCGCCGACCCGCCTCCGATCCCCACGACCGCGTCGAGGGTGCCGTCGCGGACACGTGCCGCGAGCTCGTCCGCGAGCGCGAACGTCGGCTCACCCGGCCCCTTCACGACACGGTCGATCCGCCTGCCGGCGCCCTCGGCCGCGGCGAGCGCGGCGACGACCGACGGATGCTCTGCGACCGGTTCCTCGACGACGACGAGAACCGACCAGGCGCCGAGCGCGCTCAGCACCTCCGGCAGCTCGGCGAGCACGCCGTCGCCGAATGCGATGCGCACGGGCAAGTGCGCGTGGAAGGGCGTCACCGGCACGGTCATCGCGCCGGGACTCTACGCGGTCTCCCGCTCCTCGCGGTACTTGCGGGCCTCCTCGACCAGCGCGGCGAAGAGGCGCTTGTCCTCCTCCATCTCGGGGTGCCAGAGCACCGCGACCGCGAAGCGCTTGTCGGGGTCCTCGAGGCCCTCGAGCGTGCCGTCGTCGGCCCATGCGGTCTCGACGAGCCCCTCCCCCACGCGGCCGACGCCCTGGTGGTGGCTCGACTGGACGGAGTCGTGCCGCTCCCCGATGATCGACGCGAGGCGCGTGCCGTCCTTCACCTCGACAGCGTGCTCCGAGAAGCGGCCGAGCACCTCGCGATGTCCCTCGTGACCCACGGTCTCCGGCAGGTGCTGGACGAGGTCGCCGCCGCGGGCGACGTTGAGGAGCTGGAAGCCGCGGCAGATCGCGAGCGTCGGCATGTCGCGCTCGAGCGCCCGCTCGAGCAGCGCGAGCTCCCCGGCGTCGCGGTGAGCCTGTCCGGGATCGGTCTGCGGATGCCGCTCGGCGCCGTAGGCCTCGGGGTCGATGTCGATCCCCCCGGAGAACACCACGCCGTCGAGCACGTCGAGCGTCTCGTCGACCGCGTCGGTGCTCGGCGGGACGACGAGCGCGCGCCCGCCCGCCCGCTCGACGGACTCGACGTAGTACAGCGGGACGAGCGCAGCAGGCAGCTCCCACGATCCCCACCGCGCCGGTTGCGCGTACGACGTGATCCCGATCAGCGGACGCTCGCTCATGGTCGCACGCTACCGGCTCGGCTCGACCGACCCTGGTCAGGCGAGACAACGCACGTTGCAACTCGTAACGTGCATTCCTTCACGCGCCCGGCGACGGCAGCACGCGCTCGAGGGCGGTGCGCTCGGCGTCGGTGAGGGGGCGCGAGCGTCCGGTCTCGCGGTCTCGCGCGACGATGACCGACTCGGCCTCGGCGGCGAGCGTGCCGTCGAGCTTCCGGATCTCCTCCCGCAACGCGATGCTGGAGGTGCCGATCCGCTCGAGCGACACCCGCCCGACCACGGCCTCCTCCTCGAGGGCGACCTCGCTGCGGAAGTCGATCGCGAGCCGCGCGAGCACGTAGTCCCACATCGCGCCGCCGGGGCCGAGTGCCTGCTCGAGCCAACCGTCGCGGCACTCCTCGAGATACGTGGCGTAGACCGCGTTGTTCACGTGGCGCAGCGCGTCGACGTCGCGCCAGCGAACCTCGATCCGCTTCTCGTACGTCAATACCGAAGCCCCTCACCCCGGAGCATCGTCGCCACCGTACGCCGCAGGATCCCGAGGTCGTGGCGGACGACCTCGCGCGCCGGCCGGCTCGCGAGCAGCTCGACGTACGCGCGATCGAGGCTCTCGAACTCGACGTCGCGGCCCTTCGAGACCTGCGCCGGGCCGGTCCACCCCGCCGTCACGCGGAGCCGGTAGTCCACGCCGCGCGCGAGCTGGCGCTCGACGAGCTCCGGCGGCCAGGGCCGCGGCCCCACGAGGCTCATCTCTCCGCGCAGCACGTTGACGAGCTGGGGCAACTCGTCGAGGTAGAGCGGCTTCAGCACGCGCCGCCCCGCCCACGTGAGGTTCTCCGGGTCGGCCTCGAACGGCCGGACGTGCCCGTCGGCCTCGACGAGGACGCTCTCGCGCAACGTCCGCAGCTTCACGAGCGAGAACGGCCGGCCGCGAGAGATCCGCAGCTCGCGGTAGAGCACGCGGCCGCGGTCGCGGGGGCAGCGGAGCATGTCGAGGCCGACCGCACCCAGCACGATCGCCCAGACGGGCGCGAGGGCGACGAGCAGCGACGCCGAGACCACGACGTCGAGCGCGCGCTTGACGGGCGGGAGTGCGACCGGCTCAGGTGCGCTCGAAGTAGCGCTTGCGTTCCCAGTCGGTGACGTGGCGATCAAAGAGCCCCTGCTCGGTGCGCGCGTAGTTGACGTAGTGGTCGACGACCTGGTCGCCGAACGCCGCGCGGGCGACCGTGCCGCGCTCGAGCGCCTCGATCGCCTCGCGGATCGTGCTCGGGAAGCGGTCGGCGCCCGACTCGTACGCGTTCCCCGCGAGCGGGGCAGGAAGGCGCAGCTCCTGCTCGATCCCGTGCAGGCCCGAGGCGATCATCGCTGCGAATGCGAGGTACGGGTTCACGTCGCCTCCCGGGATCCGGGTCTCGACGCGGAGCGCCTGGCCGTGACCCACCACGCGGAACCCGCACGTGCGGTTGTCGTGACCCCACGCGAGCGT
>DASSUT010000039.1:0-12655 GCA_035706725.1 Gaiella sp. | reverse complement strand
GACGCCGTGGGCGACGATCGACGACGTGCCCGAGGGGCTGCACCCGTGGTTCGTCGAGCAGCTCGAGGGGGCGAAGCGGGAGCTCCGGACGGGCGACATCCGGCGTGCGAAGCGCGCCGGATGGGGCGACGACTCGATCGGCGCCGCGTGGGGGACGTCGGGCGACGACGTGCGCCGGACGCGGTACGCCCGCGGTATCCGGCCGTCCTATCGGCGCGTCGACTCCTGCGGCGGGGAGGTCGAGGCAGCGTCGAATTACTTCTACTCCACCTGGGGCGAGGAGGACGAGATGCCGCCGTCCGGCGACGCACCGCGCGTCGTGATCCTCGGCTCGGGCCCCAACCGGATCGGCCAGGGGATCGAGTTCGACTACTGCTGCGTCCACGCGGTGCAGACGTTCCGCGGGCTCGGGTACGAGGCCGTGATGGTGAACTGCAACCCCGAGACGGTCTCGACCGACTACGACACCTCCGACCGGCTGTACTTCGAGCCGCTGTCGCCGGAGGAAGTGCTCGCGGTGCTCGACCGGGAGCGCCCTCACGGCGTGGTCACGCAATTCGGCGGGCAGACGCCGCTTCGCCTCGCGCGGCACATCGAGGCGGGGGGCTACCGCATCCTCGGCACGCCGCACGCCGCGATCGACCTCGCCGAGGACCGCGAGCGCTTCGGGGCGCTCGCGCACGACCTCGGCGTCCGCTGCCCGCCCTGGGCCACGGTGGAGGGGGAGGACGAGGCCGTCGCCGCGGCGCGCGAGATCGGGTATCCGGTGCTCGTCCGCCCCTCGTACGTGCTCGGCGGGCGCGCGATGCGGATCTGCGACGACGAGCGCGAGCTGCGCGCGGCGATGCAGGCGGTGAGCGGCCCGGTGCTCGTCGACCGCTTCGTCGAGAACGCGATCGAGATCGACGTCGACGCGCTCTGCGATGGAGAGGACGTGTTCGTGGCCGCGGTCATGCAGCACGTCGAGGAGGCGGGCGTCCACTCGGGCGACTCCTCCTGCGTCCTGCCCGCGCAGTCGCTCACGCTCGCGAACGCGCTCGAGGTCGAGCACGTCGTCCGCCGGCTCGGGCCGGCGCTCGGCGTCGTCGGCCTGCTGAACGTGCAGCTCGCGATCGCCGACTCGACCGTGTACGTGCTCGAGGCGAACCCGCGCGCGTCACGCACGGTTCCCTTCGCGAGCAAGGCGATCGGCCTGAACCTCGTCGAGGCCGCCTGCCGGCTCGCCCACGGCGACCGGCTCACGTCGCTCGGTCTCAGGACGCCTCGACCCGCCGAGGTGAGCGTGAAGGCGGCGGTGCTCCCGTTCGCCCGCTTCCCGGGCGCCGACCCGGTGCTCGGCCCGGAGATGCGCTCGACCGGCGAGGTGATGGCGACCGCGTCGGATCTTCCGACCGCGTTCGCGAAGGCGGAGCGCGCGGCGGGGCGGCCGCTTCCCACCTCGGGCATCGCGTTCCTCTCGGTGCGCGACGCCGACAAGCCCGGCATCGCGCCGATCGCCGCGGCGCTCGCGGGCCTCGGCTTCGAGCTCGTCGCGACCTCCGGCACCGCCCGGACGCTCCGTGCCGCAGGCCTCGACGTCGACGAGGTCGGGAAGGTCGCGGAGTCGGGCGAGGGCGAGCAGACCGTCGTCGACCTCATCCGCGAGCATCGCTGCGACCTCGTCGTGAACACGCCCCAGGGCTCGGGCGCGCGCGCGGACGGGTACCTGATCCGCGAGGCCGCGCTCGTGGCGCGCGTGCCGTGCGTCACCACGGTGTCGGGCGCCGCTGCAGCGGTCCACGCGATCGCGAACGCCCGTGCCGAGGCCGCGCTGTCGCTCCAGGAGCGCCTCGCGAGTGTCTCCGGCTCCGCCGGAGCCACCTAGAGGCATGCGGAGCGAGCGGCTCAGAGTGGTGGCGAGCGAGCCGGTGGGTCCGTACGTGCTCCTGCGGCTCGGGCGGGCCGGGCTCCAGCCCGGCACGCCCGGGCAGTTCTTCATGCTGGAGGCGCCGGGGCGCGTCCTGCCGCGGCCGTTCAGCCTCTGTCTCGCGCCTGCGGGCGAGCTCGGCTTCCTCGTCGACCCGATCGGCCCGGGGACGAAGGCGATCGCGGGCATGGAGCCGGGTGGCGAGCTCCGCGTCACGGGGCCACTCGGGCGCGGCTACGACCTGTCGGTCGACCGCCCGCTGCTCGTCGGCGGAGGGATCGGAGTAGCGCCGTTTCCTTACCTGTCGGAGTGCCTCGGGCGGCCGCCCGCCCTCCTCGGGTTCCGCACGCCGCTCCACGCGGAGGCGGCCGCGCTCGTGCCGAACGCCACGGTCGTGCTCGACCCGACGCTCGTCACCGAAGCCCTGCCCGAGGATCCCGGCGACGTTCTCGCCTGCGGCCCGGAGCCGATGCTCGACGCCCTCGCGCGGCTCGTTGCGGGCGCCCAGCTGGCCCGCGAGGCGCCCATGGCCTGCGGTTACGGCGCCTGTTACGGCTGTGTCGTCGAGCGTGACGGCCGTTATGTTCGGCTCTGCGTGGAAGGGCCGGTCGTGCGGGAGCCCGTAGCGGTCGTATGACCGTCCACCTGCTGAACGCGTCGGGCTGCCTCGACGCGCTGACGGCGCCCGAGGTCGCCCGGTCGCTCGACGCGTTCGTGACCAAGACCATCACGCCCGAGCCGCGTGCCGGGAACCCGCCGGTCCGGATCGCGGAGACCGACTTCGGGATGCTGAACTCGATCGGCCTGCAGGGGCCCGGGATCGAGGCCTTCGTCAGTGAGAACCTGCCGCGTCTCGAGGAGCTCGGCGTCCCGCTCTGGGTGTCGGTGGGCGGCTTCTCGGCGCCCGACTACGCCCGGTGCTGCGAGCGGCTCGACGCCTGCGCGACCGTGGCGACCATCGAGCTGAACCTCTCCTGCCCGAACGTGGAGGAGGCGCCGGAGACCGCCGCCGAGCTCGTCGCGGCAGCCCGCGCCGCGACGAAAAAGCCGCTCTATGCGAAGCTTTCGCCCGCACAGTGGGACATCGCCGCGGCGGCGCACGCGGTGGTGGACGCGGGGGCGGACGGGCTCTCGCTCGTCAACACGATCCGCGGCCTCGCGCTCGACCCCGAGACGCTCGCGCCCAAGCTGGGCCGCGCGGTCGGCGGCTACTCCGGTCCGGCGCTTCGCCCGATCGCGCTCGCGTGCGTCCACGCCTGCGCGAGCGTGGTCGACGTGCCGATCGTCGGCATGGGGGGCGTGTCGACCGGGCTCGACGCGCTCGAGCTCGTCGCCGCCGGAGCGAACGCGGTCGCACTGGGGACGATCCTGTTCTCGGATCCGCTCGCCCCTGGACGCGTGCGCGAGGAGCTGGCCGCCGAAGCCGCTGCGCGTGGATTCGAGGAAGCGCTCGACGCGCGCTCGACCGCTGTTGTCGGTCCTGAAAAATCCCTGCAAATTGCCTCGAACGGTACTGCTTGATTCGCGCCCCGAGGGTGCTAGACTCGTCCGCTCAATGGTCACGTCGAAGACGCACGCCCAGGCGCCCGCCCGCTCACTCGATCAGCGGATGGAAGCTCTCCAGCGTGCCAACGACATCCGGGTACGGCGCGCGCAGCTCAAGCGCGACCTGAAGGACGGCCGCGTCCAGATCGACGAGATCCTCCTCGACCCACCGGAGTACGTTTCGACCGCGAAGGTCTTCGACATGCTCATGGCCGTCCCGAAGTTCGGCCGCGTGAAGGCGGCGCGGCTCCTGAACCAGTGTCGGATCAGCCAGTCGAAGACCGTCGGCGGGCTCTCGGAGCGTCAGCGCGCCGAGCTCGTGAACCTGTTCAACCACAGGTGAGCCATGGCCGCGCCGGCAGCACGGCCGCCGGCGACCCTCATGGGTGACTCGGGCCTCGTGTTCGTTGTGACGGGCCCGTCCGGGGCAGGCAAAGGCACGCTGATCCGCGCCCTGCTCGAGCGGATCCCGGAGCTCGAGGTCGCGGTCTCCGCGACCACGCGGGCACAGCGGCCGGGTGAGGTCGACGGGGGCGACTACTGGTTCCTGAGCGACGAGGAGTTCACGCGCCGGGTGGAGGAGGGCGGCTTCCTCGAGTGGGTCGAGTACGTCTCGCACAAGCGCTACGGGACGCTTCGCTCGGAGATCGACCGGATCGCCGCGCGCGGGCACGTCTGCGTGCTCGAGCTCGAGCTGGACGGCGCCCTCCACGTGCAGAGGGAGGCGCCGGCGGCGTGCACGATCTTCATCTCCGCCGACGTCGCGGAGCTCGAGCGGCGGTTGCGCGAGCGGGCGACCGAGTCGACCGGAGAGATCGAGGACCGCATCACGCTCGCCCGCTACCAGCTCGAGCAGGCGCACCGCTTCCGGTACATGGTGCGAAACGACGACGTCGTTCGGGCGAGCGAGGTGCTCGCCGCGATCGTCGAGCGCGAGCTCGCGCTCGCCGCCGCCGGCTCGTCGGTGTCCGGCGGGTCCCAAGCCGAGCGGGCCTAGCACTCCTCGCGGCCCGAAGCGCAAGCTGCAGCTACCATGCGCGCCGATGATCGAGCCGCGCATCGACGAGCTCTTGGCGCACACCCAGCGTGACGGCGACCCGCCGTCGCGCTATGCGCTCGTGATCGTCTCCGCGAAGCGCGCGCGGCAGATCAACAACTACCACCACCAGCTCGGCGAGGGACTCGGGCTGGAGGACGCGCCGCCGCCCCTCGTCGAGTCGCGCTCGAAGAACTACCTGACGATGGCGATGGAGGAGATCGCGCGCGGCAAGCTCACCTTCTCGTACGTCGCGCAATAGCTTGCTCGCGAAGCAGGAATCCGCAGGAGCGGATTCCGGCCGCTTGATCCCCGCCTGCGGCGGGGCACATCCCTGAAGGGCATTCGCGGTCGCAACTCCATCTGAGCTCCTCCTGGGCACAATGTGCCGGTGGCGCGCATCGTCGTGGGGGTCACGGGCGGGATCGCCGCCTACAAGGCGTGCGAGCTCGTTCGCCTGCTCGTCCGCGCCGGCCACGACGTGACGCCGGTCACGACGCGCGGCGCGGAGCGCTTCGTCGCCGCCGAGACGTTCTGGGCGCTCGCCCGTAAGCAGCCCCCCGAGGATCCATACCCGCATCTCCGCGACGCCGACCTCCTCGTGGTCGCGCCGCTCACCGCGAACACGATGGCGCGGCTGGCGCACGGGCTCGCAGACGACCTCCTCACCGAGACGGCGCTCGCGCACCGCGGCCCACTCGTGCTCGCGCCCGCGATGAACGCTGCGATGTGGGAGCACGCCGCGACCCGGGCGAACCTCGCGGTGCTCGTCGAGCGCGGCGCGGTCTTCGTCGGGCCCGACGAGGGCGAGCTCGCGGAGGGACTGGTGGGAATCGGCCGCATGGCGGAGCCCGAGGCGATCGCCGGCCGCCTCGAGGAGGTTCTGCGTCCGCCGGCCCGCAGCCGGTCCCCGCTCGCGGCGAGGCAGGTGCTCGTGACCGCCGGCGGGACGCGTGAGCCGCTCGACCAGGTGCGCTTCCTGGGGAACCGCTCCTCGGGCCGCATGGGAGTCGCGCTCGCGGAGGCTGCGCGCGACCGGGGCGCGGCCGTCACGCTCCTCGCCGCGAACGTCCAGGTGCCGTTCCCGAACGGCATCGAGGTCGTGCCCACGCCGACCGCGGCCGATCTCCGGCGTGAGGCGCTCGCTCGTACCGGGGCCGACGTGGTGCTGATGGCCGCGGCGGTCTCCGACTACCGCCCGGCGGAGCAGGTCGCGGGCAAGCGGCCGAAGAGCCCGGAGCCGTGGACGGTCGACCTCGTCCCGACGGCCGACGTCGCACGCGCGCTCGGCGCGGCACGACGAGACGGCCAGGTGCTCGTCGCGTTCGGGGCGGAGAGCGGGGAGGAGGGGCTCGCCCGGAAGCGGGCGATGCTGGCCGACAAGAACGTCGATCTCGTCGTCTACAACGACGTGGGGCGCGACGACGTCGGGTTCGAGTCGGAGGACAACGAGGTCGTGCTGGTCTCGCGGGAGGGCGAGCGCGCCGTCGGGAAGGCGCCGAAGCGCGCGATCGCGGAGGCGATCCTCGACGAGGTCGAGCGGCTGCTCGCGGGCGCGGCATGAGCGAGCGCGCGACACAACTGACCGGCGTTGTGCCGAGTGGCCCGTCCGAGCTCGCGGAGCGCGTGGTCGCGAACCTCTCCTCCGCGGTGCACGCCGCCCCCGAGACCCTTCGCCTGCCCCTCCTGTGCCTGCTCTCGGAAGGCCATGTGCTCGTCGAGGACGTGCCGGGCGTGGGGAAGACCGTGCTCGCCAAGGCCCTCGCGCGGTCGCTCGAGCTCCGCTTCCAGCGCGTGCAGTTCACGCCCGACCTGCTGCCGGCCGACGTGACCGGCGTGAACGTATTCGACCGGCAGAGCGGCACGTTCCAGTTCCGGCCGGGCCCCGTCTTCGCGAACGTGCTGCTCGTCGACGAGATCAATCGCGCGTCGCCGAAGACCCAGTCCGCGCTGCTGGAGGCGATGCAGGAGACGCAGGTGACGGTCGACGGGGAGACGCACGCGCTCGAGCGCCCGTTCCTCGTGATCGCGACGCAGAACCCGGTGGAGTACGAGGGGACGTATCCGCTGCCCGAGGCGCAGCTCGACCGCTTTGCGGTGCGCATGGCGATCGGGTACCCGCCGGACGCCGACGAGGCCCGCATGCTCGCCGAGCAGACGACGGAGCCACCGCTCGACCACCTCTCGCCGGTCGCGTCGCACGCGGAGCTGCTCGACGCGATCGAAGCCGTCCGCCGGGTGCACGTCGAGGAAAGCGTGAACCGCTACGTGGTCTCGCTGCTGCGCCACACGCGCCAGAGCCCGCGGCTCGCGCTCGGTGCGAGCCCGCGCTCCGGGATCGCGCTCCTGCGGCTCGCGAAGGCGCGGGCGCTCACCGAGGGCCGGGGGTTCGTCCAGCCGGAGGACGTGCAGGCGCTGGCCGACACCGTGCTCGCGCACCGGCTGATCGTCGCCCCCGAAGCGCGGGCGACCGGCGTGGCGGCGGCCGATGCCGTCGCCGACGCGCTCGCCGCGACGCCCGTGCCGGTGTGAAGCGCGCGACGGCGACCGGTGGAAGGGTCGCGGGCGGCGTGGGCGGGCTCGCGGTCGGCGTGCTTGTCGCCGCGTGGGCGGTCGGCTCGACCGCGCTCGCGATCCTCGGCGTCGGTCTCGCGCTGGCGGCGGTCACGACACGGCTGTGGCGGTGGTGGGTTGCACGGAGCGTCGAGATCGAACGGGTCCGCACCGCGGCGTCGCTCGTCGAGGGCGAGCCGCTCGCGCTGCGCATCGCGCTCCGCGGGCACGCATGGCTCGCCTCGAGGATCGAGCTACGCGATCAGGTCGGGCCGCTCGGCGAGCGGCACGTCGTGCTGGGGAGGGGGACGACGACGCTCGTCGTCGACTCCGCGCCGCGCGGCCTCTACCGGCTCGGGCCGGGACGTCTCCTGGTCGACGACCCGCTCGGCCTGACACGCGTCGAGCTCCCGGTTCCGACGGGTGGGACGGTGCTCGTCCGGCCTCGGGTCCCGACGCTTCACGCGCTGTTCAGCGACGCCGGCGGCCGTGGCGAGGCCGGGCACGGCCGCCCGGTGCGGCGCGCGAGCGGGCTCGAGCCGCACGGCGTACGGGAGTACGTGGAGGGCGAGCCGCTGCGCGCCGTCCACTGGCCGTCCTCCGCACGGCGCGGCCGGCTCATGGTGCGCGAGCTGGAAGACGCCCCCCGTGACGGCGTGGCGGTCGTGCTCGACGTCGAGCGCTCGGCGGTCGCGGGGCAGCCCGGCGACTCGAGCCTCGACGACGCCGTGCGTGCCGCCGCGGGGCTCGTCCGCGCACACGCCGCCCGGGGACGCGAAGTGCTGCTCGTGGTCGCGACCGTCGTGCCGGACGCGCACCGTGTCCGCATGCTCGGGCCGGAATGGGAGCGGGCGCTCGACGTGCTGGCCGCAGTGGAGGCGGCCGAAGGGTCGCCGCTCCCGTCGCTCGTCGGCCCGCGTGGCCCGCTCGGGGGGCTCGCCGAGGTCGTCGCGGTGACTGCGCGTCCCGAGGCGGTGGCCGACGCCTTGGTCGCGCGGCGGGCGGGGGGGCGCGGGACGGCCCTCGTCGCGGTCGACGCGCCGACGTATGCGGGCGCTTCTCCGGCGGCGGCGTCGCCGGCGCTGCTCCGGGCGTCCGCGGCCGGCATCCCCGTCGCAGTGCTCCGCCACGGCGTGCCGCTCGAAGAGGCGCTCGGCGGCTTCCAGGCGAGGGCGGTTGGCTAGCGGCCGGTCGCTCCGGGTCGCGGTGGCCGCCGCGCCGGCGGTGGGGACGATCGCGCTCGCGTGGGCGCTCCTCGAGCGCCCCGCGTCCTGGCCGGGATTCGTGATCGCCGCGCTGCTCGCTCTTGCGCCGACCGTTCCCCGACGCGAGGACGCGCGGGCCGCGGTCGCCGTCGGTGCCGTCGTGGTCGCGCTCGCCGCGGTGTTCCGCACCTGGCCGCACCACGCTCTCGCCCACGCCTGGGGCGCGTTGCACGACGCGCCGACGGTCAGGGCGCCCTTCGATCCGGGGGCGTTCCCGTCGCTGCACGGGCTTGTCGCGTGTGCCGCGTTCGGGCTCGCGCTCGCTGCCGCGCTTGCGGTATCGACACGTCGCGTCGCGTTGCTCGTCGCCGCGGTCGCAGTCGGCGTCGGCTTCCCCGCGACGCTGCTCGAGGACGCGCACGCGGTCTCGCTCGGCATGCTGGCGCTCGGCAGCGTGCTCTGGGCAACGGCGGTGCTCCGAACACGACGGCTCATCCGGCTCGTTCCGGGCCTCACGCTCGCGGCCGCCGTGGTCGTCGCGGCCGCGGCGGCCGCCTCGGGCGGCGTCGCGCCGGGGGAGACGCACGTCGACTGGCGCGGCTGGGATCCGTTCGCACGCGGCGGCGGCACGGGCGACTTCCGCTTCGTCTGGGACGCGAGCTACTCGGGCATCTCGTTCCCGCCCCGGCCGACCGTCCTGTTCCGCGTCCGCGCCCCGAAGCGGGCGCAGTACTGGCGTGCGTCGACGCTCGACACGTTCGTCGCCGACCGCTGGATCGAGGATCTCTACCCGGTCGACGCCGGTTTCGCCGAGCGGGCGCTCCCTCCGGATCCACTCGTCCCCGCGCGCGACCGGAAGCCGGGCGCGTGGCTCCGGCAGCGGGTGACGATCGACGGGTACCGGGACGACCACGTCGTGGCCGTCGGCGAGCCCGCCCGCGTAGACGGCTCGGGGCTCGGCCGGGTCTCGTTCCTGAGCGGCGGCGTCATGCGCGCGGCGGCGGACGTGACCCCCGGCACGACCTACTCGGTGTGGAGCTACGCGCCTCGGCCGGCGCCGCGTGCGCTCGCAGCGTCGCCGCCGCGGTACCCGGCCGCCGCGGCGCGCTACCTCGAGCTGATGGGACGCGCGCAGTTCCCGGGCTTCGGAGCGCCCGCACGAGCTCGGCGGATCCACACGATCTTCTCCGACGACCGCTACCAGCCCCTCTGGGCCTACCGTCCGCTGTGGCGCGACGCGGAACGGGTCACGGCTCGCGCCCACTCGCCGTACGAAGCGACGTTGCTGCTCGAGCGCTGGTTCCGCAGCGACGGCAACTTCACCTACGACGAGCGGCCGCCGGCGAGCCGCGGCCTGCCGCCGCTCGTCGCGTTCGTCGAGAAGACGCGGGCCGGGTACTGCCAGCACTTCGCGGGGGCGATGGCCGTGATGCTGCGAATGCTCGGCATCCCGGCGCGCGTCGCGGTGGGGTTCACCGCCGGAACGTGGAAGGACGGCGTGTGGACGGTCACGGACTACCAGGCCCACGCCTGGGTCGAGGCGTGGTTCGCAGGCTTCGGCTGGCTCACGTTCGACCCGACTCCCGGGCGCGGCACGCTGTCCGCCGCCTACACGTTCGCATCGGACTCCGCCGACGCCGTCGCCGCGCTCGGCACCGGCCGCTTCCTCGACTTCGACCCCGCCTTCCGGGCGAGGCCGGACGGGCGCCCGACTCCGGCCACCGCGCGACCGGTCTCCGACGACGGCGTCGCATGGTGGGTGGTCGCGGTGCCCGTCGTGCCCGCGGCCGCGGCGGCGCTCGTGCTCCTCGCGAAGTGGGCCAGGAGGACGCGCAGGCTCCGGCGCCGCGACCCTCGAGGCCTCGCCTGGGGGGTGCGCGCCGAGCTCGTGGGCGAGCTCGTCGACAGGGGGGTCGCGGTCGAGCCGAACGCAACCACCGTGGCGCTGCAGCGGACGGCCGAGCGCGCGCTCGCGCTTCCGTGCGGGGCGCTCGCCGCGGCGCTGGCGGAGGCCCGCTACGGGCCGCCCGGCGGGGCCGAGGGCGCGTCGCGACGTGCGCGGGAGGAGCTGCGGCGGATCCTGGCGGTCGCCCGTTCGCGCGAGAGCCCCGGAACGCGCGTCAGGTGCGCGCTCTCACTCCGCTCGCTGCGCCCGGGCTTGACACCGTCGGCAAGGTGAAAGTGTGAGCGCCGCGTACGACCTCTATCAGCAGGGTTGCAGCCACCTGCGCGACGGCATGCCCGCACAGGCCACGGTCGCGCTCGAGAAGGCGAAGCGGCTCGAGCCGGAGAAGGCGTCGATCCGCGAGGCGCTCGGCATCGCGTATTTCCGGATCAAGCGATGGTCGGAGGCCGAGGCCGAGTTCCGCAAGGTGCTCGACATCTCGCCCGCCGACGACTACGCCCACTACGCGCTCGGACGCGCGCTGCGAAACCAGGGCCGTCACGACGAGGCGGCGGCGCACCTGAAGCTCGCGCGCTCGCTGCGGCCCCGCCGCCCGGAGGGCGACCTCGGCGCCGATCAGGACGACTCGACGTCCGAGACGAGCGACGCGTAACGGCCGAACCGGCGCTTGACGCCGGCGGCGAACGCGCGCCGGTACGCGTCCGCGTTGTGGTCGGCGAGCGTGCCGGCGTACGCCTCGCGCACGTCGAGCAGGCGGTCGGCGATCGCGTCGACGACGAGCTGGTAGTCGCCGTACGCCTCTTCCGCGTGCTCTCGGCCCGAACGGATCCACGCCGCCTCCGCCTCGTCCGCCTCCGCGAGCAGCGACCTCTCGTCCGTCGCGAACAGCGCGAGCTGTCGCTCGACGAGCTCGTCGAAGGGCCGCCGGCGAAGCCTCATACGAGCTCCCGGTAGAGCGCCAGGTGGGCATCGGCGGCCGCGTCCCAGGTGAGCGTGTCGCGTGCCTCCGCGGCGCCCGCCCGGGCGGCGGCGAGCGCATCGGGGTCGTCGAGGAGCTCGCGGAGCGCGGTACGCAGCGCCGAGACGTCGCCGGGCGCTGCGACGCGGCCCGCCCCGAATGACCGCACGACCTCGCCGAGGCCGCCGACGTCGTAGACGACGGCCGGCACTCCGGCGCCGAGCGCCTGGAGGAGCGCCCCGGACTGGTCGAGCTCCGCCCGGTACGGGAACACCGCCACGGTCGTCTCCGACAGCGCCTGCTCGAGTGCCGTGCGTCCGAGGTAACCGAGGCGCCACTCGACCCGCTCGCCCCCGGCGGCGCGGAGCCCATCCAGCGGGAGGCGTGGGTCCCCTGCGACCACGAGACGTGCGCCGTCGAGGCCCAGCACCGCTTCGATCGCGTCGGGGAGCCCCTTGTACGGCCGGATCACGCCGAGCGCGAGGACGGTGCGGCCGTCGTCGGCGCGGGGCGGGTCGCTGCGGAACACGGGATGCGGGATCACGCGGAGCGCCGCGGACGGCACGCCGAAGGCTTCGAGCGTCTCGCGGCCACTCGCCGAGTGCACGACGATCCGGTCGAACCGCCCGAACAGCGAGGTCCAGAGGCCGGCACGACGGCCCGTGCGGCGGGGCAGCAGGTCGTGGGCCGTGAGCACGAGCGGGCTGCGCGAGCGCACGAGCAGCCGGTCGAGCTCCGGAAACGCGAGCCACTGGAGATGGAGGACGTCCGCGGGTCGACGCAGCACCGCTCGCATTGCGAACGGGTGCTCGAGCGCCCGGAGCACGCGCCTCGGCGCATTGCGCGAGACCCGGCTCGAGCGTGGGTAGAGACGCTCGACGAGGCCGTAGCCCTCCGGCGCAGGGCGCTCGCCGAAGCGGAACGGCGACGTGACGAGCTCGACGTCGACACCCGCGCGGGCGAGCGCGGAAGCGAGCTCGTGGTCGTACGGCGGGGTGAACGACGGGGGGTCGGCGAGGACGACGCGCATGGTCTGCAGAGCGCCGACGGTACCCGTAGCCTCGGCACGTGCGGCTGCTGATCCGGACCTGGAACGTCTTTCACGGAAACGCCGATCCGCCGCGCCGCTCCGGCTACCTCCGTCGCATGATCGAGCTCGTCACGGCCGACGCTCCCGACGTCGTGTGCCTCCAGGAGGTGCCGGTGTGGGCGCTGCCCGTGATCGACAACTGGTCCGGCATGCGCCGGTTCGAGACCGTGACGCGGGCGCCGCTTTGGCCGGGTCCCGTGTCGACCTGGGTGACGCGCATCCATCAGGGGTTCTTCCGGTCGGCGCTCGCGGGGCAGGCGAACGCGATCCTCGTCGCGCCCGCCCACGCGACGACCGACCTGGGTCACGAGCGGATCAGCGACGGAACGCGCGAGCGACGGGTCGTGCACGGGGTCCGCCTCGCCGGCGACCCGGGCGTCACGGTCGGGAACCTCCACGCGTCCAACGACTTCACGAGACCGGAGGTTCCCCGCGCAGAGGCGGGGCGGGCCGCGG
>DASSUT010000038.1:0-14523 GCA_035706725.1 Gaiella sp. | reverse complement strand
CGCCGACCTCCTGCGCGCCGGGCGCAAGGAGCTCCGCGCCTACGGCGTTCGCGTGCTCGACGACCGTGCGGTCGACGTCACGGACGGCTTCGCGGTGCGACTCGCCTCCGGGCGAGAAGTGACCGCGCGAAGGCTGCTTCTGGCGACCGGCGCCGTCGACGAGCTGCCGGACATCCCCGGCGCCCGTGAGCGCTGGGGCCGGGACTTCCTCCACTGCCCGTACTGCCACGGATGGGAGATCCGCGACCAGTCGATCGGGGTGCTCGGGACGAATCAAGCCTCCGCCGGGCACGCCCAGCTGCTTCGGCAGTGGTCGGACGACGTCGTCTTCTTCCCGGACACGCAGGCCGTGACACCCGACGAACGGGCAAGCCTCGAGCAGAGAGGAATCCGGGTGGTCGACGGCCGAGTCGCGCGGCTCACGATCGCGGACGACCGGCTGACCGGCGTGGAGCTCGAGGACGGCCGCGAGGTTCCACGCGCCGCGGTCTTCATCCGGCCGGCCCTCCGTCCGCGTGAGGACGATCTGATCTCGTCGCTCGGCTGCGCCGTCGACGAGGGCGGCTTCGTCCAGGTCGACGCGACCGGACGGACGAGCGCGCCCGGCGTGTGGGCGGCCGGGAACGTCGCCAACCCTCGCGCTCAGGTGATCACGGCCGCAGGCGAAGGCTCTGCCGCCGCCATCGCGATCAACGCGGACCTCGTCGAGGAAGACATCGAAATCGCTGAAAGGGACATCCGATGACGCAAACCGCTGAGACGCTCCCGGCGGATTCCGCATCCGGTCACGACCAGACGGGAGCTCGCGGGAGCTCGCGGGGAAGAGCGCACCGCCGCGGACCCGCGGTCGGTGGTCGCCGTCCGTTACGAGCGCTGGCGCAGCAGGAAGTCGAGAGTGACGCGGTTGAACGTCTCGGGGTCCTCGTGCAGCCCGGCGTGTGAGAGGTGCTCGAAGACCACAAGCTCGCTGGCGGCGATCCCGCCGTTCAGCGGCTCGGCGAAGCGCGTCGAGCACACGAGGTCGCGTGCTCCGAAGGTGATGAGGGTCGGAGTGTCGATCGCGCCGAGCGCTGCGCCGGCATCGTGCGCGAGGACTGCGTCGGTCTGGGCCAGGAACGCCTCCACCGGTTGGGCGGGGCGGCCACGCACGAAGTTCACCAGTGTCTCGACGAACTCCGGCCGCTCGGCGTACATCTCGGGCGTGAAGCACCACGGGAAGATTCCCTGGATCACGACGTCCGCCACGGTCGGCAGCGTGGTCACCAGCACGCGCCACTGCTCGACGACGATCCTCAGGTAGTCGTCGCTGGCGTGCCACCCGCTGTGCAACGACAGCGAGCGCACGCGGTTGGGATGACGGGCGGCGAGGTGCATGCCCACGGCGGCACCGAACGACATGCCCGCGACATGAGCGCCCTCGATCCCGATGGCGCCGAGGAACGCGGCGACCAGGTCGGCATGGCCCTCGGTCGAGTACGGCCCGGGAGGCTTGTCGCTCTCGCCGGAGCCGGGAAGGTCGATGGCGATGCAGGTGAAGTGTTCGGTGTACGCCGGGAGCTGGAACGCCCAGCATGCGTGGTCGGCAGAGGTGTAGGGGATCAGCAGAAGCGGCTCGCCATCCCCCTGCACGTCGTAGTTGATCAGCTGTCCGTCTACGTCGACGCGTGGCATGCTCGCTCCTTCCCGGCTGGATGCCAGCGCGCGCTCCCTCGCTCAGCGCGGCATGCTGCAGAGCGGCTCCCGCACCCCGTAAGGTCACCACACGGCACGCATGGGCCACTCGATCATCGGATCGTCTGCTCATGGATCCAGCCCTCGATCTGTCCAGAGAGAAGGTACGCCCAGCGAGCGGATCCGTCATGACCCGGACTGACCTACTTCTCCCGTTGCTGGCACCCGTCCTGATGGGTACTGACTACGGAGCGCGACCAACGGACTGATGCCGTACCTCCACCGCCTTCGCGTGCGGCGCGTCCGCCCCGGCAGGTAACCGGGGCTGAGACCTTGTGGTGATTCACCACAAAGTCTCGTGCCGCCGCCGTCTTGCCGGCGTCCGAGAGGATGGGCTCGACCCGGGTAGAATCCGTGGGTCCGGGGCGTTAGCTCAGTTGGGAGAGCACCAGCTTTGCAAGCTGGGGGTCGCGGGTTCGAATCCCGCACGCTCCATCGTCTCACTGCAGCATCCGAGCGCGTTTCACGACCACGAAACGACTCGGAAGCTCCGCGGGCGGGGCACACGGGTAGCGAAAGCCGGTCGGGTTGAACTCCGTCTCGGCCGCGATGTGCCTTTCCCGCCCATTCCGGCCCCGCCCGGCCTCGTTCTCCGCGCGAGAACTTTGCGGCGTGCGTGGCTAGTGGGCGAAACCGACATGCCCCAGAAACCGGCCCACGGCCCGGCCACGGTGACGATCCGAGCGAGCTCGACACCTGACGACGGCGGGTTGCGCGCGTTCTCCTGCCCGGCCGGCCTCAGCGCGGCAGTTTGCTCGAGCGTCGCTAGTACGCCTGCGCCCAGACGGCGGTGGTCTCGGCGTGGCGTCCGCAGCAGAGGCACCGATGGGGATCCGTACGTTCCTGGTCCAGCGGTAGGCAGCGGATCGTCGCGGAGCTGTCCGCCTTGACGCGCGCCTCGCATTCGGCGCTCCCGCACCACGGCGCTTCGACGAAGCCCGCGGCGTCGCGGAGGTAGTCGAGCATCTCCCCGTAACCGCTCGGGTCGCGGAGCGTTCGCCGGTCGCGTTCGTCGCGCGCGGAGCCGAAGAGCGAGGCCTGGACCAGGCCCAGCAGCTCCTCGACCGCGGACGCGACGTGCGGCCGCTCGATCTGTCTCTTCTCGCCCGTGTCGCGCCGTACGACGGTCACCGATCCCGAGGCGAGGTCACGGCCGCCGAGCTCGATCCGGAGGGGAACGCCTTTGAGCTCCCACTCGTTGAACTTGAACCCCGGCCGATACTCGGGGCGGTCGTCCACACGGACGCGAACGCCGACCGCCCGCAGCTCGTCGCCCAGGGCGGCGGCCGCCTGCAGTACCTCCGCCCGGTCCTCCTCGCGAAAGATCGGCACCACCACCACCTGCTGCGGCGCGACGCGAGGCGGGAGCCTCAGGCCGCGCTCGTCTCCGTGCACCATCACGACTCCGCCGACCAGCCTCGAAGTCGCACCCCAGGACGTCGCGTACGGGTAATGCTCGCTGCCGTCGCGGCCGCTGAAGCGGACGCCGTACGTCCGCGCGAAACCCTGTCCGAGATAGTGCGACGTGGCCGCCTGCAGCGCCTTGCCGTCGCGCATGAGAGCTTCGAGCGTGTACGTGTCGACGGCACCGGGGAACCGCTCGCTCTCGCTCTTGCGGCCCCGCAGCACGGGGATCGCGAGCACGCTCTCGATCGTGTCCGCGTAGACCTCGTGCAGGATCGTCAGCGCCTCGGCCACCGCCTCTGCTTCCGTCTCGTGAGCCGTGTGCCCCTCCTGCCACAGGAACTCGCTCGTCCGCAGGAAGAGGCGCGGCCGCAGCTCCCAACGGACCGCGTTGGCCCATTGGTTGTAGAGGAGCGGCAGGTCGCGGTAGGACTGCACCCAGCGGGCGTAGGTCGACCAGATCAGCGCCTCTGACGTGGGTCGTACGGCGAGCGGCTCCTCGAGCGTCTTGCCGCCCGCCTCGGTGACGACCGCGACCTCGGGAGCGAATCCCTCGACGAGCTCGCCTTCCTGCGCCAGCACCGAGGCGGGCACGAACAGCGGGAAATAGAGGTTCTCGTGGCCGGTCGCCTTGATCCGGTCGTCGAGCTCGCGCTGGATCGCCTCCCAGATCGCGTACCCGTACGGCTTGATCACCATCGCGCCGCGGACAACGGAGCTCTCCGCGAGCGCGGCGCGGCGGACGACCTCGCCGTACCAGGCGGGAAAGTCTGTCGTCTGGCTCGGTAGTGCGTTGGCGCTCATGTGCTCCCCTCGTTGGCGTCGACGTGCGGCGGGTTGTCCTCGGCGCTCCCGCCGAGGGGCGAGAGCGCCTACGCCGGGACGTGGACGAACGGCGGCCGCGAGTCGACGGCCGGAACCGGCCGAACCTCGTTCACGCGGGCGCGGAGCAGCGTCATGCAGCGAGGGTAGCCGCTCGGGGGCTCAGCAGGCGTCCGCGCGGCCGAGCGGGGCGACCGGCCGCTCCGAGCGATCCGCGTCGGCGGAACGGCGGAGGAACGACGGCACGTGAAGGAGCAGACGGCGCGGACGTCTCTCGGGACGCGCGCGATCGTCGTCGACGAACTGGCCTTCTGTGGCGCGCCGCGCCATCTGGATTCCCGCAAGGAGGTCGAGCACGAGGTTCTCCTCTCACACATGAACCGTTTCAAGGCGAAGGTATATGAAACGATTCACCCCATGCAGTACGGTTGACCGTATGTCTGATCAGGCGCGAGGGCGCGCCAGGCTGCGCGACGTCGCGGCGCACGCGGGGGTCTCGATGGGGAGTGCCTCGCAGGCGTTCAACCGGCCGGAGCTCGTCTCCGAAACCGTTCGCGCCCGCGTCCTCGAGGCGGCGAAGGCGCTCGGCTATGCGGGCCCGGATCCTGCGGCGCGCCGCCTGCGCACCGGCCGGGCGGGCGCGCTCGGGCTGATCGTCAGCGAACGGCTGCGGTACCAGTTCACCGACCCGGCCGCTCCCGCGTTCCTCGGCGGTGTCGCCGACGGGATGGAGGGGGCGCCCATGGGGCTTCTCCTGATCCCGGACAGCCGCTACCGGGAGACGACTGCCGAGGCGGTTCGGGGCGCGGCGGTCGACGGGTTCATCGTGTACTCGGCCGTCCGGAACGACCCGCGGGTCGAGGCGGCAGTGGCCCGCGGCCTGCCAGTGGTCACCGTCGACCAGCCGCGTGATCTGCCGACGCCGCTCATCGGCATCGACGACCGTGCGGCCGCGCGCGCGGCCGCAGAGCACCTCCTCGAGCTCGGGCACCGCCGTGTCGGGGTGCTCTCCTTCGTGACCGCGATCGACCCCGAGCGGAAGCTCGTGCTCGAGATCGCGGCGGAGCGCCTCGCCGGATACCAGGAGGGCCTCGGCGACGCCTGGGACGAGAGTCTCGTCCGTACCTGCCGCCCGAACGCGACGAGACCCGCGGGTAGAGCCGTGCTCGACCTCCTCGGGAGGGCTTCGCCGCCGACCGCGATCGTGGCGATGAGCGACGTACTCGCCCTCGGCGCCCTCCAGGCCGCCTCGGAGCTAGGCGTCGCCGTTCCCGGGCAGCTGTCGGTCGTCGGTTTCGACGACAGCGCGGCGGCGACGTTCGCGACACCCGCGCTGACGACCGTCGCCCAGCCGCACGAGGAAAAGGGCCGGCTCGCCGCCGAGTGGCTCCTCGAGGCGATCGCCGGCGACCGCCCGCCGCGCCGCCGCCGTCGCAAGGCGATCCTCCCGACGAAGCTCGTCGTCCGGGAGAGCACCGCGCCGCCACCCACGCGCCGCAGGAACCGGCGGCGCTGACGCACCGGCCTGGGAGGGCGTGCTACGCGCGCTTCGACTCGACGAAGGCCGCGATGTCGCCGATCGTCGAGAAATGCGCCGGGACGAGATCCTCCTCGTCGACGTCGATGCCGAACTGCTCCTCGAGCAGCGAGATCAGCTTCAGCATGCCGAGCGAGTCGATCACGTGCTTCTCGATCAACGGGTAGTCGTCCGTCAGCTCGTCCCGAGATCCGGTCCAGGTCAGATTGTCGATGATCAGGTCTTGGATCTGCTGCTGGGTCGACACGGAAGCTCTCCACCTTTCAGATCGGGCTGCGCGGATCGTGCACGGTCGGATCGTGCCTGTCCAGGAGACACGACGGTCTCGTCGTGACGGCAACGCCCGCCGGAGACACGCGGCTTGACGAGCGGCGCATCTCGCCGTATATACCGTCCCACGGTAGGCATATGATCGTCGCGGCCGGGAAAGCGACGCCCGGCCCGTGCAGGGGAGGACGAATCAGCATCGACGAGGAGCGACTGGCGCAGCTGCGACGGCACGACGCGCCGGCGGACGGGATCTTCGAGGAGTTCATGGAGTGCCGGCTCGGCGCAGGAGCTTCGCTTGCGCTCCTCGCGGCGCCGCTCGAGGCGCCCCGTGACGAGGCCTGGATCGTCTGCCCGTCGATCGGCCCCGAGCACGGCAACCTCCGGCGACTGGAGGCCATGGCCGCGAGACGGCTCGCGGCGGAGGGCCATCCCACGCTCCGTATCCGACCGGATGTCCATCCGCACGACGGCCTCGCCCGGGAGATCGACCTCGCAGAGCGGCTCCGGGAGATCGAGGATGCCGTTCGCCTCGTCACGGGTGAGCTCGGGGCGCAGACGGTCGGCCTCGTCGGCTCGTTCTTCGGCGGGACCGCGGCCGCGCTGGCCTGCGACCGCCTCGGGCTGTCGGCGTTGGTGCTGATCGAGCCCGTGCCGCGCGGAAAGCGCTTCCTGAAGGAGATCATGCGCAGGCACGCGGTGGCCGAGCTCGTCCGGACGGCCGAGATCGACGGCCTCGGCGGCTCCGGTGCTCCGACGGCGGGTACGGCCGCCCCGCGCAAGGAGCTCGAGACGCAGGGGTCGACGATGCTCCAGGGGCTGTGGCTCTCGCAAGCCGAAGCGGACGAGATCTCCGCGGTCGATCTCTCCACGGACCTGCGGTCGTTCCGCGGCCGCTCGCTCCTCGTCGGCGTCGCGCCGAACGGCCAGCTCTCGCCGACGCTCCGCGCCCTCGGCGACCAGCTCGAGGCGCTGGGCGGTGACGTGACGACGACCGTGATCGAAGACCCGTTGTTCGCCCCGTTCGGCGAGTACTACTACATGAACGCCGGCCCGGTACGGGTCGACACGCGACTCGAGCTCGACCGGCACGTGGCCGAGGTCACGGCGACGTGGGTCGCCGGGCACCGGCACGCCGAGCCACTGGCGGCGACGACGTGAGGCAGTTCCCGATCTGGGTGCCCGCCGACGGCGGAGAGGTGGCGGCCGTGCTGACGGTGCCCGACGGCGAGCCGCGCGGCATCGTGCTCACGCTCGCCGGAACCGGCCGTCACGTCGCGATCGGCTCGACCATGAGCGCGCTCGTGTCGCAGCGCGCTGCCGAGCACGGTCTCGCGTCCGTCCGGTTCGACTACACGGGCGTGGGCGACAGTCCCGGGATCGTCGAGTCGTGGGCGCTGTCGGACGTCGGCTCGGCCTCGCGCCAGGCGCTCGACGTGCTGACGACGGCGAGCGAGGTGCTCGGGGTCTCGCAGTACGCGGTCGTCGGGACGTGTTACGGCAGCCGCGTCGCGCTGAGCCTCGTGGGGCACCCGGCATGCCTCGGAGCGGTCTGCATTGCGCCTCCGGTGCTCGAGCACGGGAAGGTCGTGAACATCGGCCGCAGCGCGGGGCACGGCAGCAGGTTCTCGTTCGTGCGCGGGAACCCGGTGATCCGCAAGGCCGTGTACGACCCGCTCCGCTCGCTCCTCAAGGAGTCGAAGCTCGCGCCGGGTGTCCGTTGCGCGTTCGGGGCGCTCGACCACGCGAAGCTCGTGTTCCTGTACAGCGACGACCACGAGCGCGACCAGCTCACGGGGCGGGCCCGGGCCGCGCTCGAGAAAGCTGTCGCGAGCCTCCCCGAGGACCAGCGGCGCCGCTTTGCGCTCCACGTCGTCTCGGCGGGTGCGCTGACCACCTTCGAGGTGCTGCCCCCGGACGAGCAGGCCATGATCCTCGACCTCTTCCTCCCGCTCGTCGACGGGTGGTTCGAGCCGTCGCGGGCCGAGGCCGTTCTCCAGAGCGCGTAGCGCCCAGCGCCTAGTCGACCACGACGACGTCGCAGCCGACCGAGCGCTTCACCTCGGAGGCGACGTCCGCTCCGAGAATGCGAGAGAGGAAGCCGTGGTGATGTGCTCCGAGCACCACCACGTCGGCCTTGCGGTCCGTCGCAGCGTTGACGATGGTCGTCGCGGGGTCGCCGACGCCCCACACGTAGTCGGCCTTCACGCCCGCGGCCTCGATGCGCTGCCTCGCTTCCACGAACACCGGCTCGAGCTCGGGCGGTTCGACGAGCGGGATCATGCGCGCGGGGCTGTCGTCGAGCGTCCCGAAGTTCTGCGGCCCCTCCGGGTCGAGCAGCATCTCCGACACCGCGACGACGACGAGCCGGCCCTTGGAGTCCCGTGCGTCCTCGATCGCGCGGTCGAGCGCACGTTCGGCGCTCTGCTCACCGTCGTAGCCGACAACGATCGTTCGCATGCCGGGCACCCTACCGCGCACCGCACAGCAGGCGGCCGACGGGCGAGTATCGTGCGCTCATGCGCGAGCTCGTCCCGGGTCTCTTCCACTGGACGACGCCGCATCCGCGCATCGGGATCCTCGTGTCCTCGTACTGGGTCGAGGCGTCCGGCGTCCTGCTCGACCCGCTCGTCCCGCCCGACCTGGGCATCGAGTGGTTCGCGGAGCAGCAGACGACGCCGCAGGCAGTGCTGCTCACGAACCGTCATCACTACCGCGACAGCGGCCGTTTCGTGGAGACGTTCGGGTGCACGGTGCACTGCAACCGCGCCGGCCTGCACGAGTTCGCGCAGGGCGAGCAGGTCGAGGGATTCGAGCCCGGCGACACGCTTCCCGGCGGCCTCGTCGCCTGCGAGGTCGGCGGGATTTGCCCCGACGAGACCGCGCTCCACCTTCCCGAGCAGGGCGCGCTCGCCGTCGCCGACGGGGTCGTGCGCGGCGGTCCCGACAGCGCGCTCGCCTTCGTCCGCGACAGCCTCATGGACGACCCCCCGGGAACGAAGCTCGCGCTTTTCGCGGCCTACACGCGACTACTCGACGAGCTCGAGTTCGACCACCTCCTGCTCGCGCACGGCGTGCCACTGGTCGGCGACGGACGTGCCCGGCTGGAGGAGTTCGTCGGTACGAGCGACGGGTGAGGCGGGTGTTTGGCTCGGAGCCTGGGCGGAGAGGACGTCCCTGATGGCGCCCTCGCCGAGGGCCGATCCGAACGGGAGGAGCGAGCGTGGGACTCGACGACATCAAGAGCGACCTCATGGGTCGCGCGCAGGACATCAAGTCGCGCATCGTCCAGGAGTTCGACGAGATCAGCGACAGCGACATGGAAGAGGCGGGCGACGATCCGGATCGGATCGTGGACAAGGTCTCGGAGAAGACGGGCAAGCCGCGCGCGGAGGTCGAGCAGCGCGTACGCGAGGTCGCGAGCCGCTAGGACGACGTGGGGGGAGCGGCCTCGCCGCTCCCCCCAACGGTCAGCGCCGCGCGGGCACGCTCCGGCCGAATGCTTCCCACACCGGCCGCAGCAACGGGTCTGTCACGCGGCTGACGAGCGTCACGAGCCATGAGATCCACGGCCGCCCGACGGTGGTGACGAGCGCGGCGGACGCCAGCCCCACGAGCGCGCCGCCCAGCACGTCGCTCGGGTAGTGCATCCCGAGCGCGACCCGCGAGAGGCCGACGACGGCGGCCGCGACGAGGAAGACCGCACCCGCTCGTCTCGAGAACACGAGCACGGCGAAGGCGATCGCGAACGCCGCCGCAGCATGGTCGCTCGGGAACGAGGGATCCGTCGTACGCGCCGCGAGAACATGCGTCATGGCGGGGTGGTCGACATACGGACGGGGCCGCTCCCAGAGATGGGAGATCACCTGGTTCGTGAGCAGCGCCACCGCGGCCGCGACGAGGCCCGACGCGGAGGCGAGCTTCCAGCGCACGTTCCCGTAGGGCCGCGCGGCGAACCAGAGGCCGACGGTCGCGAGCGCGTAGAGCGGCACGACGACGTCTGCGAGCGCCGTGGTGGGATCCTCGATCCAGTCGCGCGTCGCCACCCAGCTGTTGACCGCGTGGAAGACCGTCCAGTCGATGCTCACACCCTATGCAAGGGGATGTTGTGATCCGGTTATGTGGGCCGCGAGATGACGCTGCGAAACCGTATGACGCCCCTCGGCGAGCCCGTCGCCGACCCTGGCCGCGGCCTCGTCTACGGCAACCGAGGCTGCCTCCACGACGCCGCGGGCAACATCCGCCGGCGCTACCAGGTCACTCGCTGGATCGCCTGCCGGCTCGAGTTCCGCGACCGCCGCCGCTCCCCGCTCATGCAGCCGGGCCGGTACACCGAGCTCTTCTTCCTCGACGAGGCGACCGCTCTCGCAGCCGGCCACCGGCCCTGTGCGGAGTGCCGCCGCGAGGACTACGACCGGTTCTCGACGCTGTGGCGCGACCTCCACGGTGAGTCCGGCGCAGCTGCGATCGACGCGCGGCTCCACGTGGAGCGCGTGGAGCCCGCGACGCGCGGGCACCGGCTCCGTGACGCCGCGTTCGACGACCTGCCGGACGGCGCCTTCGTCCTCGGCGACGGGCGGCCGCTGCTCGTGCTCGGCGACGCCCTCCTGCCGTGGTCGCCCGCCGGGTACGGCGTCTCCGAAGCCCGGCCGAGCGGCCGCGCGACGCTCATCACGCCACCCTCGCTCGTCGAGATCCTGCGCGCGGGCTGGCGCTCGAGCGTTCCCTTCCTCCACCCGAGCGCCGCCATGCCGCGCTGACGCGGGACCGCCTCTGGTACCAATCCGCCCGTGACAGCGGCACGGAGCACCGGCTTCACGGTCTGGCTCACGGGCCTCTCGGGCGCCGGGAAGACGACGATCGGCCATGCTCTCGCGGAGGAGCTCGAGCGGCGCGGCGCCCACGTCGAGATGCTCGACGGCGACGTCGTCAGGACGCACCTCTCGAAGGGTCTCGGCTTCTCGCGCGAGGACCGCGACACGAACATCGAGCGGATCGGCTGGGTCGCCTCGAGGCTCACCCGGCACGGGGCCGCGGTCGTGGTCGCCGCGATCTCCCCCTACGACGCGACCCGCAAGCGCGCACGCGCCATCGTCGAACAGCAGGGGCCGTTCGTCGAGGTGTGGGTCAAGGCCCCGCTCGAGGAGTGCGCCCGCCGTGACGTCAAGGGTCTCTACGCGAAGGCGTTCGCCGGCGAGATCACGCACTTCACCGGCGTCGACGACCCCTACGAGGACCCGTACGACGCCGAAGTGGTGGCGGACACCGTCGCGCTGAGCCCGGAGGAATCGGTCGCGCTCGTGCTGTCCGAGCTCGAGCGGATCGGCGTCGTCCCGGACGCTACGCCGGCGGCGAGCTGAGCGCGTAGCCGGCCGCGACCAGCGCGTCGCCGGCCTCGCGCTCGACGTCCGCGAGCTGGTCGGGGCTCAGGTCCCGGCGCCAGCGCCCCATGGAGCGGTCGTGTACCTGAGCGAAGCGCTCGGCGACGAGCTCCGGGTCGACGCCCAGCGCAGCGGCCACCGGTCTCGCCGCGGCGACGGGGTCCGTCGCGAGCTGCTCGTAGCGCACCTCGACCGTCCGCTCGGGGACCGCCGCGGCAGCGGTCACATACCGGCGCCACGCCCAAGCGGCCCGCGTCGCGTCCGACACCTGAACGAACTCGTCTCTGCGCTCCGGCTCGACCCAGAAGCGCGGGTATGCGCCGAACGCGAGGTTGGCGTCGTCGGTTCCCGTCCGCTCCGCGCTGAGCCAGCCTCGCTCGAGCAGCGACGTGACGACGTCGCGCCCGTCGCGGATCACGTGGATCGCGTGCGCCCGCGGGTACGCGCGCAAGACGGCTGCCAGCACGAAGCTCGTCTCGGGCGTCTGCTCGACCCCGCGCAGCCCCGTCGCGAGGCCGAGCCGCCGGACGCGCTCGAGGATCCTCCGCAGCCGCCGCGCGACCTCGTCCTCGGGACGGCCCATCAGCCGTGGGATCGCTGCCTTCCACGGCTGAACCTCGTCGAGGTCGACGAAGCCGGGCAGCGATCCGACGAGGCTCGCGGTGACGGTCGTCCCGGAGCGCGGCGAGCCGACCACGAACACGAGGCGCTCCTCCGAGCCGAGCCGCCGGCGACGGCGCGCGATCCGCGCTGCGCTCCGGCCGTAGAGCACGGCAGCCCCGATCCCGCGTCCCCGCATCGGGGAGGAATCTAGCCCGAGTAGGTCGCGGCCAGGTCGTCGATCCTGGCCGCGCTCTGCTCGAGCGTGGCGCGCGGCAGCCGGCCCGCCCGGGCCGCCGCGAGCAGCCCCTCGTACACCGCGTCGGTCGAGCGCTCGTCCCCGACCATCAGCAGGAGATCGACGCCCGCGCGCGCGGCTCGGAGCGCGGCCTGCGTGAGCGTCACGCGGTGCGTTCGGGCGAGCGGCTCGAGCGCGTCGGTGATCGTCACGCCGGTGAACCCCAGGGTCGAGAGCAGCTCCTGCGTGTGCGGCGACCAGGCGGCGACGCGGTTGCGGTCGGCGGTGTAGGCCGCGTTCGAGACCATCACGAGCGGTGCGACGCCCGCAGCGATCGCGCGGCGGTACGGCGCGAGCCCCGGCGCGAGCTGTTCCTCCGGGGCGGCGATGCGCACGGCCGCGTCGTCGGTCGAGGCCGTCGCAAAGCCGAGGCCCGGGAAGTGCTTCAGCGTCGGCGCGACTCCGCCGTCGAGGAGGCCGGCCGCGAACGCGGTGACGTCCTTCGCGGCACGCATGGGCGTCGTCGAGAAGCCGCGGTGCTGTGCTGCGATGAACGAGCCAGGAACCGAGGGAACGTCCGCGACCGGCGCCAGGTCGACGTCCACACCGAGACGCTCGAGCGCCCGCGCCGTCGACCGGCCGCTCTTGCGGATCGCGCCCTCCGTACGCGTCCCGAGCTGCTCGGCCGTCGCCGCTGGAGGCGCCCACCGGAAGCGGCGGACGAGCCCGCCCTCCTGGTCGGTCATGATCAGGAGCGGACGGCCTCCCTGCCGGGCAGCTCCGCGCAGCGCGGCGGTCAGCGCCCGCACCTGGGGCGCGCTGCGGACATTCGCGCCCATGAGGATCACGCCGCCGACGCGCCCGGCGCGAATTCGCGCGAGCAGTGCGGGACTCGGCGACGTGCCCTCCATCCCGACCACGAGCCGGACGCCGACGAGGGTCTCGAGCGGCTGCGGCGAGGCCGCCGGCGCGGCTGCGACACAGGTGAGAACGCACCCGGCGAGTGCGGCAGCGAAGCCCAGGCGCGGACGCGGAGCCGCCGTGCTCAGACCTCGTCCGCCTCGGCGCGGACGGAGAACGGCAGCCGCCAGTCGTCGTCGGCCTCGGCGTCGATGGTCAGCCGCCACTCGTAGCGCCCGGGGTCGAGCGGCAGCGGGCCGGAGTTGATCGCGACCGGGAAGTCGAGGGGTGTCCCGGGCTTGAGACCCGCCGGCCGGCCGACCTCGAACGGCACGTCGTCGAAAAAGACGACAGGCTGGCGGCCTTCGTCGGTGTCCATCTCGACCGCCTGCCCGTCGGCGTCGAGCAGCTCGAGGCGCATCACGTGGCGCTGGTTCGCCTGGTCCCACGGGACGCGAATGAGGATCGCGATCCCGAACGGGACGGGCTCGGGCCCCGTCAGCGACCAGCCGCCGCCGACCACGGTGAGCTTCCCGTCGCTCACCTGCGCGAAGTCGGCCAGAAGCATGGTGACCCGCATCGCGCGAGTCTCGCACAGCGTGGCTCGGGCCGAGGCCCGAGCCACGCCTACCTCGTCGACGCGGCCGTCTCCAGCCGATCGCTCGCACCCGCGACGAGCGAGTCGACGACGGAGGCGAGCTGCTCGAGCAGCTCCGGGTCCGGGTCGGCGAGGCGATCCGCCGCCTTCGCGACCGGTAGCTCCGCGTCGAGCACGTGCGCGCCGATGATGCCCAGCACCTTCTTCAACTCCCGTTGCGCCCAGATGCCGCCGAACGAGCTCGTGCTCGCTCCGATCACCGCGGCGGGCTTGCCGCGCGCCGGGTTGTCGGCGAGCGGCCGCGAGACCCAGTCGAATGCGTTCTTGAGCTGGCCGGGAATCGAGCCGTTGTACTCGGGTGTCGCGACGAGCAGCGCGTCGGCACCGGCGATGGCGTCCTTGAGCCGCTCGACCGCGTCGGGTGGAAGATCGACGAGGTCGTTGTCGAACGGCGGGATCTCCGCGAGCTCGTCGTAGACCTCGAGCTCCACGCCCTCGGGGAGCTCCTCCGCGGCGAGGCGGAGGAGCTCCGTGTTGAGGGAGTCGGCTCGGAGACTTCCCGAGATTCCGAGAATGCGCATCGCTACCGCGCTCCCGCGGCGACGAGGAGCAGCGAGGCGGTCAGCTCGACGTCGTCGGCGAGCATCGAGCCACCCTCGGGCAGCGGCGCGTTCCAGGTCAGCCCGAGCCGCGTGCGGTCGACCGTGCCCGTGAGCGTGAGCCCGCGCTTCGTGGTGCCGTACGGATCCGAGACCGGCGCGGTCAGCGTGCCCGTGAGCGTGACCGGGACGCTGTTGCCCTTCACGACGAGGTTGCCCTCGATGACGGCCGTTCCGTCGACGCCGGACTCGAGCGGCCCGCCCGCGAAACGGAGCTCGGGGTAGACGGCGGTGTCGAAGAAGTCCGGCGACGCAAGGTGGCCGGCGAGCTGGTCGTCGTCGACGTCGATGCTCGCGGCGCCCGCCACCCCGTGCAGCCCGTCCTCGGTGAGCGTCGCGGTGAAGTCCCGGAACGTTCCCTCGAACGGAGCGACGCCCATGTAGAG